>USLH01000127.1 GCA_900555435.1 uncultured Oscillospiraceae bacterium | reverse complement strand
GAAGGCCGGACATGACCCAGGAACAGAAAATACTGATTCTCCACTATCGGGAGCAGCATATGACCTACCGCCAGATCGGCGAAAAGCTGGGGCTTTCCCCGGATACCGTCAAAACCTTCTGCCGCCGGAACACTCCGCAGGAGGACAGGACTGAGGCGAGCGCGTCGTCCCAATGCAGAAACTGCGGCGCTCCTGTTCCCCCGCTTCCCGGCAGGCGGGAGCGCCTGTTCTGCAGCCCGGCCTGCCGCACCGCCTATTGGCGGAAGCATAACCTGCTGGGCGGGACGCCCCGGTACTGCGCCGGGTGCGACGCGCTGCTGACAGGCGGGAGCGCCTCCCGAAAGTATTGCAGCCACGCCTGCTATATCCGTCATCGCTTTGGAAGCACTGCGTCTCCGTCCGGGGAGAGCGAAAAGGCAACGCTTTCCCGTCGATTGGAAGCAGACCCGACTGCAGCAGCGACAAACAAAAAGCCGACGGCCTCCCCTCGGGAGGAAGCTGACCCGACCGCGCCCATACTGACAAAGGAGCAGTTCGAGCGGGAACTGAACTACCGGGCGGCCCTCTCCATTGCCAGACAAATGCGGGAGGACGGGCTGGTCACACCCGGAGAATTTGTGCAGATCGATAGGTTTCTGCGGCGGAAATTCTCTCCCGTATGGGGCGGTTTGTATCAAAATAATGCTTGATAGCTTCCCTCATAAGAGCGAATATGAACGGGAAAGGAGGCGAAAAGCCTGATGGAAAAAGTGATTCATCCCCTGGCAGCCCCTGCGCCGCGGCCCCGGCTGCTCCGGGTGGCCGCCTACGCCCGGGTCTCCTCCGGCAAGGACGCCATGCTCCATTCCCTGTCCCGGCAGATCAGCTATTACAGCCAGATGATCCAGAAGCATCCCGGCTGGACCTACGCAGGCTGTTATGCGGATGCGGACTACACCGGCACCAGGGGCGAGCGGCCGGAGTTTCAGCGGCTGCTGGCGGACTGCCGGGCCGGAAAGATCGACCGGATTCTGACCAAGTCGGTGAGCCGCTTCGCCCGGAACACCGTCACCCTGCTGGAAACGGCCCGGGAACTGAAGGAGCGCGGGATCGCCGTTTTCTTTGAAAAGGAACGGCTGGATACCCTGAGCGGGGACGGAGAACTGATGCTTTCCTTCCTCGCTTCCTTCGCTCAGGAGGAAAGCCGGAGCGTATCCGAGAACTGCAAGTGGCGGGTGCGCAAGGACTTCTCCGAGGGCAGGCCCATGAACCTGATGCTGCTCTACGGCTACCGCAGCCAGGGAGGCAGGATTGTCATCGACCCGGAGGAGGCCTCCGTGGTGCGCAGGGTCTTTCACGACTACACCCACGGTCTGGGCAGCAATCTGATCGCGGAAGCCCTGCAGCGGGAGCAGATCCCCTGCCGGCTGGGCGGCCGGTGGTCTTCCGGACTGATCCGCACGATGCTGGCCAACGAAAAGTATATGGGCGACGCCCTTTTGCAGAAGACCTTCTGCTCGGATCATCTGACCAAGAAGAAGGTGGTGAACCGGGGGCAGCTGCCACAGTATTACGTGCAGGATTCCCACCCGGCCATCATTGACCGGGAGACCTATACCCTGGCCCGGCAAACGCTGCAGGCCAACCGGGAAAAGACCAACGTGCAGAAGCCTACCACCGCCCGGTATCCCTTTTCCGGTCGGATCGTCTGCGGCTGCTGCGGACAGCATTACCGGCGCAGGACCAACGTATCCCGCATCACCTGGCAGTGCTGGACTTATCTGCAAAGGGGCAAGGCCTTCTGTCCGGCCAAGCAGATCCCCGAGGAAACCTTGTATCGAATCACAGAGGAAGCGCTGGGGGTAAAAGTGATCACGGAAGAAGCTCTGACGGTTCTGAAGGAGATCCGGATACCGAAGGACAATCATCTGGTCTTTGTTTTTCAGGACGGGAGGGAAGATGAAAGGGTCTGGAAGGACCGCTCCCGGGCCGAAAGCTGGACGGAGGAGATGCGGGAGCAGGCCCGGCTCCATAACCTGAAACGGAAGAAGGGAGGAAACCAGGGATGACGCAGTTCATGACCGCCGCCCCTCCGGAAGCTGTCCGGGTCATGCCGGACGGGCGGAAGGTCACCGCCATTCCGGCCAGGATGCAGGCCTGTGCCGCAGTCCCCCTGCAGCCGGTACGGAAGCCCCGGGTAGCCGCTTACGCCCGGGTCAGTACCGATCAGGAGGAGCAGGAGACTTCCTTCGAGGCCCAGTGCGACTATTACGGCAGCCTGATTCGGAACAACCCGGAGTGGGAATATGCGGGCCTGTATACGGATGACGGCATTTCGGCCACCTCCACCGCCCGTCGGGAGGGCTTTAACCGGCTCATCGCGGATGCGCTGGCTGGGAAGATCGACCGGATCATTACAAAAAGCGTCAGCCGTTTCGCCCGGAACACGGTGGACAGCCTGACCACCATCCGGAAGCTGAAGGAAAAAGGGATCGGGGTCACGTTTGAAAAGGAGAACATCGATACTCTGGACAGCAAGGGAGAGCTGATGATCACCATCATGTCCAGCCTTGCCCAGGAAGAAAGCCGCAGCATTTCGGAGAACGTGACCTGGGGCTGGCGCAGGCGCATCGCCGACGGCAAGGTATCCATGGCCTACAGCCGTTTCCTGGGCTACGACCGGGGCGAGGACGGAACGCCGGTGGTGAATGAAAAGGAAGCGGAGACCGTGCGGCAGATCTACGGCCTGTTTCTGGACGGGCAGACGCCATCCGGCATCGCGGAGCTGCTGACAAAGCAGCGGATCCCCACGCCGGGCGGAAAGGAGCGGTGGGCGGGCAGCACGGTGAAATCCATTCTGACCAACGAGAAATACAAGGGAGACGCGCTGCTGCAAAAGACATTCACGGTGGATTTTCTTACCAAAACCGCCAAAGTCAACGAGGGCGAGGTGCCGCAATTCTTTGTGGAGAACAGCCATCCGGGGATTATCAGCCGGGAGTTGTTCGATCTGGTACAGCTGGAGATGAAGCGTCGAAAGGGCAAAAGCCGCCACACCAGCGCCAAGAGCCTGTTTTCCGACCGGCTTGCGGCTTCTGCGGCGGTACCTTCGGCAGCAAGGTATGGCACAGCAACGATCCCTACCGCAAGGTGATCTGGCGGTGCAACCGGAAGTACGCCCGGAAAGGGAATGCCTGCCCCAACCGGCATCTGGAAGAGAAGGAACTGCGGGAAGCCTTTGTGGAGGCGGTGAACCGGCTGATTTCCAGACGGGTGGAGATCCTGAGCGCGGCGGACGAGTTCTCAGCCGCTCTGGCGGAGACCTCCGGGCTGGAACAGCAGCTCTGCCGGCTTGCAGCGGAAAAAGAGGTCCTGCTCCGGAAACTGACGGCCATGGTGCGGGAGAACGCCGTGAAGGAACAGGATCAGGAGGAATACCGGCGTCAGTACCAGGAGGTGGAGGGCGAGTTGAGCCGACTGGACGCAGAAATGGAGAAGATGAAAACGAAAAAGGCGGACAGGCTGCTACGGAGAAACAAGCTACGGGCATTTATGGGCAGGCTGAGAGCGGCGGAGCAGCCGGCAGCCTTTGACGAAGGGCTGTTCTTGGGTCTGACGGAGACGGTTCGGGTCTGCCCGGACAAGCTGGCGTTTGTGTTTAAGGATGGAACGGAAGTTGCGGTATAAGGCGGTAAGAGCGCGTTTGTTGTTATCGGAGGATGCTCCTGTATTATGGGAGTATCCTCGTTTTTTGTTTGGATGGCGAAATTCGCTTCGTCTAATCCGTTTGCCGTTTTAACCGAATGTGCAGCCAATGCGTCAAGCAGATACGTTTTTTGAGCTTTTTTTCAAGGTGAAGCTATATTTTCCTGAATTGAATCGTCTATATATAGCAATCCAATAAATTAGCGTGAATAGCCACAAACGCGAAACCATCCAGAACAGTCATGTGAAGAAATCGTTTTGAAAGCAGCACGAACGGCATCCGGCAGCTTCTCCAACAAACGAACTTTTGCCTTTCTCAGAAAAGCCTTGAGGTTAGACCACATCTTCTCAATAGGATTCAAATCAGGGCTGTACGGTGGCAGATAGAGGTATTGAACGCCAGCCTGCTCCAATAAATCCTTTACTGCCTGTGTATGGTGAGAACGCATATTGTCCATCACAACGACCGAGTCGGGAGAAAGTGTCGGAATAAGAATGTTTCTCAGATAATCAACAAATCTTTCTGAAGTTGTTCCTCCTGAATATGTTGTATAGGCAGTTTCGCCGTTCAGTTGAATCGAAGATAGGACAGTCATATTTTGAGGTTTCCACAGAGGTACAGCATCAACTGCGCGAGAACCACCCTTGGAACGGGCATAAAATCTCGTCATATTGACATTGATTCCACTTTCATCCAGAAAAACAAGCTTTTCAGGGGCGTACCCGGACATATTCTCTTTCCATACTTTGCGTTTTTCCTTCACATCGGGGACGCTCCTGTTCGCTGGCGTGAAGAGATTTCTTTTTACGACGATATCCAAGTTTGAGCACTGCTTTACGAACTGTTTCATTACAGGCTTTGAGTTGAAGTGTATCTATGATTTCTGCAATCGTGATGTCGGGCTTCTCTTTCAGCAACTGTTCAATGTTGCGGATACCTTCCCGGCTCAAAGCTGATTTACGTCCGCGAGGATAGGTTCTGGTTTCGATGGAACCAGTTTCTTCCAGCTGTCTTTTCAGGCGATATACCGTGCCTCGATTGACAGAGAAGTTTTCAGCGACTTCTCTTGCATTGTGTGTTTTCTCCAATGCCTGAATCAGAAGTTTTCTTGCTTCATTGTGCAACATTTCAATCGCCTCTTTGACTCAATTTTACACCTTTTGTCAAGCTGTAACTTTATTTGATTGGACTGCTATAATATGTTCCTCCCAAAAAGGATTCAATGATTTTTCCATCACAGATATGTATTTGCCTACTTGCGTACGCTGCCACATCTGGAGAGTGCGTTACCATAACAATCGTCATGCCACTGCGATTGAAACTTGAAAACAGTTCCATAATGGCGAGGCTGTTAGCTTTGTCTAAGTTGCCGGTAGGTTCATCGGCCAGTAACACACGCGGCGAACGAGCCAGCGCTCTTGCAATGGCAACGCGCTGTTGTTCACCGCCAGAAAGATTTACTGGTCGCTTGTTGGCTTTTTCGGCCATGCCAACGCGTGCGAGCAGTTCATGTGCAACCGCATCTCTTTCCCGTTTGGACACACCCGCATAACCAAGCGGCATACAGACGTTTTCAAGCGCGCTAATTTCATTAACCAAGTTGAATGCTTGGAATACATAGCCAATTTTCTCGTTACGTAATGCCGCGCCGGCTCTACTTTTCAGTCGTGTAATGTCCTCGCCGTCAAAGAAATAACTGCCGCTTGTCAGTTCATCCATACAGCCTAAAATGTTTAGCAGAGTCGATTTGCCGCAGCCTGAACGACCTGTAATAGCGACAAAATCGTGAGGATAGATTTCAAGGTTTACCGCCTCGATCCCTACAGTTTTCACACCCCCCTGCCGATAAATTTTACTTGCATCTTGCAGCTTTAGAATCGGTTTCATTTTTGCTCCTTTTAACGCTATAAAATCTTCGTTGGGTAGCGACTACGCGTGCCGAGGATCGTACATACACAACATATAAGCGTGATTCCAAATGCTATGCCTATTGCAAGTATCGCGCATGTCCAGGAAAAACGCACTGTGAATGTCACAGTGGAAAGCTGCGGTGCAATAAATATTGTTAACAGCAAACTTATTACACCTCCCAAAAGTGAAAAAAGCAACACTTCGCAAAACAGTTCAAAAATAAGCGTACCGTGTGTTGCCCCCAAAGTCAACGCAATAACGAATTCTCGTCTGCGCTGTTCTACATAGATAAGTAAAACTCCAATGATGCCCACCGTTGTAATGACAAGCGAACATTTTGCTACCCATACAAACAGCTCCATCCATTGCGTTATATCGCGGATGGATTTTTTGAGTTCCGCGCGTTGGTCAGACACCGTATAACTGTAGGACGGATGACGGCTTTGTAGCCAATCGGCAATTCTCTGTACATCGTCAATACCCTGTCCGCTTTGTAAAAATACGCTCAAATAGGCCATGGGGGCGTCAGCATTGGCAGTCAACATATTTAGCTGCGAAAACGGCAAAACGATAAGCTGCGCGGTATCCACATTTTCACTTTCCATAGCGCTCAATAGTAAGAAATCAGAATTGTCGGGTAAGGTTGCTGTGTGCAGTAGCTGTCCGTTTATCGTTGCGCCTTGTTCATCAAGCAAAAACCAATCACGCCCAAAAAACAATCTGTTGGGCAAGTCCTTTTCTATTTGCGCACCGAAATAAACAGTATCCGGTTCTGGCTGTACGCCGAAGAAGAATTCAAAAGTGTTCTCATCCATAGAAGATAATATGACATCTTGTACCTTGTCCTCTTGTAGCTCAAA
>USLH01000126.1 GCA_900555435.1 uncultured Oscillospiraceae bacterium | reverse complement strand
CATCGTGATGCAGTATATCGATTCTGCCATGGTGGGCGCGCTGGGCGCGAATGCTTCCGCGTCCATCGGGCTGGTGTCCACCAGTACCTGGCTGATGAACGGCATCACTTCGGCGGTGTCGGCAGGCTTTTCGGTGCAGGTGGCGCATCACATCGGCGCAGGGAAGGAAGACGAAGCGCGGAATGTCGTGCGGAACGGCATGGTCGCCGCGCTGATCGTGTCGGGATTGCTGTGTCTGACCGGCGTGGGGCTGAGTCCGCATCTGCCGGGCTGGCTGGGCGGCGCGCAGGAGATCTGCGCGGACGCATCGGCGTATTTTATGGTGTTTGCACTGATGGTGCCGTTTTCACAGCTCAATTCGCTTTGTTCGGCGTTTTTGCAGTGCAGCGGAGATATGGTCACGCCCAGCGTTTTAAACGCTGCCATGTGCGGACTGGATGTGCTATTCAACGCTTTGTGTATTCCGAAGTTTGGGGTGCTGGGAGCAGGAATGGGGACGGCGCTGGCTTGTGCTGTTATCAGCCTGACCATGGTCGGGTGGTGCTGCCTTAAAAATTCCCAGCTGCGGCTCAACCGTCGGGAAAAGGGATATTTTGACCGAAAGATCCTGCAAAAGGCGCTGAAGATCGGCCTTCCGGTGGCGGTGCAGGAGGTGGCCACTACCGGGGCGATGGTAGTCTCTACTACCATTATCGCACCCTTGGGGGCGGTGTCCATTGCCGCTAACTCCTTTGCAGTGACGGCGGAGAGCCTTTGCTATATGCCAGGCTACGGTATTGCTTCGGCTGCCACCACATTGGTGGGACGAAGTGTTGGGGCAAGGGAGCCGGAGCAGGCCAAGCGATACGGGAATATCTGTACCGCCATGGGGGCGGTTCTGATGGGAATTACGGGGATCCTGATGATGATTGCCTGTCCTCTGGTGTTCCGGTTTTTAACGCCGGATCTTTCCGTGCGGGCGCTGGCTGCTCGGGTGTTGCGAATCGAGCTGATCGCAGAGCCGCTGTTCGGGGTGTCCATTGTGGCGGCGGGAGCCTTGCGGGGAGCAGGCGATACCTTCGTTCCAAGTCTTTTGAACCTTTTGAGCATCTGGGTGGTGCGGATCGGGCTGGCGCTGATCCTGGTGAAGCCTTTGGGGCTTCTTGGAATGTGGACGGCCATGACGGTGGAGCTGTGCGTTCGGGGACTTCTTATGCTCTGGCGGCAGCGAACCAGCAAATACTATGCCATAGCGCCGAAGCCGGAGATCGAATAAAAAGAAACCGTCCTCTGTGGATCCATTCACACGGAGGACGGTTTTTCTTTAAAAAGGCGGAATGACTTTTTCTCTTTTGCGGCGTTCAGAAGTTGCCGGCCAACACCGTGGAACCGGGCGGATCGGGCCACGAACAGCCCTTCGATCAGGGAATCACTGAGGCCGATGAAGCCGTCGCTCTGTCCGGGATCCGATTCGTGGATGAGGATCTCCGCCTGCGGGAGCAGTTCCCGCACAAGTGCAAGGTAGTGGGAGGCAGGAATAAATGCGTGGCGTCCTGATTGGCGGAAAGCCAGATGGAAAGGACGGCAGGCAGGTCGGCTTTTAAAAAAGGGCGGATCATACTTTTTCCTTTAAAATGACCCGTTCAAAGTTTTCGGAGAGGATCTTTTTCCGCATTTCCCGGGGAAGCTCCAGGGAATCAAAACGGGCCAGCTCACCTTTGTGGCTCCACATGGGGAAGTCGGTGCCGAAAAAGAAGCGGTCGGCGCCGAAGCGGTCAAAGAAGCTCCATGCTTCTTCTTTTGAGATGAAATAGAGGGTGCTGGAGGTGTCCATGTAGATGTTAGGGGCGTGGTAGGCGGCAAGGGACTCCTTCCAGCAGCGGTAGCCGCCGAAGTGGGCAGCGATGCAGATGAGCTCCGGGAAGCGTTCCGCCACCCGTTCCATCCGGTGGGGGGAGGAGAAGTCGTAGCGGTCATCGCCGGTGTGGAAGAGGATGGCCAGCTTCCCTTCCGCCATACGGTAGATGGGCATGGCCTTTTCGTCATCAATGTTGAATTTCTGGAAATCCGGGTGGAGCTTGATGCCGTAGTAGCCCCGGCTTAAGATCCGCTCCATTTCCTCCTCCAGATCTTCCAGGTCCGGGTGCATGGTGGCGAAGGGGACGAATTCCGGGTGAAGGAGGCTCTGCTCCCAGATGAAGTCGTTGATGGCTTTGACCTGTCCCGGCCGGGTGGCGGTGGAGCAGACCAAGTACCGGTCCACGCCGATCTCCTTCCCGCTTTCCAGCAGGGATTCCGCCGTGCCGTGGCCGCTGCCCCGCATGGGCTGGTCGTAGAAGCTCCCGATGGAGGCCACCGCTTTGGCGGCGATCTTTTCCGGGAAGATATGGGCATGGGCGTCGATGATGCGTTCTTTCTCCAAAATGCGGCCTCTTTTCTCTGATTTTGCGAATTTTCTGCGTAAAAATACGATTCTTTTCGATTATTATAAGAGATTTCCGAAAAAAAGACAAGAGGCACGTTTCACGATAGCTTGAAAAGGGAGCGGAAAAAAGCTGGTGCTTTTGCCGGAAGAGGGAGCAGAGCAGATGCCTGCACAGAATTTTTGGGCAAAGGCTGGACATTCCGGGGAAAATCATGTATAATACATATTGTATTGTCTGCGCAGAGCGCAAACCCTTTTTAAGGAAACAACGAAAAAAGGAATGAGAACACATGAAGTGGATGAAAAAAATCGCTTCCGGAGCGCTGGCTCTTCTGATGGCTGCCTCTCTGACGGCCTGCGGCGGGGATACCAGCTGGGCTTACCGCAGTGAAAACGCCACCGTCACCTCCGGAATGTATGTAGGGCTTTCCATTCAGGCTTTGAACAGCGCCTTTGCTGTAGATGGTTATGACAGCAGCAAGAGCCCTTTCAAGCAGGATCTGGAAGGTAAGGACGGAACCCAGTGGATCCAGGATAAGGCTGCGGAGCTTTCCAGAGAATATCTGGCCGTGGAGGAGAAGTTCCAGGAGATGGGGCTTTCCTTTACCGATGAAGAGGAGAGCTCTTTTAACAATAATGTCGAGCTTTACTGGACGACCTTGAGGATGAGCAGCACCTATGAGGGCGAAGGCTGCGGCAAGGAGTCCTTTGCGAAGATCCTTCGGAATTCCGCCAAGAAAAACAAGATCTTTGAGGCTGTTTACGGCGAAGGCGGCGAGAAGGAAGTCCCCGTGGACGAACTGAAGACCATCTTCGCCACGGATTATGCCAAGGGGACTTACATCACCGTTTCCCTTACCGATTCGGACGGAAACGCCCTGACCGGCGCCGACCTGATCGCGAAAAAGGACGAAGCCCAGAAGCTGCTGGACCAGATCAACGGCGGGGAAGACATCGAAAAGGTGAAAGCAGAGTATAACGACGCCGACGTTTCGGAGGATTCTTCCGTGGTTGTGTCCCGCTCCAACGAGAACCTGTCCACCGTAGGTTCCGCCATCGTCAAGGGCAAGGCCGGCGATACCGGCATGGTCACCGACGACAAGTACGCTTACGTCTATCTGGTGCAGGATCCGCTTTCCGGCGAGACTTTTGAGAAGTACCGCTCTACGGTGCTGCAGAACTTAAAGAGCGACGAGTACGACGAACTGGTAGCTCAGTGGGCTTCCGGGCTTTCCGTGGAGACCAATTCTGCAGCCGTGAAGAAGCACAATCCCAAGCATCTGCGGGATCTGGTGAAGAAGAGAAGCTCTTCCAGCTCTTCCGCTTCCTCCAAATAAAAAAGCAGAGATCAAAACCGCCCTGCCGGTGGCCTTTTCAGACCGGCAGGGCGGTTTTTGTGTGTCCGGGTTTTAGAAATTTGTGCCGTTCCAGCCCCAGAGGGTGGTCTCTTCGTATTTGACATAGGTGCGGGAAGGGGGAACGGACAGCGTCTTCTCCATGATCTCCGTGATCCGGGCAGTGAGGGCTTCGTAATCTTTTGAGGCGCCGTGTCCGAAGACGGCGACTTCCACCAGGGCGGTGGGGGCGCTCTGGTCGCCCTTGAACCACAACCGGCAGTTGTCCTCAAAGCTCAGCATCAGCCAGTCCTCCGTCTTTCCGGGAAGAAGGGTGATGGCTTCGCCCAGCTCCTTTTTTAAAGTTTCCTCCTGAGCAGGGGTGATGGCGCCGGAAAATAAAGTTTTCATGTACGGCATAGGGATGCTCCTTTCTTAAAATGCCCAGTTCCCGTCCCGGAAGAGGGGAACTTCGTTTCCATCTTTGGTGATGCCGGTGACGGACAGGTCGGGGGTGCCCAGCATGAAGTCCACATGGGTGGCGGAGCTGTTGAGCCCCCGGGCGGACTGCTCTTCCGCAGACTGGTCCAGGCCGCCCTTCAGGCACTCGGCAAAGCCGTTGCCGATGGCGAAGTGGCAGGCGGCGTTTTCGTCGAAGAGGGTGTTGTAGAAAAGGATGCCCATTTCGGAAATGGGGGATTTTTTGGGGATCAGGGCGACCTCGCCCAAGTGATGGCTCCCCTCGTCGGTCCCGATCAGAGCCTTTAAGGTATCATAGCCGGTCCCGGCGGAAAAGTCGGTGACCCGGCCGTCTTTGAAGGTCAGGGAGAAATGGTCGATCAGGTTCCCATTGCAGTTCAGGGGAAGGGCGCTGCAGACGGTGCCGTCCGCCCGGTCTTTATCGGGGGAGCAGAAGATCTCCTCTGTAGGCATATTGGGGAAGTAATAGACACCGTTCCGGGTCTCGGCTCCGCCGCCTGCCCAACAGTGGTCTTTTGGCATCCCGATGGTGATGTCGGTGCCGATGGAGTTTTTGTAGTGCAGGCGGTCAAACTGCATCTCGTTCAAATATTCGATCCGGCGCTGGAAGCTGCGGCGATGGGCGTCCCATGCGGCAGCGGGGTCGGGGGTGTCCACCCGGGCGGCCTTGAAGATGGCTTCCCAGAGCTTTTCTACCGCTTCCTCCTCCGGGCAGCCGGGGAAGACCTTCTTCGCCCATTCCGGGGCAGAGGCGGCAACGATGCACCAGGTGTTGCGGCCCATGTCCATGCCGTCATAATATTCCCGGCAGGCGGTATAAGCGGCCTTTCTCCAGGCGGCGGGCTTTCGGAAGTCGATGCCGGCGAAAGCGCCGGGGTCGGTGGAGTCGATGGAGAGGAAGCCGGCGCCTTCTCTGGCGTAGTCATTGTTGTAGGCGGCAAACCAGGCGGGAACGTTCTCGAACTGGCTCATGGGGGCATATTCGTATTTCAGCCGGGAGACGGCCTCGTCGATCCAGCGGACACAGACCTCTTTTGCACCGGCCTTATAGGCGCTTTCGGCTACCAGCCGGACCAGCTCCGCACTTTCCAGAGAAGCGGAGACGCAGAGGATCTGGTCCTTCTGGAGGTTGATACCGGAGTGGACGATAAGGTTCGCGTACTTTTTTAACATTGCCTTCAAGTCCATGGGGAAAACTCCTTTCTATTCCTGACTTGCTAATTCGGCTTCCATTTTTGCGTAAAGATCGGGAAAGCGCTTTTTGAAGTTGGTGGGGCGGAAAGTTTTGACGTCTACCCATGCGTGAAGGGTGGAGCCGGTATTCAAGGGTTTTTCCTCTCCTTTCCGGAAGACCCGGTAGGAAAATTCCACCCGGGCGGGGGTCAGGGCGGAAAGGCGGCACTCTACCAGCAGCTCATCTTCGTAAAAGGCGGCGCTTGAATATTTGCAGGAAAGGGAGACGAGAGGTGTCATGACTCCCATTTCCTCCAGCTTCGAGTAGGTGATGCCCAGGGTTTTGACGTAATCGGTTCGGGCTACCTCATACCAGATGGGGTAGACGGAATGATGGATGATGCCCATGCGGTCGGTTTCGGCGTAGCGGGCGGTGATGGGGCTTCTGCTGCTCATGAAATCCCTCCTGCTTTTTATTGTATCACACCGGGCGGATCGCCGCAACCGGCAGAAAGAAAAAACCGCCGTATCCCGGACACGGCGGTTTTTGAAAATCGGTCAGCAGCCTTTGAATTTCTTATAGGCCTGCCGCAGCTCCTCGGCTTTGGCTTCGGGGCAGTTGGGGTTGCACCAGGCGCCTACGCCGGTCTCCGAAGAGGCGAAGAACTGCTGGCGGTCGGCGGCCCGCATGGGGGGATAGAACTCGATGTGGAACTGGTACTCGGGGTGTTCGCCGCTGTTCACCGGGGCGTTGTGCATGCAGAGCATATAGGGGAAGGGCATATCAAAGAGGGAGTCGTACATCCCGGCGCAGTCCCGGACGGTCTCGCCCAGAGCGCACAGCTCCTCTTCCGTCATCTGGGACAGGTCGGCCACGGGACGGTTGATGATCACATGGGTGCCGTAGGTGATGGGGGAGAAGAAGGGGACATAAACGGTGAAGTACTCGTTTTCAAAGATGATCCGGCGGCCGTCTTCCTTTTCCTGCCGGAGCAGCTCGGAGAAGAGGTTTTTGCCGGTATCGGTGCAGAGCGACCAGTTGTTGTGCTTGCCGGAGCCGTTGACGCCCGCGAAGGGCTTTTCATGC
>USLH01000125.1 GCA_900555435.1 uncultured Oscillospiraceae bacterium | reverse complement strand
GCGGGGAAGAAGGAGCAAGGATTCGGGAAAGAGAGCCGGGTGGGAAACGGGATTCCGGCGGGTACGCATTTGTAAGCAGGGAGCATGAAGACAGTAAGAAAGGTGAGAACCATGTTTGAAAAAATTCGGTGGGCGTGGGAGCGGTTTGCGGCAAGGGTTCTGGAAACGTTGGGGCTTCTTCATCGATGCGATTATATCAACGGGCCCCAGACTCTTCCTCCGCCGTTAAGTCGGGAGGAGGAACAGAAGGTGCTGGCGGAACTGTCTACCGATCCGGATCGGGCCAGGGAGATTCTGATCACCCATAATCTGCGGCTGGTGGTCTATATTGCCCGGAAATTCGAAAGCACGGGTATCAACATCGAGGATCTGATCTCCATCGGCACCATTGGGCTGATCAAGGCGGTGAACACCTTTTCGCCGGAGAAGAACATTAAGTTAGCCACCTACGCTTCCCGGTGCATCGAAAACGAGATCCTAATGCATCTGCGGAAGACCAGCCGGCAGAAGGAGGAGATCTCTCTGGATGAACCGCTGAACGTGGACTGGGACGGAAACGAGCTGCTGCTTTCCGACGTGTTGGGGACGGAGGAGGACTGCGTTCACAAGGGGATGGAAAGCGAGGCGGAGCGGGCGGCGCTCAACCGGTGCATCGCCGGGCTGGATCAGCGGGAGCGGACGATCATGGAGCTGCGGTTCGGGCTGGGAGGCCGGCGGGAGATGACCCAGAAGGAGGTGGCGGATCGGATCGGCATCTCCCAGTCGTACATTTCCCGGCTGGAAAAGCGGATCATCAAGCGGCTGCGGGGGCAGCTGGAAGGGGAAATTTAGGAGGAGCTTTTGGCGCTTGAGCGGGGTTCGGGAAAACTTCTGTTTTTGAAGCAAAAGGAAGGACACCGCCGGTACAGCCAATCGCACGATCAAGAGCGCTCCTGACCCCGCGTCCGAAACGAGCGCCGGGGAAGCCCTTCCTGATAAAAGAATCTCACAAATTGAGGAAGAACAATAAGAACCAAAGAGATCGGTGCTTTGCTGCCCGAATGGGGCTGCAAGGGAAGATCAAGGGGGCGTGCAGTATGGCGGCATTTCGGGACATAACACAGAACCTCGGGTCGTAGGGGAGGTTCGGATCTTATCGATTCAACGGCTCCCCCTATCCGGAGTTTTAACTATGGTATATCACAGCTTTCGGAAGAGAGCAACCCGGAAGCTGTGTTTTTTGGTGAGCCTTTTGCAGAAAGGGCTTAAAAATTTCACTCTGGAAAAGGGGGACGGGTTATGGTAAAATAGGAGTGCGGCTTTTCCTCTCCGGGAGCTTGAAAGGGAAAAGCCAATCTGTTCCGAAAGGAAGCGGTTTTAAATGAATGAAAAGGAAGTCGGCGAGATCCGCAGAAGGATCCGGCCGGATAAAAATAGCATTCCCTGCGTTCTGGGGTGCTGCGTCAACGAAAAAGGGGAGATCGTATCCCAGTTCCGGCAGTCGCTTGCCATCATGCAGGAGGACGAGCTGGAAAAACTGCTCACACTTCTGCGGAAGACGCTGTCCGGGGGGATCGGGAAAAACCTGATGGATCTCAGCTTTTCCACCCAGCAGGTGGCGGACAGCGACGAGCACCGCCTGCTCATGGCGCTAAGGGAGTCGGCGCTGGAGGATCCGGAGGTGGTGACAGCCTTTTTTGAGAAAACGGCGGCGTCCCTGACCATGGAGGGGAACTACCTGATCTTGCTGGCAAGGGATGTTTACGACGTGCCGTACCGGGCGAAGGACGGGGAGCGGCTGGAGGATGCTTCGGAGGAGGTGTTCTCCTATCTTCTCTGCGGCATTTGCCCGGTGAAGACCACCAAACCGGCGCTGGGGTACTATCTTTCGGACAACGAGTTCCGTACCTGCGACATCGACTGGCTGGTGGCGCCGCCGGAAGCAGGTTTTTTGTTCCCGGCCTTTGACGACCGGAGCAGCAACATCTATAACGCCCTTTACTATTCCCGGAACACGGGGGAGATTCATCCGGAGCTGATCGAGGGACTTTTCAATGTGGAGCCGCCCATGCCGGCGGCGGTGCAGAAGGAGGCATTTCAGGAGATCCTTTCCGAAACCCTTTCGGAGGAGTGCAGCTATGACGTGATTCAGGGGGTGGACGAGCAGCTCCGGGAGATGGTGGCGGAGCATAAGGCGAATCATGTGGAAGAGCCGCTGCAGGTGTCCCGGCAGGCGGTCGTGGGGATCTTAGAGGACTGCGGCGTTTCGGAGGAGCGGGTGGAAGCCTTCGATGGGCGGTATCGGGAAGTTTTCGGAGAGGAAGAGGGGTTAAGCCCACGAAATCTGGTGGACAGCACCCGGGTCACCCTGACGACCCCGGGGATCAGCGTACAGGTGAAGCCGGAGTGCAGCCGGCTGGTGGAAACGAAATACATCGACGGCGCCAAATACATCCTGATCCGGGTGGAAGAAGGGGTGGAGGTCAACGGCATCCCGGTGAAGTTTCAGAAGTAAGGCGAACCGGGAAAACGCCTCCCGCATAGAATGGAAAAGCGGAGCTGCGGCTTCGCAGATTCAAGTGAGGGAGGGGTCGAACGTGCCCAATGGAAAGGGGATCGCATTTCCGGACGCCAGCTACAACTATCGCCGGGGGATCCGGCGGCCGGTAACGCCGGCGAATGTTCCGGGAGAGCCGGAAGAGACGGCGGGGAGCTGCAGCTGCGGCGGCGGAAATGGAAACTGCGGCGTGGAACCTCAGGTGTACGATTGCAGCTGCCCAGCGGAGACGATGTATCAGCTTTGCTGTGACGAGAACGGCTGCTGCTGCCAGTATCCGGCGGCGTGGCGGAACCGGTTCTGGCCGGAGTTTGCACATCCGAGGTGGCTCTGCTGCAAGGAGCTTTACAACGAGAAAAACGGGTAAAATGAAAAAATGCGGTGGAACGGGAGATTCCATCGCATTTTTGCGTAAAAGGGTTCAGCAGAAATCCGTCCCGTCGGAGCAGAGGATCCTGTCCCGTCGGATGGCGTGGTAGTCCGGCTCTTTTTCCACGGCTTTTCCGAAGGCATCGATGAGGAGGGTGGGGTTTATGTTCTCATGGATGCCGGCGGGGAGGGTCAGGGAAAGGAGAATACCCCGATCCGTTTTCTCAACCTCACAGCGGAGGAGGGAGGGCTTTAGGTCGATGGTTTTGGGGCCTTTTTTGGTATGCTTCTGGGTCTCGATGGCGGGCTGGGAGATGTAATCGGTGAAGGCTTTTTCCAGTTCTTCGGGAGAAAGCTCCTTCATGGAAAATTCCAGCGTGTAGTCGGCCTTTTCGATGTCATCGGCCTTGTGGACGGGGGGAGCAAGCTCAGTGATGACGATGCCCTCGGGCATGGCGGCATTTAAGCGGGCAGCGGCTTCCTCCAAAGGAAGATCCTCGGTCAGGCGGAAGTCAAAGCTCTCCCGGACGCCCTCATAACCCAGCGCCAGCGGCAGGGCGTAGGTCAGGTAAATGTGGGGGTTGAAGCCCAGCGTGAACCAGATGGGCAGTTTGGAGCGCTGGAACGCCCGCTGGACGGTGCGGTAGAGATCCAGGTGAGAGATATACTTTGCTCTTCCCTCTTTGCGGTAGAAGGCACGGATGTCGTAGACGGGCTTGCCGCCGACGATGATGATCTTGGGTTCCTTGGCGTTCAAATGCAGCGACCTCCTCCGATGAGCTTGTTGGCGCCGCAGCCGGCGCAGTGTTCCTTGCAGTTGGGGGTGACCTCCGCCCGGGAGGCTTTCTCGTATTCCCGGCGGAGGAAGGCTTTGGAGACGCCTACGTCGATGTGATCCCAAGGGAAGATCTCGTCGGGAGTGCGTTGACGGGAGGCGTAGAATTCCATGGTGAGCCCGGCGTCGGCGATGGCCTTGACCCACTTGTCAAAATCGAAGAATTCCTCCCACGAATCGAACTTGCAGCCCATCTTCCATGCGTTGTAGATGGCCTTGCCCAGCCGGCGGTCGCCTCTTGCAATGACGCCCTCCAAAACGGAGGTGCGGACCTCATGCCACGCAAGGCTGATCTTCCGGGTGGTGACGGAGTGGGTCAGGGCGTGCTGCTTTTCGACAATCTCGTCATAGGTGTCCTGTGCCGCCCACTGGAAGGGGGTAAAGGGCTTGGGAACGAAGGTGGAAACGGAGATGGAAACGTTGACGGCTTTGCCCTTGGGCTTGGTGGGGAGGGAGTAGTAAAGATCCACCACCCGCTGGCCCAGAGCGGTGATGCCCAAAACGTCGTCCATGGTCTCAAAGGGGAGCCCCAGCATGAAGTAGAGCTTGACGCTGGTGTAACCGCCCTCAAAAGCGATGCGGGAGGTGCGCATGATCTCTTCTTCGGTAACACCTTTGTTGATAACGTCCCGGAGACGCTGGGTCCCGGCTTCCGGGGCGAAGGTCAGACCGCTTTTCCGGACCTTGCTGACCTTTTCCAGCAGCTCTTTGGAGAAGTTGTCCACCCGGAGGGAGGGGAGGGAGAGGTTGATGTGCTCCTCCTGGGTATAGTCGATGATCTTATCCAGCATTTCCTCCACTTGAGGGTGATCGGAGGTGGAAAGGGATGCTAAGGACATTTCCTCATACCCGGTGGATTCGCAGAGAGCCTTGCCCTGAGAGCAGAGGGTGTCGGGTTTTTTGGCACGGATGGGGCGGTAGATGAAGCCTGCCTGACAGAAGCGGCAGCCCCGGATGCAGCCCCGCATGACCTCCAGCACCGCCCGGTCGTGGACGACCTCGGTGTAAGGGACGATGAAGGTATCGGGATAGAAGACCTTGTCGAAGTCCTTGACGATCCGCTTGGTGATCGTGGCGGGGGCGCCGTCCTTGGGGGTGATGGCGGCGATGGTGCCGTCCTCGTGATAGGTCACGTCATAGAGGGAGGGGACGTACATCCCGGGGATCTGGGCGGCGTCTTTTAGGAAGGCCTTTTTGTCCCATTTGCCGGAAGCACGGTGCTTCTGGTAAAGGTCGATCATTTCCAGCATGATCTCCTCGCCTTCGCCTAACTGGAAGCAGTCGAAGAAGTCGCAAAGGGGCTCGGCATTCATGGCGCAGGGGCCGCCGGCGAAGATGACGGGATCGTCGTTTGTCCGGTTTTCCGCAAGGGGGTCGATGCCGGCCAAATCCAGCATATTGAGAATGTTGGTGTAGGAAAGCTCATACTGCAAGGAAAAGCCTAAAAAGTCAAACTCCCGCAGGGGGTCAAGGCTTTCTAAGCCGTAGAGGGGAATGTGGTTTTCCCGCATCAGGGCTTCCATATCCGGCCAGGGGGCGTAGACCCGTTCCGCCCAGCAGTCCTCTCTCGCATTGATGAGGGAATAGAGAATTTTGAGCCCTAAATGAGACATCCCGATCTCATAGTTATCCGGGAAGCAGAGGACCATGCGGGTCTTGATTCCCGCCTTGTCCTTGACCACGCTGTTGAATTCGCCGCCGACATAGCGGATGGGCTTTTGCACCTTCAGAAGAAGGGGTTCCAGTTGATCTTTTAGCATAGTGACCTCCAAAGCGCTCCGGAGGGAGCGGGTATTTTCCTATTTTTTGCCCTTGATCCTGTCCCAGTAGGCTTTGGCAGCCTGCTCGATCTTGTTGTCCCCGTACTCGTAGTAGATCCGGTCCTTCAAGGCGTCGGGAAGGTACTGCTGATCCACCCAGCGGTTGGGAAAATCGTGGGGATATTGGTAGAACTGTCCCTTTACCGCCGCATCCTCGCCGTCGAAGTGCTTGTTCTGCAGGGTGCGGGGAATGGGACCGGAGCGGCCGGCCTTCAGATCCTCCATGGCGGCGTTGATGGCATTGTGGGCGGTATTGGATTTAGGAGCGGTGGCGACTAAGATCACGGCGTCCGCCAGGCAGAGCCGGGCTTCGGGAAGCCCTACCTGCAGGGCGGCATCCACGGCGGCTTTGACGATGGGGATGATCTGGGGATAGGCAAGCCCCACGTCCTCGCAGGCGCAGACCATGAGCCGCCGGCAGGCGGAAGGCAGGTCTCCGGCCTCTAAAAGCCGCGCCAGATAGTGGATGGCGGCGTCAGGGTCGGAGCCCCGCATGGACTTCTGGTAGGCGGAGACGATGTCGTAATGCTCGTCGCCTTCCCGGTCGTAGCGCATGGCGCTGCGCTGGGACAGCTCTTCCGCAAGGGAAAGGGAGATGCGCCGGCCTTCGTCGGTGTGGGCGGAAGCTAAGGTGAGGAGCTCCACGGTGTT
Source organism: uncultured Oscillospiraceae bacterium (assembly GCA_900555435.1). Taxonomy (GTDB): domain Bacteria; phylum Bacillota; class Clostridia; order Oscillospirales; family Ruminococcaceae; genus Merdivicinus. The sequence continues at coordinate 369 of USLH01000125.1, read as the reverse complement.
CAGGGCTTTGCGGACGTCCCCGCCGCAGCTCCGGGCAATATGGGAAACAACGCCGTCTTCGATGAGAAGGGGTTCGTCCAGATCCGCTTCGGCGACGTGGAAGCCACGCTCCACGGCCTTTTCCGCCTCCTCGGGAGGGACGGACTTGAACTCAAAAACGGTGGAGCGGCTCAAAACGGCGTTATAGATATAAAAGTAGGGGTTCTCAGTAGTGGAGGCGATGAGGGTGATGCGTCCGTCCTCGATGTATTCCAAAAGGGATTGCTGCTGTTTTTTGTTGAGGTACTGGATCTCGTCCAGATAGAGCAGCACGCCGTTGTAGCCGATGATGGAATCCAATTCGTCCACGATGGCCTTGATGTCGGCTAA
>USLH01000124.1 GCA_900555435.1 uncultured Oscillospiraceae bacterium | reverse complement strand
TTGCATGTGTTAGGCGCGCCGCCAGCGTTCGTCCTGAGCCAGGATCAAACTCTTTGTTAAATCCTTTATATATGCAGCCTTCCGGCTGCCTATATCCTCTCAGACCGAACTCCAGCGATTTTACTCGCTCTTCGTTCGTTTCCTAAGAATTACCTTTCGTCGATTTCTCGACTGCGTTTTCACGCTTTGAAACTCGTCCGGTTCCTTCCGCTCTCGCTTCCAAAACCTTCGGAATCTTCAGGTCGGTTCTTTTCTTACAGTATTGTTTAATTTTCAAGCTCCTGTGCGGTCCTTGTCAAGTTTCAACTTGTCCAAGAAGCGTAATTCATTATATCACAGCTTCTCGTCTTTGTCAAGTACTTTTTATCATCTTTTTGAAACTTTTTCGTCCCGTCCGATGATCTTCTGTACACTTTTGACAAGTTCCTCCGGCTTTCCGTTTCCGGTTCACCGCCGCTGTTTTGAAGCAGCCTATCTATCTTATCACATCTCTCCCCCTTTGTCAAGAACTTTTTTCGTTCTTTTCAAAAGTTTTTCGATGGATTCGATTTAACCGTCTCGCTGACAGCTTTTATAGTTTACTCCATTCCCTGAAAAAAGTCAAGGGATTTTCCAAAAGAAATTTCCATTTTTCCAAAAATTCCTGTTTTCTTCCCGTTTTCCCCTAAGATAGTAGGAAATCTGCTATCATTTTCCCGAACACCTTGTCTTCCATTAAAAAACGTGCTAAAATGAGCACAGAACTGATTGACTCATATTAGAAAGGAAGGATCCTATGCTCTGCTCCTCTTCTCGTCATCTGATCGATTTAAGCGACTGGCCCAAAGAAAGTTGGGAATCCCTGATCCAACTTGCCTTGGAAATTGAAAAAGATCCCCGTAAATTCTACGGAAGAATGGAAGGAAAAATTCTGGCAACACTCTTCTATGAGCCCTCCACCCGCACCCAAAATTCCTTTAAGTCCGCTATGTACCGTCTGGGCGGTCAGACTTTGGGCTTTGCAAACCCCAAGGATTCCTCCGTTGCAAAAGGCGAGACACTTGCCGACACCATCCGCATGATGAACGGCTACGCGGACATCATCGCCATCCGCCATCCTCAGGAGGGCGCCGCCAAGACTGCAGCCGCCTACTCTCGCTGCCCCGTCATCAACGCCGGCGACGGCGGCCACCTGCACCCCACCCAGACCCTGACCGATCTTGTCACTCTGGTTCGGGAAAAAGGCCGTCTGGACAATCTGACCGTCGGCATCTGCGGCGACCTGAAATACGGCCGCACCGTCCACTCCCTCATCAAAGCCCTGACCCGCTTCCCAAACAACCGCTTCATTCTGATCTCTACCAAAGAATTGGCCATCCCTGCTTATGTAAAGACCGTTCTGAACAGCGCCGGCTGCCCCTACCAGGAAGTCCAGTCCCTCTCCGAAGTCATCGGCGACTTAGACGTTCTCTACATGACCCGGATCCAGCAGGAGCGCTTCGCCTCCCGGGAAGAGTATGAGCGGCAGAAGAACGTATACGTCCTTGATACCGAAAAAATGTCTCTGGCCAAGCCCGATATGCGGGTCCTCCACCCCCTGCCCCGCATCGACGAGATCACCCCTGAGGTGGACGACGACCCCCGTGCCGTTTACTTCAAGCAGGCGCAGAACGGCGTCTACACCCGCATGGCGCTGATCCTGACCCTTTTGGAAGGCACCGCCCCGGAGGTCACCCTCTTCCACGGCGCCCCCCACAACAGCGAATGCTGCGAAAACCCCAACTGCATCACCAACCACGAATCCTACCTGAAAAAATCCTATCTGGAGACCGGCGGTATGCTGGTCTGCGAATATTGCGAACACAAAAAACTCATCTGAAGAAAGGAGCTTTTTATGAGCGTCATTCATGTAACGACCGATGCCTTCAACCGTGTCCTTCAGTCGGACAAGCCCGTCCTTGTGGACTTCTGGGCCACCTGGTGCAGCCCCTGCCGCATGATGGCACCCATCCTTGACGAGGTCGCTGAAGAGGTAGGCGATTCCGCCCTGATCTGCAAGGTGGACATCGACACCGAGCCTTCCCTCGCACAGGAATACGGCATCATGAGCATTCCCACCCTTCTGGTCTTCAAAAACGGCGAGATCACCGGCGAAGCCGTAGGCGTCCAGTCCAAGCAGGCCGTCCTGGATCTCCTGAATCAGTAATTTTTCCCCAAAATAAAAATCCGCCCTCTGCCGCAGCTTTTCCATTGCGGCAGAGGGCGGATTTTTTATCCCGATCCGTTCGGATGGAGAGACTGTCCATGTTTCTTGGTTCTCCTGCCATACTGGATTGCAAACCTCGGGCAGCGATGCAGACAGCCAAGGCACATCACGCACTTTTCCTTGACCCATATCGGCCTTTTTTCCCGTATTTCGATAGCCTGCACCGGACATTTCCCTGCGCACAGCCCGCAGCTCTCCTCCACATGAAAATGCGATGTAAGACGCACCCTTCGATCATAAAAAGGCTGAGCGATCCGCTCGGTAAAGATCGCCGGCGTATGCGGGGTCATGTACCGATTCCTGCGGCGCTCTCTGACGCTGCAAATGATCCGATCGATGTCCGCTTCGGTGGTTCCGGTGTACTTCCTCACCTTTTCCGGTGTGGAAAGATCAAAGATCGGCGTCCATGTATCGACCATCCGGACGGAGTAGTAAGCGTCGATGTTCCCGCCTTGTTTGCCATAGAACCGGAGGCTCCCGGCGTTGTCCCGTAAGTCGCAGCAAAATACAGATACCCCGTCCGGAAAGAATCAGATCATCCTGCACCCTCACTCCGGAAGCCGGCTGTACCGCTTTCCGTTTTCCATTCCATACCCCCGGACCGCAAACAGATCCGACACCGTGGTCACCTGCATCCCCGCATCCCGCAAAAGCGGAAGCCCCTGCCGCAGTGCCTCCAGCGTCACCGTCATGCCGTCGTGGACCCGCACGATGTCCCCGTCCTTCGCCAGCAGCAGCCGGTCTACGATCTCCTGCACCGACTCCGCTCTTGCGTCCTGACTGTCCAAGCTCCAGAGCACCACCGGATGCCCCGCCGCTCCTAAAACATCTCCGTCCACCCGTCCGTAAGGCGGCCGGACCAGCTCCGGCGCCACCCCTGTCAGCTCCTCCAGCAGCCGGTCGTTTTCCGTGATCTGTACCCAAATTTTCTCCCGGCTGAGCCCAACCAGCTGCTGGTGGCTGTAGCTGTGATTCCCGATCTCCATGCCGCAGTCTATCAGTTCCCGGAGCAGTTCCCCTTGCTCCTCCGCCAGATACCCTACCGTGAAAAAGGTGGCACGGCATCCGTTTTCCCGCAGCACTGTGCAGTATTCCTCCGTTAAAGCCGTCACCGAATCGTCTACCGTCAGCGCAACGATGGGAAGCTCCGGATCCAGCCCGTCCACCGGCACCGGATCCACCCGCAGCGCCTCCTCTTCCTTCACCGGCATCGAAACCACCGGCACCGGCGCCGATGTCTCTTCCTTCGGCACCTCCCGAAGAGAAAGCCGCCATGCAAACCCGGCGATCCCCGCCGTCAGCACCATGCAGACCGCACAGCAGATCAGCGCTCTCCACCGCCGCATCGCCGCCCGCCGCATACCGACTCCCCCTTCCTGACTTTTCTTTCATTATACTCCAAAATCCCGCCCGGATGGGATCCCTTTGATGAAAAAATACCTCTTTTTCAAAAATTCAGCGTTCCCACGAATCCCCCGTCCCGATTCTCCCCTCCCTTTTGGCATTTTTTCCAGAATTTCTACCGGAACAGTTACTCCCCCTCCCCCAACCGCCTCTCCGCCTGCAAAAACGCCGCAGCGCCTTTTAGCTCCCCCGGAACCTCCCGGTTGCAGCGAGAAACCTTCCCGATTTCCACGCACCAAAATTTTTCCAAAATCTTCCGATCCGGACGAGAACCCTTAAGCCTCTCCCGCACTTACATTTTTTCAAAGTCTTTCAATCAACGGGAGAAACCTTAAGCCGAAGCATACTTCCGAAGTCCTCCTTCGAGGACTTGAAACGTCAAAGAGACATCCACGGATTCGCCAAAACAGGTGTGCGCCAATTGCTTCGGCGGGTGTTTCCTTGCGGGGCCCTTCTGTCGAACCCGCCCCAACCTGCAGGAGGATTCTTAAGGAGGGTGCATAACCCTCCTTAAGTGCTCTTTTCTCCCCATTCTTTTCCAGCATGGGAAAAGAATGGGTGCAAGAAACCAATCCATCGATGATGAGAAACGACTGAACCCGCATAGGGCGGTAAATCTGCCAAGTTCGTTCTGCATCGAATTTGGTAAATTCTACCGCCCTATGCGGGTTCGTACATTTTGGATCATTGTTTGTAATTCAAGGCACCATATCTTTTCCCATGCCGGAAAAGATATGGAAGAAAAGGGCATTTAAGGGGGTACCCCCCTTAAAAATTCCCCAAGGCTGAAACACTTCGGAGCTGCAAGCACCGCAAGAAGCAGGCACCTGCCAAAGCAACCGCCGCACACCATTTTTGGCGCATATGCACAGCGCTCTTTATCGTTTCAAATCCCCGAAGGGAGACTTCGGATTTACGCTTCGGCTTAAGGCTTCTCCTTGTTTATCGAAAAACTTCTCAAATTTTTCTCATTCTTCCAGCCCCGTCCGATCCACATTGATCTTTACATCGCAAAAAAACTCCGCCTCCGAGAGCCGGTCGTTCCAGCTTTCCTTCCAACCTTCCCACCGCTCCGGCCACTTCTGCCGCACCCGATCCCCCAGTCGGAAGCAGTCACAATGAAGCTTTGTAACACTTTTCTCCCACGCCGCCCGGCAGTCGGCTGCGATCTGCTCCTCCACTGCCTTTTCGAGCTTCTCCATCCCCTCCGCCGATAAAGCAGCCCCTTCCCGCAGAAATTTCTCAATCAAAGCCCCCTGCCCCCGGATCTCCAACCGGAAGCTTAGCTTCCCCTCTTCCAACACCGGGACGATCCGGTCCCGGCACCCAAAAAGCTTCACCGTTGCCCCTTTCAGCTCCAGCGTCTCCGCCGGATAGTGGATCCCCCCGGAGGCATCTCGCAAAAACAAAAAGCCCCGCAGCTCCTCCCCGGAAAGCTCCCCTTCGCACCGTTCCCCGGAAAACAACGCCATCCCTGTAAGCTCCACCGCCTTCAGATCCCGCTCCTCGCTGTTTTCCCCCTCCACCGGCAAGATCACCGGAATCGCCGTCGCCCGATGGGGAGAAGCCAGCGCCTGCAGCACGTCCACCAGCAGCACCTCCTCGGAAAGTCCGTTTTTTTCGGCGTTCCGCACGGTGTTCTCAATGGACATTGCCGGTGAAAGCATCTGAGAAATGCCCACATCTAAAATCTCCCCCGCCCATCCGGGCGTCATCAGCATCGTCACGTCCATCCGGGAGTCCGGGCTGTTCCCGAAATACGAAAGCACCTCCTGCAAAGGCTTCCCCCAAAGCCCTCCCCCTAAGATAACGATGCGGTTGTGCCCCAAGTAGAATTCCTTCCCCTGGGCCTTTGCGGATTCCGCTATCGCCTGGACGATGGATTTCCCCCGGCAGGTAAGGATCTGAGCGTTTTCCCGAGAGGGATCTACCACCGTCTGCCCCCCGGATCCCTCCGGCATAAAAACCTGCATGGTCACCGCATACTCCCCCTGATCCCAGTCCACCGCCACCCCCTGTACGATGGCACGATCCTGCAGATCCGTCATGGGGATCCACCGACAGCCGCTCAGAAGCAGCACCGCTGCCGCCAAGCATACCGTCACCGCCCAATTCCATCCCTTTTTCATGCCGTTTCCTCCCTTTTTCTCCCCGGAATGACCCGGTTTTGCCCCCGCTTTTTCCATCGGAGCAGTAAAAACAGGCAAAGCGGCACCACCCCCAGCACCAGACTAAGCGGCGCCCCGCCTGACAGCACTCGGAGCACCCCCTGTAAAAATCCCCGTCCCCGGCTCATGCCGATGGAAAGCCCGGAAGCTGCCGCCATAAGAAAAATCAGAAGCCCCCACTTCCCCTTTTCCTCCCGAAAACTCCCGAAAAACGGCTTCAGAAGCTCCCGGCAGGCCCTGAAATTCACCGCCACCCGCAGAAAGCTCACCGCCACCCAGACCCCTAAGTGCAACGCATCCATCCGCTGGAACACGGAAACCCTTGCCACCGTCGTCAGGGTGAACAACGGGAACGCCCGCCCCGCTGCCAGTTCCCCCAGCGAGGCGGAAATGAGAAAGGTCACGAATTCCTGCAGCAGCAAGGAAGCCAGCAAATACCACCCGAACCCCTTCTTTATCCCATCCTTCCCCGCTCGATGGAAAAGGCACGCAAATGCAAACGCCGGCGAAGACCGGGACGAAAGGACCCATGCGCTATGGAAAACGGAAGCCCCCGCCCCACTTGTCGGAAAGAGCCGCATGTTGACCGGATCCACCCGATCCGCCACCCCCAGCAAGATCAGAAAAAGCCCCAGCGAAAAGGCCACGCACAGCAAAAGCGCTGCCCGGGAAAGCCCCTCGATCCCCAGTGCTGCCCCATATCCCGCCGCCAGGGTCAGCGTCACCAGAAAAAATTCCGCCTTCGCCCCAGGAAACGCCGTGTTCACCAAAAAATTCCCCATACTGGACAAAGTCAGCGCCGTGGTGGTCAGCAGGTATCCCGCCCCCAGCAGGGAAAACAAAAGCCCCCATCGTCCCGCCGCTTCTTTTGCCGATTCTCCAAGCCCCTTCCCCGTTTCCCGGGTCAGCAGCCAGACCGGCAGCATCAGCGCCAGCTGGAACACCGCCGCCAACGGG
>USLH01000123.1 GCA_900555435.1 uncultured Oscillospiraceae bacterium | reverse complement strand
TTCCGTGGCCGCCGCCCGCGGCTACCGCATCATCATCGTCATGCCGGAGACCATGTCCGTCGAGCGGCGGCAGATCATGAAAGCATACGGTGCGGAGCTGGTGCTGACTGCGGGGGCTGCCGGCATGGCGGGGGCCATCGCCAGGGCGGAGGAGCTGACCCGGGAGTTCGGGCAGCTTTTCGGGATGCGGACGGTGATGATCTTTTTGGCCGGTCACGGAATCGGCTCCGCCCAGAGCGTGCGGATCTATAAAAAATGGGGTCCGCTGACCACCGACCTGCTCCGGGAGAACCCCTATCTCCTTTGCGACGACGAGATCCGGGTGGATTTCGGGACGGCGGACCGGATGGCGGCTTCCTTCGGCATCGACCGGGGGGCGCCCCAGCGGATCTATGCCGCCCTCTGCCATGTGCTGCGGTACAATCTGAGAAACGGACACACCTGTCTGAATCGGGACAAGGTGGTGCTGCTGGCCCGGAAACTGACGGGGCTTTCAGAGGATCCGGTGGAGATCGAGATCGACGAGCGGCTCCAGAAAGAGGGGCTTTGCTCCATGGTGCGGAAAGGGAAGGAGTTCCTCTTCCTCCCCGGCTATTATGCGGCGGAGAAGTACATTGCCTTCCGGGTGGAGCTGATGCTCCGGAACCGGTTTTTCGAGACCCGGGACGTGGATGCCATGATCGACCGGGTGGAAAAGGAAAAAGGCATCCAATATGAAACGCTTCAGCGGCAGGCCATCCGGGAGGCGCTTTCCCGGAGCCTTCTGATTCTGACCGGCGGCCCCGGAACCGGAAAGACCACCACCTTAAATGCCATCATCGAGCTGTTGGAGCAGGAGGGGATGAAGCTTGCCATTGCCGCCCCAACCGGCCGGGCGGCCATGCGGGTGTCGGAGGTCACCGGCCATGAGGCGAAGACCATCCACCGGCTTCTGGAGGTGGACTTTTCCGAGGAGGGGCGTTCCGGATTCATCCACAACGAGCAGAACCCCTTAAATGCAGACGCCGTGGTCATTGATGAGATGTCCATGGTGGACGTGGAGCTTTTTGAAGCGCTGCTCCGGGGAATCCGGCCGGGGTGCAAGCTGATCTTGGTCGGCGACTCCGACCAGCTGCCTTCGGTGGGAGCGGGAAACGTGCTTCGGGATCTGATCCGCAGCGGACGGGTGCCAACGGTGGAACTCAAGCAGATCTTCCGGCAGGCGGCGGAAAGCCTGATCGTTACCAACGCTCATCGGATCGTGGAAGGGGAGATGCCGGATCTGACGAAAAAAGACCGGGATTTTTTCTTTCTTTCCCGGCTAAGCGAGGAAGCGGCGGCGAAAACGGTGGTGGAACTGGCAGCCCAGCGGCTGCCGAAAAGCTACGGGATGTCGCCGCTGACGGACATTCAGGTCCTTTCCCCTCAACGGAAGGGGACGGTGGGTGTCTATGAGCTGAACGTGCGGCTGCAGGCGGTGCTGAATCCGCCGTCTCCAGAGAAAAAGGAGCACAAAAGCGGGTTTTTCACCTTCCGGGAAGGGGACAAGATCATCCAGAATCGGAATAACTACGACCTGGAATGGGACAAGAACGGCGAGAAGGGCATGGGGATCTACAACGGTGACATCGGTCGGATCTGCTCCATCGATGCGGCTTCTGCCGTTCTGGAGGCGGACTTTGACGGGCGGGTGTGCAGCTATCCCTTCGAGATAATCGGGGATCTGGAGCTTGCCTATGCCGTCACCGTTCACAAGAGTCAGGGCAGCGAGTACGATGCTGTGGTGCTGCCCATCGTGGGGGGATACGACAAGCTCTATTTCCGTAACCTCTTGTACACAGCCGTGACCCGGGCGAAGAAGCTGCTGGTGCTGGTGGGGTCTGCCAAACGGATCGAATTCATGGTGGAAAACAACGTAAAGACCCTGCGCTACACGGGGCTGCGGTTTTTCCTTTCGGAGAACGGGGAAACCGCCACATGAAACAAGCTCCCTTTCGCATAGACTGGAAACAAAGTCTGTAAGGAGGGGAGAATCGGATGTTTGTGAAAGCGTTCCGGCTGCGTAATCTTCTTTACGGGTTGGCAGTCGTGGGGATCGCTGCGGCGATCGTTGGGAACCTGGCGGCGATGGGGGTCAGGGCTTTGAACCGGCCGGAGGGGGTTCAAATGGAGCCTTCGGCGGCGGAGACCATCGAAAAAAAACCAGAAGCCGGGGAAAAGGTGGTCTATCTGAGCTTTGACGACGGCCCTTCGGCGGTCACGGGGGAGATTCTGGATGTGCTGAAGGAAAAGGAGGTCCCTGCCACCTTTTTCGTCATCGGTGCCACCACGGAGCGGGGGAAGGCGCTGTATCAGCGGATCATCGATGAGGGGCACGCCCTGGGGATCCACTCCTATTCCCATCGGTATGGGGAGATCTACGAAAGCGCCGACGCTTACTTAAAGGATTTTGAACGGCTTTCCGACCACCTGGAGGAAACCGTTGGGGTGCGGCCTTCTATCTGCCGGTTCCCGGGCGGGAGCAACAACCGCCACGCTTCCAAGGAGACCCTTCGGGAGATCAAAAAGCGGCTTCGGAAAAAGGGGGTCGTCTGGTTTGACTGGAACGCCATCGCAAAAGACGACCGGGAGACGCCTGCTCCGGCGGAGCAGATGTTTGAGACGGTGGTAAAGACCGCCGGGGAAAAGGAACGAATCCTGGTGCTTCTTCATGACGATGCCCTGCGGACGACGGCAGCGGAGTGCGTTTCTATGCTCATCGACCATTATCGGGAGCTGGGGTACCGCTTCGAGAAGCTGACGTCGGAGACGGATCCTATCTGCTTTGGATAAAATGACGGATCTGCATTGACAAAATACGGAAAACCGGGTATGATAAAAGAGATAATATCCGGGAACAGACCGGATGAAAAACGGGAGGTTTTACAACTTGGACGACGGACGATCGTGGTATTTGCTGCTCTCTTTGCTCTTTCTTGCTTTCAGCTGCTTTTTTGCGGCCAGCGCTTCGGCGATGATCGGCGTCAATGACGCACAACTGAAGGAACGGACGGAAAACGGCGACAAACGGGCGGAAAAGCTCACCCGCTGCCTGGCTCTTCCGGACATTGCAGACCGGATCCGGACTTCCGCTATCGTTTCGACGATCTTAGCGGAGATTCCGGCGATGATCTTAACGGTGGAACCCCTTTACCGGCTCTTTTCCGAGCTTTCCGGACGGGAGGAGGAAAGCCTTTCCCATCCGCTGCTGCTGGGGAGCGCCGCCGTCTGCGGCGTGGTGCTGACCTTTCTTTTCGTGAGTCTTGGGATCAAGCTGCCGCAGTTTTTGGGCTCAAGGTACTGTGAGAGCTTCGGTTATAAGGCAGCAAAGCTGTACCCTGGGGTGCTGTGGTTTCTGATGCCTCTGGTGGGGCCCATCCGGGGGATCTCTGCCGGGCTTGCCTGTCTGTTTGGGGCAGATCCCAGAAAGACGGCGGACACGGTCACGGAGGAAGAGATCCGGATGCTGGTGGACACGGGAAGCGAAATGGGCTTCATCGAGGAAAGCCAGAAGGAAATGATCAACAACATCTTCGAGTTCGACGACACCACCGTCGGCGACGTCATGACCCACCGCACCGAGATCGCAGCTGTGGAGAAAAACGCCAAGGTCAGCGAAGTGGTGGCGCTTGCCACCAGCGAGGGCTTTTCGCGGCTCCCGGTCTACGAAAAGGATCTGGATAACATCTTAGGGTTCATCCATGTGAAGGATCTTCTCTGTCTGCTGGACCGGCAGTCGCCGGGGAGCCTGACCATTGCCGACTTCATCCGTCCCGTGCTTTATGTGCCGGAGCACACCAAATGCCGCAACGTTTTTGCGGAATTTAAAAAGAGCCAGACTGCCATGGCCGTGGTGGTGGACGAATACGGAGGCACTGAAGGCATCATCACCATGGAGGACATCCTGGAGGCCATCGTAGGTGAGATCGAAGACGAGTACGACGAAGAGGAAAAGACCGTTCAGGATCTGGGCGATGGGACGTATCTGGTAGAAGGCACCATGGAGCTGGAGGACTTAAGTGAGCTTTTGAAGATCCCCTTCGAGGAAGACGAGGATTATGACACCTTAGGCGGCTTCATGACCCATATGCTGGGGCGGATCCCCAAAGAGGGTGAGACCCCCGGCTTCACCTATCAGGATTATCAGTTCACGGTGGCGGAAGTGGAGGAGCGAAGGGTCGCAAAGGTAAAGATCCAGAAGCTCAGCACAGACGAACCGGAAGAAAAAGAAGAATAAAAAACTCCCGGAAGATCTTCGGATCCTCCGGGAGTTTTTTATAACGCATCTTTCCAGCGGCGAAGGGCTTCGGCGGTCTGTTCGGTCAGGGCTTCGCAGGCGTCAAAGTCCATGGCGGAGGTGTAGATCTTCTCCAGCCCGTCATGGAGGAGCTTTGCTTTCCGCAGGGAGCGGGCGGCGGCGTCTAAGATCTCGTTGGCGGCCCGGCGGTTGAAGCGGAGCCGCTGCTTTTTCCGGGAAAGTTCTTCCAAATCGGTGAAGCGGGTGAAGCTGACCACCCGGTAAGGCTCCGGGAATTCTTCCATCGGGAAACTGCTTCCGGCGGTGACGAAGCCAAGCCCCAGCTCCGGCACCAGAATGTGGTCGATCTTCCCGTAGGGGTTCAAAGGGCACCAGCAAGTGTAAAGGGTCACGTCGTACTGGAGCAGCAGCGAGCGGATGGCCGTGAGGAGGAGATTAGAGGCGGCGCCGTAGGGATCCTTGATCAGATAGATCCGTGGGCAGAGGGTGCGGATCGTTTCAGTGAAGCAGAGGATGCCTTTGGGGGTAACGGCGCTTAAGAGCCGGCGCTTTTCGACGGCGGAACCGTCCTTTTTCCGGCGGCACTCCCGGCTTATGATGCCGGCGGCGGTTTTTGCGATCTTTTTGGGGTTTAAGCAGTTGAGGGCGAAGACGTAGTTGTCGGAAAGTAGGGAATGGGCGGCGCTTAAAAAGCGAACGCACTGCTGATGGCAGGCGGCGATCTGTCGGGAAAGGGTGAGGATCTCTTTTCGGCGGCTCTGCAGGGCGTCTTCGTCCCAGCAGCTGCAGAGGTTCACCACCGTTTCGCAGGCGCCGGGGTACTGGGGCTCGATGACATGGGGCGGGGTGGCATCCGCTAAAGCGGTTTTTGCATTTGGCAGGATCAGGGCATCGAGGGAATCCGGGTCGGAGGAGCAGTGGATGGACTCCGGAAAGTCCTCCGAAGGGGCAAATTCCTCCCGGATCCGCTTCATCAGGGAGGATTTTCCGGTTCCAGGCCCTCCCTTGATGAGAAAGTTCCGGGAATCCGGGGTGGTTTTTGTGATCTCGTCGTAAAAGGAGACGAACCCGATGGGGGTATTCGCCCCGAGAAAAAAGTGCAGGTCGTTCATTTCCGATCCCTCCAGACGGTGGTTTGCGGCAATTTTCAAGCAGGTTCCGTTCCTTCCATGGTATTCGCCGATCCGGCGTTTTGACACCGGAAGGAGGGAAGTTCCGGTAAAACGGATTAAAAAACGCCGGGAAACGGTCGGTGGAGGTTACTGTTTTTATGGGCTGCTTGCTATCAGGTTCGGGGTGTGTTATACTGAAAATCGGTTCGGGAAATCGGAATTTCTAAGCAAGCAGTTTTCAAAAAAATGAAGCGTGAACCGCTATCAACCGGTTTACAGGGGTTGGCGACAACCGTTGACGGTCAAAACCGCCTTTATGAGATATTGGAAAGGGAGCTGCAAGCGAAGAATGAACAGATAGCAGCACTACAAGCGGAGCTATCCAAGGAACGGCAGCACAGCCGGGAACAGGCCGAGAGAATAGCGGTACTGGCAGATCAGGCGCAGCGTTTACAGCTTGCTCAGATGCAGCCGCAGCAGACTGAGGATTGCGTAGCTCCGGCAGAGCCGCCCCGGAGCTGGTGGAGCCGATTTTGGAGTAAATAAAAGGGGTGATGAAATTTTGCTGGAAACAACGCAAATAAAGCAGCGTTTACCGTTTATTGATTTGATAAGAGGTATAACCATTATTGAAATGATTTCGTATCATTTCTTATGGGATTTAGTTTATCTGTATAATGCAGATATTCCATGGTATAAGTCCCACGGTGCCTATATTTGGCAGCAATCCATTTGCTGGACTTTTATTTTGCTGGCTGGGTTCAGCTGGCATTTAGGAAAAAAACACATGAAAAGGGGATTGTGGGCGTTTGGTGGTGGTGTGGTCGTTTCGCTCGTTACCGCCATAGTTCTTCCCAATGATCGGGTGCGCTACGGTGTTCTAACGCTTATTGGCAGCTGTATTTTGATATGGATTTTACTGGATAAGGTTCTGAAAAAAATCCCGGCTGGGGGGGGGTAAGCGTTAGTTTTGTGCTATTCCTCATTCTCAGAAGTTGGACGAAGCAAGACCCTATCCAACTATCTGATAATTTGATGAATGTTACATGGTTGAAATCGGTATTAGCTTATATTGGATTTCCGCAAGCTGGCTTTTCATCTACCGACTATTTTCCGTTGCTCCCATGGATTTTCTTATTTGCAACAGGATATTTCCTGTACAGTTTCTTACAGGGAAAGGGGCTGATTAACCGGCTATTTGGAAAAGGGAAAGTTCCAGGTATTAACTTTTTAGGGAAACATTCGCTTATTATTTACATGATACACCAACCGATCTGCTATGTTGTAGCGTTCTTGGTTTCCGAGATTTTTTAATATTGAGCCGTTGATCGGTGGAGTAAATAAGAAAGGAAGCCCACAAAAAGGGGGCTTCCTTTCTTTAATATTCTACACAGGTTCCGCCCCATTCGAC
>USLH01000122.1 GCA_900555435.1 uncultured Oscillospiraceae bacterium | reverse complement strand
GCCAATGGGCAGCAATTCATGAGTAGGATAATTTTCACCATTGCGCCCAATGTAATTGCGCAGGCGATAATGGCGGTTCTCCTCACCCTTGGTCACTTCCTCCCGCAAATCATGATGATAGCCGCCGGCGCAGTGTATGATTTGGCCGAAGACGCTTTGCTTCACCATGTTGAGTAGCATCAGTTCTCGTTTCCCATAGCAGCAGTTCTCCAACATCATGCAGGGAGTGCCGGTGCGTTCGTAGGTACGGATGAGTTGCCAGCAACTGTCGATGCTATAGGCGCCTGCCACTTCGGTACCCACATAGATGCCCGCTTCCATCGCCGCTGTGGCGACCGGAATATGGGCTTCCCAGGCAGCCGTGATAATCACCGCATCGATAGGAAGCTCCAGGCACTTCCGATAATCGGTTGTCTCCAACGGTCGGACACCAGTCTTCTTCTCTATTAAATCCGCCGCTTTTTTTACCCGATCCTCATACAGATCGCAGACCGCCAGCACGTTGATGTCTTCTCTGGGAAGGATGATCTCTTTCAGCAGACCAAAGCCCCGGCCGCCCTGGCCGATTACGCCGATGTTCAGTTTCTCTTTCATGTTTTCCCTCCTGATGTAGTTTTTAAGAATGGAAGAGTCAATTGCTCTCCCTTGCGCTTTCATTGTACCCCATTCCCCGCCGAAAAGGCAACTAGTTCCCGGTCACTTCTAAAAATCATGATAGAGCGCCCTCAAAAAACTAAAGTTTTACCTGCTTTCTTTTTTTGAACATACACTTTTGTCAAATCCATCTCTCATTCAGATCTCTTTTCAACCTTTTGGGGCTCCTGCTTCTCCACCGGCAGCGAAAAGTTTCCGTGCGTCCAGCGGCCGCATCTGCACTTTCACCGGTTAAAATTGCATTTCTGGCACTGGGTCATCGAGTTGCCACTGCTTTCTTTCCGGAAAAGGTCCGCCTATTGGCAAATGCTCCGCAAGATCGGAACGACCGATTTTCCCTTGTCGGTCAGAGCGCATTCCACCCTCGGCGGGATCTCGTCGTACTGCCGGCGGAAAATAAGGTCGTCCCGGATCAGCTCTTTCAGCGTGGCGGCAAGAACCGCAATCCGTTAATCTCTTTCAGGATCCCGCTGTACTGCAGCGTACCTTTTTCATTCAGCACACAGATCACCCGCCCGGTATTTCCATTTCCCCCCAAACAGCTCCAGCCCGTATTCCAACGGGCGCCCGATGTCCGCTTCCATGAAGCAGACCAGCCCCTCTTCCCCGCTGCCTGCCCCGGCAGCGGGGTCGAAACCGCTCCCCATCACTTCAAACCGCCCCCTGCATCGTACCGTCCGCCTCTTTAAAACCATACCTCACAAGCCTTCCGTCCTCGCTTTAAACTGGAAGACTTCGGCAAAGGCATGAGAGATGCGGATAAGTCACAGGCAGATCCGTGGGTATCTCTTTTCCGTTTCAAAGCTTCAAAGAGCGACTTCGGTTTGAAGGTTCTCACGGAGGTGTGAAAAAATTCGGAGAATACAGAAGAGAAGAGTTCCGGATCTGTACGCAAAAGGCCTCGGCGGGAAGAGATTCATCGGCTCCCGAAAAGCCGCAAAAGCTCATGACTTCTTACCCGGGTCGTCTGCCTTTCCTCCCAGCCTTCTCTCTACCTCTTCCCGAAATAACCCGTACCCCGCTGCGGCCAGCGGGATCCCAAGAAACACCCCCGCCGCACCGAAGGCGCTCCCCCCGATGGCTACCGCCGCCAGCACCCAGATCCCCGGCAGCCCCACCGATCCTCCCACTACCTTCGGATAAATAAAATTGGTTTCCACCTGCTGGAGCAAAATCAGAAACACCAGGAACCATACCGCCGCTTTCGGCTCCGCCAGAAAAAGCAAAAGCCCCCCTAACGCCCCTCCCGCAAACGCCCCGAATACCGGCACCAGCGCCGTGACCCCCACTACAGTCGAAACAAGCGCCGCATACGGCATCCGAAAAAGCGCCATTCCCAGAAAGCAGAGCCCACCTAAAATCGCCGCCTCCGCCAACTGCCCGGTGACGAAGGCGGAAAAGCTCCGGGCGATCTCCTGTCCTACCCGAATCAGGTATTCCGCCTCCTCCCGCTCCAGAAAGGCCAGGAGCACCCGCCGGATCCCCCGGCAGAGCCCTTCCTTTTTCGCCAGCAGATACCCGGAAAACACCAATCCCACCCCCAGCGAAAAAAGCCGTTCCGCCAGCCCGCCGGCCATGGCCGCCGCTGACCCCATGGCCTTTTCAATCAGAATGGAGCCCTCCGAAAACAAAGCGTCCCAACCCTCCTCCAGTTGCTTCATCCCCATTCTTTCAAGCCCGCCGGAGACCCAGCCTTCCAGCGTTTCCCGATAGCCGGGAAGGTTTTCCATCAGAGTTACCCCACTTTTTTTAAGAGGCGGGATCACCGCCGCCCCCAGCCCTGCCGCCGCTCCTCCCAGCAGCAGGAAACTGAGCGCCAAACAAATCGCCCGCTGTCCCTTTTTCCCAAGAAGGATTCGTTTTTCCAAAAACTTCAGGGGCACATTCAGCAAAACGGCAAAACATCCTCCGACCAAAAAGGGTCGAAGGAGCTTCCAGATCTGTTCCGCCGCCGGGATTTTCCCGGAGCGCCCCGCCCACAAAAAAGCGGCCCCCAAAAGCACCCACAGCCAAACCCTTTTTCTTCTCATCCGCACCCCTCCCTTTCCCTTTTTGTTCCTTTTTTGACCCGGTTTTTTGGTGCAAAAGCGGCCCGGCAGATTTTCTTCCGCCGGGCCGCTTTTACTGTCCGCTGCTAAAATGACATTCCAGATCCAGATTGGGGATGGACAAGGTCAGCATGGATTGCTCCTTCTGATCCAGCTGCAGGGTGAACTCCCCTGCCTCCGTTTCCCCGTCGATCCGGATGGCGCTTCCCTCAACGCCTACGGTGATCCCGTTCGGCTCCGAAGCCGCATTGATGGCGGAGACGATGGCTTTGGTCATGCTGCTGCCCAAGACTTTTTCGCTGTCCGCCTCCACGCTTAGCCCCAGATAGGAGAGCCGGATGGTGTCCCGGTCAAGGGCGACGGTCATGCCGTTTAACGCCTCCGGCTTCCGGAACTGAAAGGTGCAGACCCCTTCCTCTGTCCGATTCAGGTCGGCTTCCGCCTCCACGCCGCCCATTTTGATGACAGCGGAAACGTCGAAGCTCTGCCCCGCCGCCTGAGCCGCCGATTCCGGCGTCACCGTTTCCGCCGGCCTCCCGCAGCCGGAAAGGCAAAGAGCTGCCAGGATCCCCGCCGCCGGCCGCACCCACGCTTTTCTCATTCGAATCTCCCCTTTTCCTTTCTATTATATGGCGCGTTTTCCCGGATATGCAAAAGCCCCCTTCCGGCAAACCCGCCGGGAGAGGGCTCCTTATACAAATTTTCTTTGATCTGCCTTTTCAGATCAGCGCCCGGAACGCATAAGGCAACTCCCCGATGAGATCCGAAGGGAGCATGGCGTACTGGGTCAGGTTCTGTTCCGCCAAATCCCCAGCGGAAGCATGGAGGAAAACTCCCGCCACCGCCGCCTGCAGAGGGGACGCCCCCTGCGCCAGCAAAGAGGCGATGATCCCGGCTAAAACGTCGCCGCTGCCGCCTTTTGCCATGCCGGCATTACCGTTGTCGCTTAAATAACGCCGCCCATCGGAGGAGGCGATCACGGTGTTCGAGTCCTTGAGCACCACGGTCACGCCGTATTTTGCCGCAAACTGCCCCGCCACGTCAAAGCGCCTTGCCTTGACCACGTCCACCGGAAGCCCCGTCAGCCGGGACATTTCCTTGATGTGAGGGGTGAGTACCGTGGGGCCAGCGCGCTTTTTCAGCACCTCCGGATCCGCCGCCACGCAGTTTAGGCCGTCGGCGTCGATGACCAGCGGCTTTTCACAGCCTTCGATGACCGCTTCCGCCAGGAGCTTCGTGTCCTCCGTCACCGAAAGCCCGCAGCCGAAGAGGGCTGCCGTCGCCCAGTCCAAATACCCTTTCAGCTTCTCCACCGCATCCACGGAAAGAACGCCGTCCTCCGTTTCCGGAAGGACCGTATGGATGCACTCCGGCAGCCGTCCGCCGACCAGACCGACGACCTCCTTCACCGAAGCTACCCGCAAAAGCCCCACACCGCAGCGCAGCGCCGCCTCCGATGAAAGAAGCACCGCTCCCGTCATATCCCGGCAGCCACCTAAATTCAGGAGCTTTCCGTAATCGCCTTTATTGGAGTCCTCCCGCCGCTTCGGAAGGCACTGGGCCGCCAGCTCCCGGCTGAGCATGGTGATCCCTTCCGGGGAAGCATCCAGGTGGACCGGAGAGATGCCGATGTCCACGACCTCCACCCGTCCGCAGAGCGCCCGGGAGCTTTTGAGCACATGAGCAGGCTTCTTCGCCCCGAAGGTATAGGTCACGTCCGCCCGGAAGGTATCCGGATCGAAAGCTCCCGTGTCGCAATTGAGCCCCGAAGACAGATCCATGGCGATCTTCAAGCCGGCGCTGCGGTTTGCGAGCGCCATCGCTTCCCGGATCTTCTCCGGAAGCTCCCCGGAAAAGCCGGTGCCGAAAACGGCATCCACAAAGACCCCCGCCTTCCGGAACAGCTCCAGCCGTTCCGCTTCCGACAGGGCTTCTGCATCCAGCACCTTCACCGGCAGTCCCTCGAGTAAAAAGAGGTTCGACCGGGAAAGAGGGCTCAACTCCCGCCCCATCAGAAGAAGCACCGTGACTTTTCCGCCGGCTTTTGCTAGGTGGCGTGCCACGACCAGCCCGTCGCCGCCGTTGTTCCCTTTGCCACATAGGATCAAGGTCTCCCGCTCCGCCGGGTCGACGAGGGTCAAGATGCCCTCCGCCGCACCGGCCCCCGCCTGCTCCATCAGCTCCAGATAGCTGCCGCCCTGGGCGACTGCCGCACCTTCTGCGATCTTCATAGCCGAAGCCGTCAGGATCTTCATCTTCCTTCCTCCTTCCAAGCTACCACAAATGCCGCCGCCAGCTCTTCCGTATGGGTCAGGGAGAGGGAGAACCGAAGCCCCCGTTCCTCTGCGATCCGGGCGGCGTTTCCGGATAAAGCAAAGTAGGGTGCTCCCAGCGGATCCCGCAAAACCGCTACCTCTTTGAAGGCGAACCCCCGGACCCCCGTCCCCAGCGCCTTTCCGAAGGCCTCCTTCGCCGCATAGGAAGCGGCGATGGTCTCCGCACGCATCCCCCGGGAGGCGAAAAAAGCGTTTTCTTCCGCCGAAAAAACCCTCGCTAAAAAACGAGGGCTTCGGATGCTTTTTTCAATTCGTTCAATCTTTATCAGGTCGATTCCCGTAAACAGTTGTACCACCTACCTGTCTCGGAATAAATCCACGCAGCCCATCCAGCACCCGGTCGTTGGGGGTGAAGACCAGCAGGGTCTTCCCGAGGGTGGCATGGTTGAAGACGGCGTAGTAGTTGCCGGGATCCTCCGAAGAAACGCAGGCGTATACCCGGCCGGCGTAATCCTTTCCAGTGTGCTCCTGGGGCTTATAGGGGCCGAACGCCTCGAACTTCCGGGCGTTCACGGTGATCATGCGTTTGCGTCTGCGGCGGGCAACGATCTTGTCCACGTCCATCTCGCCGTTGGTCAGGATGTACTCATACTCCACGTTCATGGAAGAGATGAGGTACCAGGCCCCGTAACCGGCGCCCAAAGCGATCAGCGGGGCCAGCATGGTGTACATGGAGCCGATCTGCCCAAACTGCAGCGTGACAATCGGGATCAGAAGCAGCGCAACGACAATGACTGCCACAGCACTCACTCCGCACAGGATCTGCAGAAAAACATCCTTGCCGCTTTTCTGCTTTTTCACCATATATTCTGTAAAGACGTCCATAAAAACCTCCAAAGGCAACGTATTTCCCAAAATAGGGTTAAATTAAGCATAGCATATCCGGAAGAAAATAGCAAGAAGCACCCGATGTTTTCATAGTAAATTCACAGCTTTTCCAAAATTTCTCCCCGCCTGCCGCATAAGAACGCCGCCTTCGCCCAAACTAGAGGCGCAAGGAGGAATGCATCATGAACATCACCGATATCAAGATCCGCAGGCTTTTGCAGGAAGGCCGTCTTCGGGCGGTGGTCTCCGTCACGGTAGACGGGGAACTGGCCATCCACGATATCAAGGTCATCGAAGGGCCGGAACGGCTTTTCGTGGCCATGCCCAGCCGCAAGGAGGCAAACGGCGTTTTCCGGGACATCGCCCACCCCATCTCCCCCGCCGCCCGGAAGCAGTTCGAGGACGCCATCCTCTCCGCCTACCGGCAGGAGCTTCTGCTGCATCAGGCCCGGGAACCGGAACCGGCACCCGGGCTGACCGCCGCAGTTCCGGCGGAAAAATTTTTCTGATGTCCTGTATAATTCAAACAGGAAACGGCCATCCTATTTCTGCCGGAAGAGATGGCAAAGGCGTTTGTATCCCGTCCGGCAGGAAAGCTCCTCCCCCCGGACGGGCTTTTCAAAGGGCACATCCGGTTCCATTGGGAACCGGGTGTGCTTTCTTTTCCCGTTTTCTTCTGAAAGATATGAAACATCCCGCCCGGAAATCGCAGGGTGGTCGTAAAACAGTATTGCGCTAAGATTGACGAAGCGGCACGAAACCGCATGGAGCTGATCGTGCCGGAGTTGGCGAAGCGAAACGGCGTGACCGAGAAACTGAAAGCCGACACCAAATGGAATGGGTACGGCAGATGAACGCTTGCAAGGCACAGGCAGAGGAAATTGTGAAAATCGAATTGATTTACGATTGAGTGAGGAAGTCCGGGCAGAAAACTGTTCGGACTTTTCTCATATCTCACAAAAGTTGCGGTAGAATTGTTCACAAGTTTTATGGTATAATTTGCACAAGTAAATGAACGGTA
>USLH01000121.1 GCA_900555435.1 uncultured Oscillospiraceae bacterium | reverse complement strand
GTACTGTTTCTTGCAGCACTTTTCGTACCACAGGATGCCAACCGGCTTCTGATTGCAGGCATTGCCCTGATCGGTATCGGAGTCACGCTGTTCAGTTATCTTCTCCCGCTTTTCACGGAACGCCTGAAAAACAGGGAGCATAAGCTACGAAAACGCCCAGAAAGAACTCGTCATCTGGAAGGAACACCTGATCTGGAAACCATTCTCTGGAGACAGATCAAATTCCAGATTACCGGAAAGCTCAAGGAAGCCTTCCCGGATGCCACATGGGATTTTGTGAAAGAACCACCGCTCTCCCAGATACTGGATGGGGAACCATTACGGATTCGCACACGGAATACCGGAAGTTATAATTTTGCGGAAATTCTCATGGATGCCCGTGGCAGTCTGACGCTTCAGATGATGACCATTGAATCCTTACATAAAAAGGAACCGTCAGAAGGAAATCCGGATTCCAGACCAGCCGTTAATCCCAAATCATGGTATTCCCTGATTGGGAAACCGCTACTGATGGAATTGGTCGGTGACTTACAGGCAAGGGGCTATGAAAAGCTGTTTATCAACGAGCAGGGAGATGTCTATATTCTGAACGGCACTGAACCGGAAGTCCGGGGAAAGCTGGAACATTTCCCGCCCAAAGATTACTGGGGCGAATTGACGGAGATTTTTACTGAAGATGAATTGACCACAGAAGAGACCGAGCAGGCACTGGAACTGTCCTGGATCTCATAAGAAGGAGGAACGAATCATGGCAAATAACATCGTAGCAACCTGGGGGTTCAAACGCAAACTCCCGGAACCATTTGAGGATTATACGGACCATGCAATCTTTGATGACATTGCATCCAAATACTGTACTCAGCCACGGAAAAAATCCACGCTTCATGCAGCTACCCTGCGGGCAGTCCTTGCTTATCTGGAGCTGGAAAACCCGGTTGGCAGTACCCCGCCGGAAAAGCTTGGGGCGGTCGGTACCCAATCCAACAATTTTGTTGTGGCGGAATATCCGAGCAAAACCGGTGATCTTCAGGTGGTTGTCTACAACCAACTAAACGGAAAGTTTTACGGAGGCTGCTATACTCCTCCGCCGGATGTGGAAAGCACACCGGAAAAATACGAATTTAAAGACTCCAAACAGTCCGGTGCGGCTCTGCTGTTCGCACTGATGCCGGTTTTTCTGGCAGATGAAGAGTGTAATGAAAAGTATCAGGAATTAAAAGCGCACCGGGACAACGGTTATCCCGATCTGGACGCCGCTGCGGAAACAGCAGCCGTTCTCTGCGACAACATTTACCGGAGAACCCGCTATGCATCAGGTCTCCCGACCGGTGGTGTTAAGATTGACCTTCCGGCAAACGGCGTATTGTCGCTGATCAAACCGTTAAATATCCAGAAGGGGGTCTATGCACCAACCGAAGTGCTCCATGGAGACTTTCAGGTGTTACGTCCAGGAAGTGGATTTAAGAAAGCACAGGCAGCCATTTCCAGAGATGATTTTGTTGGGAAATTTATCCTGACCGCATCCCGAAGGCTGTCTCCGGAAGAGGAGGTATCTGTTCCGACATTGGCAGAGTGGTACATCATCCCTCCGGAAATCAAACGGATCTGCGAACACGCAAAACTGACAACGGATACCACACAGCCGATGCGGAATTTTCTTTTACGGGGACCGGCAGGTACCGGAAAGACCGAAGGAGCCAAAGCCATTGCTTCCGCACTTCACCTTCCTTACCGCTGCATTACCTGTTCCGCAAATACAGAGGTATTCGACCTTTTAGGTCAGATTCTTCCGGATGTGGACGGAAAACGCACCCGGCTTCAGCGGCAGTACCCGTCTTTTCAGGAAATCCAGTTAGATCCTTCCGGTGCCTATCAGAAGCTGACCGGAAACTATGATGAAGAGATTTCTGCCGAAGACACCTACCAGAAGCTGATCGATACGATTTTTGATGAAATGCACAGCTATTATAAGGAACACACCTCCGGTCAGAATTTCCAGTATGTGGATACGCCTCTGGTCGAAGCCATCCGCTATGGGTATATTCTTGAGATACAGGAGCCTACGGTCATTGCTAATCCCGGTGTACTGGTTGGACTTAACTCCCTTTTAGACCGCTGTAACAGCGTATATCTTCCAAACGGAGAAACCATCCACCGTCATCCGGATACGACCATCGTAATCACCACAAACAATGACTATGCAGGCTGTAAACAGATGAATCAGTCTGTCATTTCCCGAATGAACCTTGTGATTGATCTGGATGAACCGGATGAGGATACACAGGTAGAACGTGCCATGGCTGTTACCGGATGCAAGGATGCAAAAACGGTACGTCTGATGACACGCATTGTCAAATCCATGGCTGTCTACTGCCGGGAAAATCTCATTACAGATGGCTGCTGTGGCATGAGGGAGCTGATTTCCTGGGTGCAGTCCTACATGGTCTGCGGGGATATCCGGGAAGCGGCCCGTTACACGGTGCTTGCCTCTGTCTCTGCCGATGCTGAGAACCGTACGGAAGTGGAAGAAAGCTGTCTGGATACTGTGCTTGCTGCGTAGGACACGCCTATGAGAAAAGCAGCACTCACAGAAGCCCAGATTCGAAAGCATCTGGCAGATAATCTGTCTTATCTCCGGCAAGCCAAAACACCGAAGTTATCACAAAAGGCAGTTGCCAGAATCTTAAATCTTCCCCCGAAAACCATTATGAATTATGAAAATGCAAAATCCTCCCCGATGGCTTATGCTGTCCTGCGTCTTGCTGTGTATTACGGCTGCACGATGGAGGAACTGCTGACAAAAAATCTAAGAAAAGAAAGGAAGAATATCACGTGAATCACAGCCAAAGAAATTTAAAGAAACTAATCCGGGCAAAAGAGGATTCCATTGCGGATGAGGAGTTATTCCTCTCCGCTGCCTATCAGAAGTACCAGACCTCCCTTGCCAGAGCCGTTACCGGACGTTACCGGTATGGACTGCAGGTACTGCTGGACTGGGACATTTCCGAACAGGCAGGCGTTGCATATACCGACAACTATAAGGTACATCTCAACGCAGCGAACCCGATCACCCAGTCTTTCCCCACCCGTTTCTTACGTTCCCAGAGCCTGACAGGGCTCACCGGGCATGAAGTGGGGCACTTACTCTATTCTGATTTCACAGCCCACGCTGTTCATCTGAGGAGTCTGGAAAACGGTTCCTTCTATCCGAAGGAGCCGGAGCTATCCCTTCCCGCTTATCAGACAGCACTGGAGGAGATCAAGGAAGTGTTAGAAGAAAAGGACAAAGCCGGATGCCTGACACTGGCACGATGTGCCGGAATTTTTCAAAACATTCTGGAAGACATCCATATTGAAGACCGTATGTGTGAGGAGTTCCACGGCACCTTCCGACAGGGGATTGAACTCAATAACCTGCGTATGTCCGAACAGATTCCTTCCATACAGGAACAAATTGACAAAGATTACCAGCCATTTTCCATCATTGCCAACCTGCTCCTTTCCTATTGCCGGACCGGAAACATCAACAATCCCACCGGCTATCAGGGGGAGTATCTGGATAGCATTTCCGATTGTACCGATCTTCTGGATGCGGCAATGGAATCGGAAAAAGGCACTGACCGGATGCTGGCTTCCAATGCACTCTTAGCCCTAACCTGGAACTATATCCAGCCGCTCATTGAAAAGACACGGGAGGAATTGGAAATGCATGGCGAGGATTCCGCTGCCGATGCTCTGGAAGATCTGCACCAGGATGATGAGGAAGACCACGGCGAAGAACATGACCAGATACTGGTAGCGGTAGTAGCCGTAGTTGATGGCGATCTTGCCGAGGCCGCCGCCGCCGATGATACCGCTCATGGCAGAGTAGCCCAGAACGGTGGTGATGGCGATGGTACCGTTGGAAATGAGGGAAGGAACGCTTTCCGGGATCAGGACCTTCGCGATGATCTGGAAGGGGGAGGCACCCATGCTCTGGGCGGCTTCTATGATGTTGGGGTTGATCTCCCGGAGGGAGCTTTCCACCAGACGGGCGATGAAGGGGAAGGCCGCAATGACCAGCGGGACGATGGAGGCGGGGGTGCCGACTACCGTGCCCACGATCAGCCGGGTCAGAGGGAAGACCATGATCATCAGGATCAGGAAAGGCACCGACCGCAGAAGGTTAATGATAATATTAAGGACACTTAAAACCCATTTGGGAATCTTCAAGATTTTTCCGTCCTCACCGGCTACCAGCAGAACGCCAAGAGGAAGGCCGATGACGACCGCAAAGAAGGTGGAAAGGATGGTGACGTAGATCGTCTCCCAGATAGCCAGGGGGAACTGATTCTTTAATATGTCCAGAGCCGTCTGGACGGTTTCCGAAGCGAGAAATTCAGCCATTGTGTGCGACCTCCTCTACGAAAATATCCGGGATCTTCTGCAGATAGGCAAGGGCCCGCTGCAGCTCCTCGTCACCACCGGGGATGCCTAAAAGCATGTTGCCGTAGGCTTTGTCCCCCAGGCTCCGGGTGGAGGCGGAGAGGATGCTGGCGGCGATGTTCTCGTCCATGGCCATCTGGGCGATGAGGGGAGTATTGGTGGCGTTAGCTCCGTTGAAGACCACACGAATAACATTCTGATCCGAGTCGGAAGCGGCGGTCTGCTCGTAGCCTTCGGGGTAGACCAGCCGTTTGGCAGCCTGGGATTTTGGGGAAGCGAAGACTTCGCTGACCACGCCCTCTTCGGCGACGGCGCCGCGATCCAGAATGGCAACCCGGGTGCAGATCTGCTCCACCACGCTCATCTGGTGAGTAATGACGATCACCGTCAGTCCTAAGCGGTCGTGGAGATCACGGATCAGGGAGAGGATGGCCTGTGTGGTCTGGGGGTCAAGAGCGGAGGTGGCTTCGTCGCAGAGGAGGATCTTCGGGCGGGTGGCAAGAGCACGGGCGATGGCGACCCGCTGCTGCTGTCCGCCGGAAAGCTGGGCGGGGTAGGCTTTCAGCTTGTCGCCCAAGCCCACCAGCTCTAAAAGCTCCGCCGCCCGTTTTTCAGCTTCCGATTTTTTGACGCCTGCCAGTTCCAGGGGGAAGCAGACATTTTTGAGGCAATTCCGCTGCATTAAGAGGTTGAAGCCCTGAAAGATCATGGTGATGTTCCGGCGCTCTTTTCGGAGCTCGGCTTCCGAAAGGCTCCCCACGTCGCAGCCGTCGATGAGGATCTTGCCGCTGGTGGGGCGCTCCAGCATATTGATGCTTCGGACGAGGGTGCTTTTTCCGGCGCCGCTCATGCCGATGATGCCGTAGATCTCGCCATCGGCGATGGTCAGGGAGATGTCCTTCAGAGCTTCCACCGTGCCGTCGGCGGTGGAAAAGGTCTTTGAGAGGTTCTGAATTTCAATCATTGCAATTCTCCTAAGAACAGAAATAACGCTGGCTGCCAAAGAGCAGACAACGTTATTTCCGGGTGTTTTTGTTTTACTTCTTCAGAGCGTCAAGGGTGGTCTGCTTGCCGCCGTAGAGGCCCATGGGCTCCACATGAATGACGGCAACGGAGACGACATGGGTGCCGTTCTGGGCGTTGAAGTCTTCCAGATAGGGAAGGTGCTGGAAGTAGTTAGCGTCGACCTCGCCGCTGTCCACCACGTTGTTGGGCTGGACGTAATCGGTGAATTCCTTGATGTCAAGGGTGATGCTCTTCTCAGCGAGGATCTCTTTTGCAATCTCAAGGATCTCAGCATGGGGAGAAGGAGTAGCGGCTACGGTGATGGTCTCACCGGCGAGAGCACCGTAATCGACGGTGGAATCAAAGCCGTCAGTGGGGTTATCAATCAGAGGAACCACGGCGCCGTCGTATTTTTCATTGATGAAGTCCACGACCTTCTGGCTTTCCACAGCGGCGATCAGGGCTTTGGTCTTTCCGGTTTCCTCATTGCCTTCCTTCACGGCCAGGATGTTACCGTAAGCAGAGGAGGAACCTTCGATCAGGAGGGAATCCTCTACGGGGTTCAAATCAGCGGGGATCGCGTAGTTGGAGTTAATTACAGCGTAGTCCACGTCTTTTAAGACGTTGGGCAGCTGGGCCGCCTCGACTTCCTTGAACTCGATGTTCAGGGGGTTCTCAACGATGTCGTTGACAGTGGCGGTGATGCCGGCGCCGTCTTTCAGCTTGATGTAGCCGTTGTCCTGGAGCAGGAGCAGCGCGCGGGCTTCGTTCGTCGCGTCGTTCGGGACGGCGATGGTAATGCTGGAAGATTTGCTGCCGCAGGCGGTCAGCGCGGTGAGCAGGAGAACAGTCACAACGAGCAGTGCAAGAATCTTTTTCATGATAGTCAAACCTTTCTTTGTTTCGATTTATTTATGATGATGTATCAGAAGTCCGGATCGATCGCGGCGACACATTCGCCCGCCTTTCAGGTTCGCCCGGATGAGGGCTTCGTAGTGCAGCATGGGAAACCTCCTCAAAAAAATAACCGGAAAGCCCCGATGGAGCCTCCCGGAAAAACGCTTCTTCGCGCGGCCGCAAGAACGGTCAGGCGGCGATCTCAGGAGAACACATCGGAATGGACGCGGCAAAGCACATGCACATGCGGCGCATGTCCATCGGCATCATCATAATGGCACAGAAACGAGTCATTTGGCGTTCTCCCCTCCTCAAATCTCTACCTGTTCGGTAGGTTGGGCATATCATAGCGCCGCGAGAGCAATTTGTCAAGTGCTTTTTTATGCTTTTTTCACGCAGACGGAACTTTTTGCTTTTTTTGCGGAAAATGAAAATAATGCTTGCAATGCGGCAGAAAATATGTTACATTGCAAGGCGACAATTGAATAGGGAAACCATTATTTCTGTGCCGCCGAAACGAGCGGCAAACAAAGGAGAAGCGTATGAAGAACAAAATCCTGAGTCT
>USLH01000120.1 GCA_900555435.1 uncultured Oscillospiraceae bacterium | reverse complement strand
TGTCGTTGTGGGGCATAGTGGGGTAGACTACCGTCGTATCTAAGACCTTTCCGGTGCCGTCCACAACGGCGATTTTGCAGCCGGTGCGATAAGCTGGATCAAAGCCGAGCGTTACAGCATTTTTCACAGGCGGTTGGAGCAGCAGCTGGCGCAGGTTTTCCGAAAAGAGATGGATGGCTCCGG
This sequence comes from uncultured Oscillospiraceae bacterium, assembly GCA_900555435.1. Lineage (GTDB taxonomy): Bacteria > Bacillota > Clostridia > Oscillospirales > Ruminococcaceae > Merdivicinus. Next base: position 6,768 of record USLH01000120.1, on the reverse strand, counting down.
ATGCGGCATTCTCGAAGAGTGTGCTGCGGATCTCTCGCTCGATGGCCGGATAGATCAGACGGTTGAAGCTGTCCTGACAGGCAGCAGCCACGACTTGAGCGCAGTCACCGTTTCCTTTGACGAAACGCTGCTGCAGTGCGGAAATGGCAGCCCCAGTATCGATTTCTACGGAAACTTTCAGAAAACCTTCCCGTTCGCCCCGTTCGATGGCTAAGACACGGTGTCCGGCGATGCGGTTGACCGGTTCGGAAAAGTCGTAATAGATCTCATAAACGGAAGCGGCTTTCGGATCAGTGGCTTTGACAGCGACCTTTCCGGTGCGGTAGGTGAAGATCCGCAGCTGTTTGCGGACGGCTGCATCATCGGAAATGTCTTCCGCCAGAATATCCTGTGCGCCGGCAATGGCTTCTTCCAGTGTCTGGATGCCTTTTTCCGGATCGATATAGCGGGCAGCTTCTTCCATCAGCCGGCAGGGCTTTTGCTGCCCGATCAATCGGGAAAGGGGAGCCAGCCCTCTTTCCCGGGCGACGGAAGCCCGGGTCTTCCGTTTGGGTCGGTAGGGCCGGTAGAGGTCTTCCAGCTCCGCTAACGTCTTCGCCTGATCCAAAGCCGATTGCAGCTCCGGCGTCAGCTTTTCCTGTTCCCGGATGGACGAAGTGATCTCTTCCCGGCGCTTGTCCAGGTTTCGCAGATACTCCAGACGTTCATTCAGGGTGCGGAGCACCTGATCGTCTAAAGAACCGGTGGCTTCCTTGCGGTAACGGGCGATAAAAGGGATGGTGTTGCCTTCATCGATGAGGGCGACAGCGCTTTCCACCTGCTTTAAGGGGAGGGAGAGTTCGCTTGTCAGTTTTTCTAGAATGTTAATGAGAAATCCCGCCTTTCATAAATTAGTCACGAAAAAAGGGAGCGGTGCGATCCGCTCCCTTTTGAGTTTTAGTAATCCAGATCCGGAGTCTGATCCTGCAGGATCAGATCCAAGTTGGATTGCAGGCGATCGAGGTATACCGTCCGGGTCAGGAAGGATTCGTCGCCATTGACGGAAAGAACACAGCGGCGGTCGCTGACCTTCAAGAAGCGGATGATGTCTTCCTTGTCGGTATCCCGGTAGCGATAAGTGATCCGTGCGATCTCCGGGCCGGTTTCCTGCGTATAGTTGAGCTCTTCGGCAGGAGCCGAGAGGAAGAACTGGTACATTTTACGGTAATTGTCCAGTGTAATATCCTGTCCGTTGACCGTCGCAGTCAGATCGTCTTCTTCGCCCTCTTCTTCAAAGAGGTAGGTCTTTCCATTGATGGTGACTTCTACCTCGGCGATCTTGTCGATGTAGGGGAGAACCATCAAGGAGGAGAAGACCTTATTGATGTCCACACTGATCCAGGGGATGGAGTCATCCGACACCACATAAACCACGTTTCGGCCGTCCAACATCACATAGTGGGAAGAACCGTCTGCAGCAGAGCCGACTGTTAAGGCAAAATCATCGTTGTCACGGGTAAATTCCACCTTAGCATAAGGCTCATCGAAGCCGAACTCCGTCAGTTGTTCAGCAGTGGGATTGATGGCAGCCACGCTGGTAGCAGTTACTCCGTTAGTGACGGCATCCCGAAGGGCCGAGGTGTTTTCATTGTGGAGAGAAGCATTGACCGGGCTGATGATCTTCCAAGTGGAACCGCTGAGGCCGTAGCCCTCCATATCCTCGTTGTAGTCGCTCATAACGATGGTCAGAGGTGTTTCGCCCAGCTTTTCCGTAAGGGAACCGCCTACAATGTTCAGACGTTTGATGTCAGGCTCCGTGCGGGAGGAGGAGCTTCCGTCTTCGTCAGCGGGAGCCGTCCATGCTTCGATCACCGTGGTGTTCACGAAGGACAGTTCGGTATAATCCATGGGAGAGCTGGTGGTAGGGCCCAGAGAATAGACAGAAGGATCGTCATTAACAAGCACATAGCGTCCATCGCCGGTGGGAAGAGCGTCACCTGCATAGATCACGTTTTTGGAGCCGTCCTTATAAGTGACGGTGACCGTAGTAGAGGGGGATTTCAGACCGTATTTGGAAAGATCCGAAGGATTCTCTTCTACCAGACGGGTAGCAGAAACGTTTGCGTAGGTGCTGACAATGGAGGAATATTTGTCGGTCAACTGATCGAAGTCCTCCAGATCTTCAATGGTGTACACCCCTTCCGCTTGGCGGAGGATGGTGTAACCGTTGGTCTCATTCTCGACTTGGATCGAAGCAATCTCGTCCTTATCCTTGCTGAACAGCTGGACAGCGGTAGAGACGTAAGAGGATTCCGAAGAGGAAGAGCCTTCCTCCTCAGTCCCGCCCTGCGGCAGGAACTTGAGAAGCAGCAGGACGCCGATCAGAAGAACTAAAACGACGCCGCCAATGATTAAATTGCGAATTTTCTTGTTCACGGTTACCGATTCCTCCTGCGAAGCCAGATCACAGCGCCTACGATCAGAACGAGGATCGGAACGACGAACTGGAAGAAGCCGCCGATGACGGTGCTCTGCTTTTCAGTGATGCCTAAGTTTTTGGCGCCTACAGTTTTAGATACGATGGAAATGCCGTCGTCCTTGCCGCAAACGGTATTGGCGACATTAACCATGTAATCGCCATTGTTTACAGCGGTATAGGTCAGGAATGCATTTGCTACAGATTCCACAGAACCGAAAGCGATGACCCGGGAGGTGAGGGGAGTAGTTCCGTCGTATTTCAGACGGGAGCCGACCATTGCCGTGGTGTAAGAGCCCTTTTCCGCATCAGTCAAGGACCAGCTGTCGTCAGAGGCGGCGCTGGAAGGAACCAAAGCGGCGCTGTCATAGGTCTTTAAAAGAACACTGGTTGTACGGTTAGAAGCGGAGCCGCTTTCACCAAAGGCGTTGCTGAAGGTCTTTGCAAGAACCATCAGGACAGGGTAATCGGTGGAGCTGAGCTTCTCGGTATAGGCTTTATCCTCGTACTGCTGGATGGTGTAGGTGGGACCCATGACGTAAGTTTTGGAGGAGTCCGTTTCAACAACGTAGCCATCATTGACTACGATGCCCCATTCGGCTAAAAACTCTTCCAGATTGGGAAGTTGAGGCTGAGTGGCGCTGGCGAAGTAAAGAAGGTTTTTGCCGAAGCGGCCGTTGTTGTCCAAGTAGGTGTCCAGCTTCTTGAGCACCTCATCGGACAGATCCGTCTGAGGAGCAGCCAGAATGACCAGATCTACATCTTCGCCAATCTCGCCGGTCAGAAGATCGACTTCGTTTACCACATAACCGTTGGTCTCCAGCGTGCTGGTGTAAGCGGAAACATCCGATACACCGTATCCGGTCAGGACGGCAACTGTGGGAGGATTGGCATTTGTGACGTTCATGATCGCACTGGTCATGGCTTCTTCCGCACGGGAAGAAGTGATGTAAGTGCTGCCAGAAGAAGAATCCGTTTTGGTGTTAAAGAGATCGTATGCGGTCAGAACCTGATAACGATCGCCGCAAGCTACAATGATATAGCCCGTGTAAAGGGTCTCCTTGGGATATTTCTGAGCGATCTCAGGATTGGAATAAAGATCCAGATACTCAATGGTGATATTGGAGGAGTATTTGGCATATTTCTGAATGACTTCGTTTGCCTGATTGTAATAGGTGTTGTTTCCGGAAAACTCGTCTTCTTTGGCCAGAACGGTGACCGTTACTTCTTGCTTCAGGTCTTTCAGGTAATTGACAGTCTGGTCCGAAACCTCAAAGATCTTGTCGCTGGTCAAGTCCACATCCATGGGGAACCGATCCGCCAGCATTCCAAAGATGATGTTGACCAGCACCACGACTGCGACCATGCCAATGGTCATTACCGTAGCAAGGGAGCCGTGTTTGAAGCGCCGGTCCTTAAAAATATTTTTCATGATTTAGTCTCCTTGATCTGTTTTTTGAAAGGGCGTTCCATCAGCTCCAACGTTTCTTTTCCAGAACACGGACGGTGAGGAAGTTGAAGATCACCGCAACGCTCAGGAAGAAGAGAACATTGGCGAAATTGAGGATACCGCTGACAAAATCCGAATAACGGGTCATGAAGGAGATGCTGGTAAGAAACGTTGAGAGGAAGCTGAGCCGTTCAGGAATCAGGGAAGCAAAATTATCAATCAGCATGATGAACATCATAACGGCGAAGCTGCCGATGGCGGCAATGAGCTGATTCTCAGTGAGGGAAGAGATGAACACACCGACGGCGATCAGTGCTGCCCCCAGAAGCAGAGCACCGAAGATGTTGCCGATGACTATGGACCATTCCGGAGCCTCAAAAGCGGCCAGAACGATGGAATAGATCACCGTGATGGCAAGAGCGATGCAGTACATAAAAAATGCAGCCAAAAATTTGCCGAAAACCAGACCGCCCAGCTTGACGGGAGAGGTCAGGAGGAGCTGATCGGTTTTCTGCTTTTTCTCTTCACTCATGGAGCGCATGGTCAGCAGAGGAATGATGAAGATCAAAACCGTAAAGAGGCTGCTGAATACGTTGGTGATGTCGGTGCTGTTATAAGCAAGGACAGAGGTAAAGAACATACCGGAGAAGAAGTAGAACACGGCTAAGAAAATATAGCCGATGGGGGAAGTGAAATAGTTGGACATTTCGCGTCTGAGAACTGCAAGCATCAGTTGGCACCTCCGTCAGTAAGATTGGAGCCATCGGACGTGAGACGGAGGAAGATGTCTTCCAGAGTCAGTTCGGTGGTCTTTAAGCCCAGCAGAGGGTAATTGCGGTCTGCAAGGCGGTTGAAGAGTTCCCGACGGATATCGGTGCCGGGTTCTGCTTCCAGAGAGTACTCGAACACGCCGTTTTCCTTCTGGCCGTAAGAGTCCACTTCTTTCATGCCGGAAATGCTGGTGAGGATCTTCGTAACCTCGTCTTCCGGCCCTTCGATCCGGGCAATATAGCGGAAATCATTGGACAGGTTATGGGAGAGGTTTTCCTCAGTATCGTCGGCCACGATCTTTCCTTTGTTGATTACGATGACCCGGTCGCAGACGGCCTGCACTTCGGGAAGAATGTGGGAGGAGAGGATAACGGTGTGCCGTTTTCCCAGCGTTTTGATCAGATTGCGGATCTCAATGATCTGCTTGGGGTCAAGACCGACGGTAGGCTCGTCCAGAATCAGGACCTCCGGATTTCCGATCAAAGCCTGAGCCAATCCCACACGCTGCCGATAACCTTTGGACAGGTTCTTGATGATCCGGTTGCGGACATCGGTGATGCGGACTCGGGCGCAAATGTCATCCAAGTGTGCCTTCATGGGCTGCCGTGCTTTTTTCAGATGGTAGCAGAACTCCAGATAGGCCTGCACCGTCATATCCAGATACAAGGGCGGGTGTTCGGGAAGATAGCCGATGTGCTTCTTCGCTTCGATGGGGTCTTCCAGGATGTCAAATCCTGCGACCTTTGCTGTGCCGGAGGTGGAGGAGATGTATCCGGTGAGGATATTCATCGTCGTCGATTTACCAGCGCCGTTGGGCCCTAAGAAGCCCAGAATTTCACCCTCATTTACGGTGAAGCTGATGCCGTCAACAGCATGCTTATTTCCGTAAACTTTGGTGAGGTCTTTTACCTCGATCATTCCAAAAACTCCATTCCTTAGTGTGTAATGTATCAAAACGGCAATGCGGAGATCCGCAGTTTGCCGAATCGCACCGATTTTTTCAAGCGGCCTATAAAAAATGACCAAAAACCAAGGATGCTTAGCTTATTATAGCATAGAAAGCCCCAAAGTGCAACCGGTCTCCCGTGAAAAGTAGGTGACAGTTGCGTGACGGAGCTTTTCACGAAACCGTCACATTCAGATCCACCATTTTTTCGCAAACCCCAGAAGAGCAAGGAGAAGTCCCAGTATCGTTAATCCCGTGCAAACGGCGAAGATGCCGTAGACACCTACAATGGGAAGCAGAACAGAACCCAGTGCTGCTCCGAAGATGTTGCTGATGCCCAGCCCAACGGAGGAGAAGGTCATGACGGCAGTGGATTTGACCCCGTCTTCCACGATGTCGTTGATGTAATAAATGGAGGCGGGCCAGAGAACGGCAAAGGAAAGCCCCTGCAGTGCCTGGATCCCGATGAGCCAAGAAACATTCGGCACCACCAGATGCAAAGCCAGCCGGAGCACATAGAAGAAGGAAGCGGTCAGAATGACCCGTTTTGCCTTGACCTTCTGGAGGATCTTGTTCATCAAAACCATAGCAGGCACTTCGCAGAGAGCCGCCAATGCCAAACTGGATCCTACGGTTCCGGAGTCGCCGCCCAGTCGGGTGGCCAGCATGGGGAGGTAGGTGTTGACACAGGAGGTGCCGGTCATGGCAAGAAAAGTAACCCCCAGCACCATCAGGTACGATTTATTTTTCAAAAGGACGGAAACCGGAACTTTTTTCGTTGTGCCCTTCTCTGAATCACCGGCGGGATCCAAGTGGATCGTAAAGGCGGCGATCATACTGCAGGCGACAGCTGCGGCACCCATATAAAGCCGGGCACCGTGCCCCCAGCGGACGGTAACCATGCCCATGATCTGGGCGGCAATGGCGAAAACAAAGGAGCCGGTCCCCCGGGGAAGGCCGTAATTTAAGCCGGGGTTTTCCTTCTTAAGCCGCACGATCAGAGAGTCTACAAGGCCGGGCACCTGATAAAGCGTAATGGTCAGGCAAAAAAGGCAAAGAAGGGTGAGCGGAATGTTTCCGTTCGCTTGAGCCAGCAGGATGAGCAGAGGAATCGAGCAGGCGGAAAGGGTGAGGTAAACCTGCTTC
>USLH01000119.1 GCA_900555435.1 uncultured Oscillospiraceae bacterium | reverse complement strand
TGACGACTTACAAAAGCAAAAAGGGAAACGACTTCCTTGCGGAGTGTTTCCCTTGGGTGCGGTTTTTCATACTGCCGCTCTCCCGCCCCCTCTTACCCTCAAAACCGTCCGAGAGGCTTCCCTGCAAAGGCCTGTCCTCCGTAAAAGAACCCTTAGCCGTCCTTTTGTTACCCCAAGAATCCCTCTCTTCCCGGAACAGCCGAAAGCGCTTCCTCCCTGCGGAACCTGCCGTCGAAAAGAAGCGCTTCGTTTTTACCAGCTTTTTTCCATATCCTGATGGGGGCAGTGTTCTTCCAGATAAACATCTGACGTTTTTAAGAAGCCCAGCTTTTCATAAAAACCCGCCGCCTGCACCTGTGCCGACAGCCGGATCGTCCTTCCGCCAAGCCCCCTTATCCGGCGCTCCGCTTCCAGCAAGAGCTTTTCGCCCAAGCCCTGCTTCCGGAATTCCCGCCGAACCGCCAGCCGTCCCAGCCGCCAGACCCCGTCCTCTTCCGGATAGATCCGGCAGCAGCCGGCCGACCGGCCGTTTTTATAAAGGATCAGGTGGCGGCTATCCCCGTCCCGGTCGTCGAATTCGTTTTGGAATCCCTGCTCTTCCACGAAAACCGCCTGCCGGATCCGGAAAGCGTCCTCCTGCTCTTCAGAAGTTTCCGCCCAGAAAAGCCGCTCTGTTTCCCCGCCGGTCAGCAGGGAGAAAAGCTCCTCCGGCGTTTCTGCGATCGCCGAAGCACCGGCGTTTTCCAGCTCCCGGCGGCTTCCATAACCGTAAAGTGCCCCGACGAAGGGAAGCCCCGTTTCCGCCGCCCCTTCGCCGTCATGGAGCCGGTCGCCGACCATGACCGCTTCCTCCTCCGGGATCGCCGCTTCCTTTAAAACGTAGCGGATCACCTCACCCTTCCGGGTTCGGGTCTCGTCCAACGTACTGCCGCCGATAAAATCGAAAAAACCGTCCAGCTTAAAATGCGCCAGGATCTCCTTTGCAAAGGGCTCCGGCTTTGAGGTGGCTACATAGAGCCTTTTCCCACCCTTTTTAAGCCCGGAAAGCACCTTTACGATCCCCGGATAGACCTCATTTTCAAACATCCCGGTCTTCACAAAATACTCCCGGTAAACGGTCACCGCCTGCCGGGCTTCTTCCCCGGTAAAGCCGAAAACCGTTTCAAAGGAATCGATCAGCGGCGGCCCGATGAAGCAGAGCAAATTTTCCGGTTCGGCGCAGATCCCGAAGGCAGCCAGAGCGTGCTGCACCGACCGGGTGATCCCAACCGCCGGATCCGTCAGCGTCCCGTCCAAATCAAAAAGAACATACCGTTTTTCTTTCATTTTCATTCCAATCTGTATAAATTCTACCAATTATACGGTTTATTCCCGGTTTTCCGGATCCCTGTCCACGAAATAATGAGGATCCTCCCGCATCTTCGCTGCGGCAATCGCCCACATTTTTTCCGCATCCATCAGGAAGCAGTCCGCTTCCAGAACCTTCCCTTTCCGGAGCACCTCTTCCGGCAGCAGGGCCTCCAGCCGGTCATACCGCTGGATCCACCGCTTCCAGAACCAATGCTGGTAGTGTTCCGTCTTCCGGACGTCGCCGTTTCCCAGATCCAGCGTATAGGTCACCGTCTCTTTTGTCAGGTTGTAGGGGCAGTTCACCAGCTCCTCTACCCCGTGCATGGAGGTGTTGGGGTTCATGCCGCAGCCCAGCATCAGCACCTTCCCGCCTGCCTTCGGCAGCAGGGAAAGAGGCGAATGCTCCCCTACCGGCGTGTGATCGAGGATATGGAATTTCGTCAGCTCCTCCGCCCGCTTTCCGGAAGCGGATACGGAGTGGGAGGGATGGATGCTGCGGATGCTGCCCCTCCGGGTGCGGAAATATTCCGGGATTGCCCCTACGCAGCAGCGGGAATTTTCATAGGAAAAGTAATACGGCGGCTTTGTGCATACGTCGAAGGTAAACGCCGGGAACAGCAGCGTTCCTTCGCCTCCGACGGCTTCCTCCATCCCCCGGATGACGGTCTCGCAGCCGCCCTCCACCTTTCCCATGGAGCTTAACGACGAATGGGTGAATAAAACATCTCCGGGCTTTACCCCAAGACTGGAAAGATCCTCTGCGATCTTCAAGATCTGCTCCTTCTGGTTCATATGATCCGCTCCTTTCCGGTTCTGCTTTCATTTTAACATAACCCATCCGAAAAAGCCACCTTCTCCTATAGAAAGACCGCAATTTCAGACCAGCGGGTTCAAAGATTCCGGCTTGTATTTTTTATCGGAATGGATTATGATGGTCTTGTCCAAAATCATCGGAATCTTATCCGACAGGAGGAGTATTTATGTCCGAAATCATCAAGATCGGTTTCATTGATTATTACCTCGACGAGTGGCACGCCAACAACTACCCGGAGTTCATCCGCAAGGCTTCCGGCGGGAAAGCCGCCGCCGTTTACGCCTACGGCCATATTGACTCCCCCAAGGGCGGCCGCACCACCGAGCAGTGGTGCAAGGATCTGGGGCTGGAGCGCTGCATGACCATCGACGAGGTCATTGAAAAGAGTGACTGCCTGATCGTCCTCTCCCCCGACAACCCCGAGATGCACTGGGAACTGTGCCAGAAGCCCCTCCGCTCCGGGAAGCGGGTCTACGTTGACAAGACCTTTGCCCCCACGGCGCAGATTGCCCGGGACTTATTCGCTTTAGCGGAAGAGTACCACACCCCCGTTTACTCCTCCTCCGCTCTCCGCTACGCTGAGCAGTTTGACGACCTCCCCGAAAAGGAGCCCAGCTTTCTTCTGACCTACGGCCCCGGCCTGCCGGAGAACTATCTGGTCCACCAGTTCGAGCCCCTTGCCATGATCATGAAGGCCCCCGCCCGGAAGGTGATGTACATCAAAGCCGGCGAAGTTGCCAGCTACCTCTTCACCTTTGACGGAGACAAAGCTGCATCCGCCAGCCTCTTCGGCTGGAGCGGCCCCACCCCCTATATGGTCACCGTCCGCTACACCGACGGCTCCATGTTCCAGATTCCCGATGCTTCCGGCCACTTCGACCGCTTCATCGCCGGAATGGTCCACTTCTTTGAGACCGGCGAGGGCGCCGTGGACAAGAGCGAGACCATCTCCGTCATGGCCATGATTGAAGCCGCCCACAAGGCCGAGGAAAAGCCCGGCGAATGGGTGGACATTGATGACTGATTTTTCCGTCTCCCGTTGCCTTTCCCCCTGCTTTCGTGTATAATGGAAGCAATTGGGGGTGACCATTGTGCGGGATGCAGACCGCTTCGGGAAAGTCTATCATTTCAATAACAACATACCGGAGTCCAAACGCTTCGGCTTCATCCGGCTTTATCAGATCGGAGAGCTGCAGTGCAGCCCCGGTTATGAGGTTCCCCGGCACAACCAGCCCTGTGCAGAGATCAGCTACATTGTTTCCGGAAAAGGTGTCTTTGAGTGCAACGGGAAGACCGTTCCCGTAGAAGCCGGCGACCTTTTCCTCAATCAGGTAGCCGATGTCCACGCCATCTATTCGGATCCCAGGGAGGATCTGCGGTACCTTTATCTTGGATTTCTTTTAGACGACCGGCTGGACGGGGACTATGCCGCATTGAGCCGCTTTTTTGAAGCGTTGGGCGAAGTTCGGCTGGTCAAGGACCGGTTTGATGTCCGGGCGCCCTTCCTGCGGCTCATCAATGAGTTTTACACCGGCGGCACCTGCTCCCAGCTGGCCATCGAAAGTCTTCTCTGCGAGGTACTGGTGCTCACCTACCGGAATTTCCGGGACGTGCCCCAGAAAGCTTATCTTCCCTTAAAGGCTTCGGATACAGCCGGCAGCACCGTCTACAGTGCCATCCGTTACATCGAGGCCCACGCTTCCGACATCGGCGAGGTGCGGGAGATTGCAAACGCCTTAGGGTATTCCGGCAGCTATCTTTCCCATCTTTTCAGGGAGCGCACCGGCGAGACCCTTCAGAGCTACCTGACCCGCAAAAAAGTGGAAGCGGGCATCGAGCTGATGAAGACCGGGCGCTACAGCGTGACCCAGATCGCCATGCGGCTGGGATACGACACCCTGCAGTCCTTCAGCAAAGCCTTCCGGCGGGTCATGGACATCCCGCCTACCGAATATCTCCGCCGTCTTCGCACGGAAGGAGATGCAAACAAGTCATCCGGCGGGGAGACCCGCTCAGATTAGATTGAAAATCAGGAGGTTCCACCATGAGCAAAGTCAAAGTTGCGGTGATCGGCTGCGGCACCATTGCCAACAACGCCCACATCCCGTCCTACATGAACAATCCCGACGCAGAGATCAAGTATTTCTGCGACATCATCCCCGAGCGTGCGAAAGCCGCCGTTGAAAAGTACGGCTGCGGCACCGCCATCGAGGACTACCACGTCGCCCTGAACGATCCCGAGATCGAAGCGGTCTCCGTCTGCACCCCCAACCGGATGCACTCCGTCATCGCCATCGATGCCCTCCGTGCCGGCAAGAACGTTCTCTGCGAGAAGCCTGCTGCCCGCACCTATCCCGAGGCGCTGGAAATGCAGAAGGTCCAGCACGAAACCGGCAAGGTCTTAAACATCGGCGTTGTCAACCGCTTCAATGACGGCGTCAACGTCATCAAGCGCATCATCGACAGCGGCGAGCTGGGCGAAGTCTACCACGTCTACGCCAGCTTCCGTGCGTTCCGCTCCATCCCCGGGCTTGGCGGCGACTTCACCACCAAGGCAGTAGCAGGCGGCGGCTCCCTGATCGACTGGGGTGTCCATTATCTGGACATTGTCATGTACTGCTGCGGCGACCCCGCCCCCAAGACCGTTTCCGGCGAGACCTTCTGCAAGCTGGGCAAGGACATGAAGAACTACGTCTACACCAGCATGTGGGCAGGCCCCCCCAAGTACGACGGAACCTACGACGTTGACGACTCCGTCACTGCTCTGGTCCGCACCGCCGGCCCCGTCATCACCGTTCACGGCGCATGGGCCCAGAACATCAATGAAAACGAGTGCTACATCGACTTCATGGGCGATAAGGGCGGCATCCGTCTCCAGTACGGTCAGAACTTCACCCTTTACACCTCCAAGGACGGCGCACTCTTCACCTCTACCCCCGAATACACCTCCCGTCCTCATTTCCAGACCGAGATCGACTCCTTCGTCCGTTGCGTCCGCTCCGGCGAGAAGCTCCCCTCTCACATCGACTACGCTGTCCTCACTTCCAAGATCATGCAGGGCATCTACGACTCCGCCGAGCAGCATCGGGAAGTTGTTTTTGAAGACTGATCTCTCCCCTCGAAAGCAGGCAGGCCGTTATGGTCTGCCTGCTTTTTGATTGTTTGCATTTTTTAACGATTGACCGGTTAGATTTTCATCAATTTTCCATATCGTGCAAGGAAGCTGAAAACGTTACAGTTGTAAACTATCATTTTTGTACATTTTATCGCTTGTAAATTTAGAACATCCGTGCTATATTTAGTTTGTAAGCAAACCGTTGGGGCCACCGGTAAATACCGCCCCCGCCGCTTATTATGAGAAAGGAAGTTTTCTTATGAAACGAACACTTGGCAAAGTAAGTCTTGCATTGATCCTTTCGCTGATCTTTGCGCTGTTCTCTGTGAACTTCACAGCCTTCGCAGAAGGCGATGCCGTCAGAGGTGCAAAGGGCACCTATGCGACCATTGCGGAAGCCATTGCAGTCGACGAGACTGACCTGAACCTGACGGCCAACCTGACCGAAAGCGTCACCATCCCTGCCGGCAAAACCGTCACCTTGACCATTGAAGACGGCGTGACCCTGACGAATGAAGCAGGCAAGCACACCGTCACCGTGGAAAAAGGCGCTGAGCTGACCCTGAAGGGCTCCGGCACCGTTGACAATGAAGTTCACGCCCGCGGCGCTCTGGTCAACAACGGCACCACTACCCTCACCGGTTCCGTCAAGCTGACCCGCAGCAAGGAAGCCGGCGCTTCTGCCTCTGACAACGGCGGAAACAGCTGGTACGTTGTGGACAACCACGGCACCCTGACCATCGAAGGAGACGCTTCCATCAAAGCGACCGGTCTCTTTTCTTCTCTGATCCGCAACATGGGTACTGATTCTTCCAACACCGCTAAGATCTATGTCAAAGGCGGTGAGATGGAGAACCAGTTCATCGCTCTGAAGAACGACGATTTCAGCGAGCTGTACGTCTCCGGCGGCACTATCACCAGCCCCGAGCAGGCTATCCAGAACTGGGCCAAGGCGGAAGTCACCGGCGGTACGCTGGACGGCGATGTCTACACCTGGAACTGGAGCAGTGAGCCCTCTACCACCACCATCTCCGGCGAAAACACCGTTGTAAAAGGCGATGTGGTCGGTGTCAATTATTATGACGACCCTAATCACGTCCCCAACGGCCCCCAGATCACTGTCACGGGCGGCGCTTCCGTTTCCGGCAACGTGATCCTCGCAAACTACAAGGATGGTAAACTGGCCAAGGCTAACCCTAATGCGGATGACACCAAGGGCTCCATCAAAGTCACCGGTGAAGACACCAAGATCAACACCGATAAGAGCGGCGACGATGCCTTTATTGACCCCTCCTTCTGCGCCGAGCACGTCTGGGGCGAGAAAGTGACCGTCCAGCCCACCGAGTTCACCACCGGCACCAAGGTCATCTACTGCACCCGCTGCAACACAGTTGACCATGCGGAATCCATTGATATGCTTCCCTCCACCGTGGGTCACACCCATCGCTGGGGCGAATGGAAAGTCGTGAAGGAAGCCACCACCACCGAGACCGGCCTGAAGGAGCGCACCTGCGCCACCTGCGGCAAGACCGAGTCCGAAGTGATCCCCGTGCTGGCTGAGCCTTCTCAGCCCACCAATCCTTCCGATCCCGCCATCCCGGTTCCCGTGGAGCATCCCGAGGGAACTCCTGCTGAGCCGTCCGCTCCTTCCGAGCCTGCTGACGAGCCCACCGTTCCCCAGCCGCCTCAGACCGGCT
>USLH01000118.1 GCA_900555435.1 uncultured Oscillospiraceae bacterium | reverse complement strand
TCCTCCCGGGAGCACGCCCCCATCGCCATCAAGGCGGCCGGCATTTCCTGCGTCATTGCCAAGACCTTTGCGAGGATCTTCTACCGTAACGCCATCAACATCGGCCTTGCGATCCTGGAATGCCCGGAAGCCAGCGAGAAGATCTCCGACAGGGATCAGGTGTCGGTGGATTTTGACACCGGCGTCATCACCAACCAGACTAAAAACGAAACCTATCAGGCCGAGCCCTTCCCGGACTTCATCAAAGAGATCATCCGCAGCGGCGGCCTCCTGAAATCCTTAAACCAGTAAAAGGAGCAGACGTCATGGAAAAAACCATTACCGTCATCCGGGGCGACGGCATCGGCCCGGAGATCGTCAATCAGGCAATCCGTGTTCTTGACCGGATCGCCGAAAAATTCAGACACACCTTCCACTATCAGGACATCTTAGCCGGCGGCTGTGCCATCGACGCCTACGGCACCTCCCTTCCCAAGGAGTCGCTGGAGAAGTGCCTGAACTGCGACAGCGTCCTCTTAGGCGCAGTTGGCGGCCCCAAATGGGACGGCGTTCCCAAGGAGATCCGCCCGGAAGCGGCCCTTTTAGGCATCCGCTCCGCTATGGGACTGTATGCGAACCTCCGTCCCGCCCGGCTTTTTCATCAGCTCTCCGAAGCCTCTCCCTTAAAGCCCGAGATCACCGAAAAGGGCATCGACCTGATGATGGTTCGGGAGCTGACCGGCGGCGCTTATTTCGGCGCCCACGTCACCTCGGAAGAGAATGGCGAGCTGGTGGCTCACGACGACATGAATTATTCCGTCCATGAGATCCGACGCATCGCCCGCACTGCCTTCGACATTGCCCGGAAACGGGACAGCCGGGTCATTTCCGTTGATAAAGCCAACGTTCTTGACACCTCCCGGCTCTGGCGGAAGATCGTCCACGAAGTCGCCGCCGAATACCCCGACGTGACCTGCACCGATATGCTGGTGGACAACACCGCCATGCAACTGGTGCGCAACCCCTCCCAGTTCGACGTCATCGTCACCGAGAACCTCTTCGGCGACATTCTCTCCGACGAAGCCAGCATGATCACCGGCTCCATCGGCATGATGGCCTCCGCCTCTTTAGGCGAGGGCACCCGGGGAATGTACGAACCCATCCACGGCTCCGCCCCCGACATCGCCGGGCAGAACATTGCAAACCCCATCGGCACCATCCTTTCCGCCGCAATGATGCTCCGCTATTCCTTTGACCTCCCCGAAGAAGCCTCCTGCATCGAATCCGCTGTGGATCGGGTTTTGAATGCCGGTATCCGCACCGGAGACATCTGGAGCGAAGGAACCGCCAAGGTCACCTGCTCCGGCATGGGCGACGCCATACTTGCACAGATCGGATAATTCGACAAAATTATACGATTTGTATTTTATTTTCCCTGCTTTCCTGAAAAAAATCTTCTTTTTTCCTTCAAAAACTGCCGATGGAAAAGCATTTTGATAGACATTTCTCCCCTTTCCCGCTAAAATAGAATCCAAAAGGAGGGGTGTTTACGGACATCGGAACGAAAATCAAAGACGCCCGAACCGCCGCACAGCTGACCCAGGAACAGGTCGCCGAAGCCCTCGGCATCAGCCGGCAGACCGTATCCAACTGGGAGAACGACCGGACCTATCCGGACATCGGAAGCGTCGTCAAACTGAGCGATCTCTACGGAGTGAGCCTGGATCATCTGCTAAAAGGGAAAAAGGAGGAACCCATGTCTGATTATGTTGCATTTCTGGAAGAGAGCACCAATGTGACCCGGAGCAGGGACCGGCTGGCGAAGATTCTGCTCATTGCCGTTTATCTGGGGATCTGGGCTCTGGGGCTTTTTGTCTATTGGGTCTTGATGAGTCCCTCCGACGTCATGGGATTTGCCCTGATGTTTTTCTGGCTTCTCCTCCCCGTTTCCACCCTGACGGTCTCCCTGGTCATCGGGCGGAACGACTACTGGGGAAAGGGCAAGTGGCTGGCGGTTCTCGCTTTCGGCGGGATGCACATGCTTGCGGAATTCGGGACCTTCAAGGTCGGCACTATGATGGCCTTCGGACGCATCCAGGCGCCCAGCTGGGAGCTGTTCCTGGCCGGGGCCGCTACGGCTGCCGCCGGCATGGGGATCGGGAAGCTGCTCCGCCGGAAAAAAGCAAAATAAGCGGTCACCTGACCCCACTTTTCGGGTCAGGTGGCTTTCTTTTTGAGACAAAAATTCCTGAAAATTCCGATGAAAATCCACGTAATTTATGAAAAACGCAGAAATTTTCAAAAGTACGGCTATGTAAAGGAAAATTCTTGACAGCTACCCCCATATCCGGTATAATAAGTTCTTGTAAAGGAAAAAGGTTTACACCCGGAAAGGAAGGCCGATCATGAGCAAAAACCTCGCCATTGCTGACCTTCTGGATCTTTACGGAGATATGCTCACCGAAAAGCAAAAGGACGTTATGGAGCTTTACTACGACCAAGACCTGTCCTTAGCCGAGATCGCCGAACACGAGGAGATCACCCGTCAGGGCGTCCGGGACAGCATCAAACGGGGCGAAGCTTACCTTTTGGAGCTGGAGGAAAAGCTCCATTTCGCCGAAAAGTTCAAGAGACTCGTGGAAGTCACCGATGAGATCACTGCCCGGTGCAATGAGATCGAACGGATCAACCGGGGCTTTACTTTTTCCCAATCCATCGACGAAAACGCCAAAACCGTCCGGCAGCTCTTAAACGGGTATCTGGACGAAAATTTTGGATAAATTTGTCAAATTCTACGATTTGTATAAAGGAGGGTGCGATTTATGGCTTTTGAAAGTCTTTCAGAAAAACTCTCCGCCGCCTTTAAAAAGCTGAAAAGCAAAGGCAAGCTCAACGAAAGCGACATCAAGGACGCCATGCGGGAAGTCAAAATGGCTCTGCTGGAAGCCGACGTCAACTACAAGGTCGTCAAGGACTTTGTCAAGACCGTCAGCGAACGGGCCGTCGGGCAGGAGGTCTTGGAAAGCCTCACTCCCGCCCAGCAGGTCATCAAAATCGTCAACGAAGAGCTCACAGACCTCATGGGCAAGGACAACGCCCGGATCAACTTTCCCTCCAAGCCGCCCTGCGTCATCCTCATGTGCGGCCTTCAGGGCAGCGGTAAAACCACCCACTCCGCAAAGCTGGCAAAATACTTCAAGAATCAGGGTCACCGCCCCCTGCTGGTAGCCTGTGACATTTACCGCCCCGCCGCCATCGATCAGTTAAAGATCGTCGGCGAAAAAGCCGGAGCACAGGTCTTCGAGATGGGACAGACGAACCCCGTCACCATCGCCACCGAAGCCTTGAAATATGCCAAGGATCACGGAAACGACTTGGTTATCATCGACACCGCCGGTCGGCTCCACATCGACGAAGTCCTGATGGAAGAGCTGAAAAACATCGAAGCGGCGGTCCATCCCAACGAAATTCTCCTCGTCGTCGACTCCATGACCGGTCAGGACGCCGTCAATGTTGCCGACACCTTCAATAAAGCCCTTCCCATCACCGGCGTGATCCTCACGAAGCTGGACTCCGACACCCGGGGCGGCGCTGCGATCTCCGTTTTGCAGGTCACCGGCAAGCCCATCAAGTTCTCCGGCATCGGCGAAAAGATCGACGACTTAGAGCCCTTCCACCCCGAGCGGATGGCCTCCCGGATCTTAGGAATGGGCGATGTGCTGACCCTCATCGAAAAGGCGCAGACGGCGGTAGATGAAAAGGAAGCCGCAAAGCTCGCCAAGAAGATGAAGGAAAACAGCTTCGATATGAATGACCTTTTGGAAAATCTCCGGCAGGTCAGCAAAATGGGCTCCATCAAACAGATCTTAGGGATGCTCCCCGGCATGGGTTCCAAAATCGAAAACATAGACATCGACGAGCGGCAGTTCGTCCGCATCGAAGCCATGATCACCTCCATGACCCCCGCTGAACGGGAAAAGCCCGCCATCATCAACCCCTCCCGCAAGCGCCGCATCGCCGCAGGCTCCGGCACCCGGGTGGAGGATGTGAACCGGCTTTTGAAGCAGTTCGACCAGATGAAGACCATGATGAAGCAGTTCTCCGGCAAAAAAGGCAAACGTCGGATGCGCTTCCCTATGATGTAAGGCTGTACAACGCAAAATGCGTATGGCAATAGAAACCACCGAATTTTAGGAGGAAATGTATTATGGCAGTAAAAATCAGACTGCGCAGAATGGGCGCCAAGAAAGCTCCCTTTTACCGCATTGTTGTAGCGGATTCCCGTTACCCCAGAGACGGCCGTTTCATTGAAGAGATCGGCACCTACGATCCCACCAAGAACCCCAGCGTCATCAATGTGGACGTGGAGAAGGCCAACAAGTGGATCGCCAACGGCGCTCAGCCCACCGACACCGTTAAGAAGATCCTGAAGATCAGCGCCGGCGAGTAATTCCTCCCCGGGTCCCAGCCGCCGGGATCTTTGCGGCGGTCACCGAAAAACCGAAAAGAGGCATTGCTATGGAAGAGCTTCTCATCTCCCTGGCCAAGGGTCTCGTTGAGGACAAGGACAGCGTGAAGGTCACCGTGGACGAACCTGCCGAAGACGGCACCATCGTCTATCACCTGAGCGTCGCCCCCGGAGACATGGGTCGTGTTATCGGCAAGCAGGGCCGGATCGCCAAAGCGATCCGCACCGTCATGCGTGCCAGCGCCTCCATGCGCAGCGAGAAGGTCATGGTCGAGATCGACTGATCCGAAAAAACGCCCACTCCCTTCGGAGTGGGTTTTTTCATAAGAAGAGGAATTTTGCATAAACGTTACCGATCAAAGCGCGCCTGTCGAAGCTGCCCTTGAATCTTCGGAACAGCCCTCTTCCCCGGAGCCCGGTTTTCCCATGAGATGGCTGCGGTTCTACGCCAGGATCTTCTGCCCTCTGATGGGCGCATTGAGTTTGGTTTCCGGACTGTCCCTTTAGGTCAGCGCCTTTCCCCTCATTGAACGGGCCGCCTTCTTTTTGCTGCTGCATGGTGCCGCCGGACTGCATCTGTGGATGCGCCACACGGCCTTTTCCCTGCTCCTTTAGGGGTTTTTTCCGCCGGGATGGATCTTTTGCTGGCGGCTCTTGCCTATTTTCCCCTTGGGAAAGTCTTTTCCGAAACGCTTCCGAGCCGGCAGCTTCCGTCTACTGCCTTCTTTTTCTGCGCTGCCGTTTTTCTCTTTTTGTTTCTTCTGTTTTCCCTCCCCAATTTCTACTATATCTGGAAACGGAGCGACTATTTTTCCGCGACCCGAAGAAATTTTTCCAGATTTGCCCTGCTGCAGCTTCTTCTCGCCGTCTCCTATGTCTTTTCCTATGCAGTGGGTGCATTTCTTGTTTTAACGCTGATAACCGCCTATATTGCCTGATCTTCCCTCATGAAAGGAGCTTTCTATGGAATTGCTGGAAGCCGGCAAGATCGTTGCCATCCATGCCCTGAAGGGCGAAGTCCGGGTGCAGCCCTGGTGCGACGGCCCGGAATTTCTCACCCATTTCAAAACCCTCTACCTCGCCGGCGAACCTGTAAAGGTCCGCTCCGCCCGCCCCAGCAAGAACATCGTGATCCTGAAGCTGGACGGCATCGACACCCCCGAAGCCGCCCAGAAGCTGGTAAACCGTGTCCTCTTTCTTAACCGGGCGGATGTAACGCTCCCCAAGGGCACCTACTTCATCGCCGACCTCATTGGCCTGAAAGTGGTGGACGCCGACGACCCGGAGGTGGTTTACGGCGAGCTTACCGACGTGAGCCAGACCGGAGCCAACGACATTTACCACGTCCGCTTCCCCGATGGGAAAGAGCGCTACGTCCCCGCCATCCCTCAGGTGGTCGTGGAGACGGACTTAAAAAACGGCGTCCTGCGGATCCGCCCGCTGGACGGGCTTTTCGACGACTGAGGAGGCTTTCATGCGCATCGATATTGCCACCCTTTTCCCGGAAATGTGCGAGACGGTTTTGAACACCAGCATCATCGGCCGGGCACAGAAAAACCACCTGGTGGAGATCCACTGCCACAACATCCGGGACTACTCCCCCGACCCCAAACACCACCGGGTGGACGACACCCCCTACGGCGGCGGCAAGGGCATGGTCATGCAACCGGAACCCATCTGGCGCTGCTACCTTGACGTCATCGCCCAGAGCGGCTCCCTGCCTTATGTCATCTACCTCTCCCCCCAGGGCAAGACCCTGACCCAGAAAAAGTCCCTGGAACTGCGGGAGCGGCCCCATCTTTTCCTCCTCTGCGGCCACTATGAGGGCGTGGACGAGCGGATTTTAGAGCGCATCGTGGACGAAGAGGTCTCCATCGGCGACTACGTCCTCACCGGCGGCGAGCTGGCCGCCATGGTGCTCACCGACAGCATCGTCCGGCTCTGCGACGGCGTCCTTGCCGATCCGGAGTGCTTTGAAAACGAAAGCCACATGAACGGCCTTTTAGAATACCCCCAGTACACCCGCCCCGAAGTCTGGCAGGACGTTCCCGTCCCGGAGGTTCTCCTCTCCGGGAACCACGCCAACATCAACGCATGGCGGGACGAACAGAGCCTGCTCCGCACCCAAAAGAAACGCCCCGACCTTTTGGAGAAGTGATTTTCCTTGTGGAAAATTATTGTATAGTATGTACAACTATGTGGATAACTTTTATCTGAATTTTACGCTTGTCACGAAAATATCAAAAACTCGCTGTTTCCTCCGGAAAATGAGTTGACGGAAAATTTAGCTGTGGTATAATAAAAGTAACTTCCAGCGGCCTCTTTGGGCAGGCGTCCCGGCCGCATATTATCTTCGATTTTTAACAGGAGAGTATGAGAATGTATCTGAAAGACGTAACCGTGAAAAATCAGGTGGGCCTCCATGCCCGTCCCGCAACCTTCTTTATTCAGAAAGCCAACGAGTTCAAATCCTCGGTCTGGGTGGAAAAAGAAGAGCGCCGCGTAAACGCCAAGAGCCTGCTGGGCGTGCTGTCCCTCGGCATCACGA
>USLH01000117.1 GCA_900555435.1 uncultured Oscillospiraceae bacterium | reverse complement strand
TCGTTGATCCATAAAGTGGCCCGTTTTCCTACTGTTGTCAGCTGGGCCGGCTGCAAATGGGTATAAGCCAGCGCCGGCATGTCTTTATATTTCAGTGCAAAATCAGAAAGCAGTGAAATCACATTCAAAAGTTTTCTTTTGACCGCTTTCATCGCTTCGCGCATCGTTACTATATCGGTATTGTCTCCCACATAACAGGAAGTCGCACCCAAATGGATGATCCCCTGCGCTTTGGGGCACTGGACTCCATAAGCGTAGACGTGGCTCATTACATCATGCCGCACCTCTTTTTCCCGTGCTTCTGCTACTTCATAATTAATATCGTCTTTATGTGCTTCCAGCTCGGCGATCTGCTCTTCGGTGATGGGCAGACCCAGCTTGTGCTCGGCTTTGGCCAGGGCGATCCAGAGAAGGCGCCAGGTTCTGAACTTCTTGTCGGCGGAGAAGAGGTACTGCATCTCTTCGCTGGCGTAACGGGTGCCGAAGGGGCTCTCGTAGGTGTTATACATACGTTTCTTCCTTTCCCTCAGTAAAGAATTAAAATCACTCTTATTGTAGCATAAAACCGGCGGGGATTCAACGAAACGCCGGGAACTTTTCAAAAAAGTACAGAAAACGGGGCGGCGTCCTTTTGAAAAAGACTCCGTCCCGATTTTAAAGTCAGGCGTTTTCCAGTTTTTCGGCTGCCGCCAGCTTGACGCAGAGACAGAGCACCTTTGCCGCCTGCTCCAGATCGGAGAGGGAGGGGAAGGTGGGGGCGATGCGGATATTTTTGTCCTCCGGATCTTTGCCGTAAGGGAAGGAGGCACCGGCAGGGGTCAGGGTGACGCCTGCGTTTTTACAAAGCTCCGCCACCCGCTTGGCACAGCCGGGAAGGACGTTCAGGGAGAAGAAGTAGCCGCCGTTGGGCTTCGTCCAGGAGGCAATGCCAAGGCCGCCCAGCTCTTTTTCCAGAGTGGAGAGGAGGAGCTCGAATTTCGGGGCAATCAGCTCCCGGTGCTTCTGCATATGGGCGCGGATGCCGTCGGCGTCGCCAAAGAACTTCACATGGCGGATCTGGTTTAATTTATCGGAGCCGATGGTCTGGCTTGCGATGAGCTTTTTGTTCCACGCCATGTTGGCGGGGCTCATGCAGAGGACAGCCACACCGGAGCCGGGGAAGGTCACCTTGGAAGTGGAGGCAAATTCGTAGACCAGATCCTCGGAACCGGCCGCTTTGCAGGCTTCAAAGATGTTCAAGAGCCGGTCGGGGGTGTCGTTTAAGTCATGGATGCAGTAGGCATTGTCCCAGAAGATCCGGAAATCCCGGGCGGCGGGTTTCAGGGCGGCAAACCGGCGGACGGTCTTGTCGGAGTAGGTGTAGCCATCGGGATTGGAGTACTTGGGGACGCACCAGATGCCTTTGATGGAGGGATCGTGGGAGACCAGGGCCTCGACTTTGTCCATGTCGGGGCCGTCAGGGGTCATGGGAATGTTGATCATTTCGATGCCAAAGGCTTCGGTGATGCCGAAATGCCGGTCATAGCCGGGGACGGGACAGAGGAATTTCACCTTCCCCTGCCTGCACCAAGGGACTTCGTGTTCGCTGACGCCGAACTGCATGGCGCGGGCCACGGCGTCATACATCAGGTTCAGGCTGGAGTTCCCGCCGACGAAGACCCAGGAAGGATCCACGTCCAAAAGGTTGCCGAAGATCCGCTTCATTTCCGGCAGGCCGTCCAGAAGCCCGTAGTTCCGGGTGTCCAGCCCGTTTTCCGCACGAAGCAGCTCCGATACCGGAAGCTCCAGCATCCCAAGAGAAAGCTCCAGCTGAGCCGGGGAAGGCTTGCCCCGGGACATATCTAGTTTCAGCCCCTGATCGCAAACGGAGCGATATTCCTTTTCCAGTACCTCTTTCGACTGTTCTGTATGCAATGCCATGCAAGATCACCCTCCAATTCTCAGGCCGCTTTTTCCGGATGAGTTTTGCGGCGCTGTTTCTATCATACAACACCTTTCTGCATTTTGCAAGATTTATTTTTAAATCCTGCAAAATGTAAGTACCAAAGAATTCTATGCTTCATGGAGATGAATTGTTTACTTTTTACGAATTTCATATTTAAACAGAAAAAACAACACTTTTCCAACTGTTATCCGGAGAAAGCATTGCTTTTTGAAAGAATTTTGAATAGAAAAATTCAATTGAATCCGCTAAGTTTTTCGTAGTTTTGCCGGAGAAAAAAGAAAAAGCTGCGATTTTGGAGAAGAATGAAACGGTTTCCAAGCGGTGAGAAAGGGATGGGGAGCTTTGGCAGGCTGCAAGGTGCGGTCGGGGAAGCCGGGGCGTTTTGAGCACAAAAAAGGGGGCGAAAGGGGCGGCATTCCGGCGGAGAGCTGGAGTAAACAGAGAGCAGACGGGAACCTGGGACGCAAAAAAGGGCCATTCACCGTCCGCCTGTGATCCGGCGGATGCGGGGAACGGAAAAAGGAAGAGCCGTGGGGAACGGCAGCGGTTCTGCGCCGGTGCGGGCGCAGGGACGGGAACGGAACGCCGTATCGGTTTTGGGTGAGAAGACAGAAAGAGGATGTTCGGACGAGGGAGGGGAGAAAGAGGGAGCTTTTGGAAAAATCCGGGCGGTACAGGAAAGGAATAGAAATTTCGCAGGCTTGAGAGGATAAACGGAGGATAGGATAAGGCCGGGGAGACGGCTCGAATTTCGAGGTCTTGAGAGGTTTCCGGAATTTTTTCGGGTGAGAAGGAGTAGGAGAAAGGACGGATAGAGGAAAGCATTCGGGAGGATTGGGGCTAGGGGGTGATGCGGGGTGGTGGGAATGCGGCTTTGGGGATCATTGAACGATGAGGTGGTGCCTGACGCAATAGGCGGCGCTGAGCTTGCGGAGGGAGCCGTCGGAGAAGCGGATCTCGAGAGTATCGCCGTCCTGTTGCTCCACGGTGCCGGAGCCGAAGGCCTTATGGGTGATCCGGGCGCCGGGAGGGACGGAAGGGGCAGGAGAGGGGGCCCCGGTGTGGCGGAAAAAGTCATGGAAGAAGCGGGAGTCCCGCAGATGGGCGGCGTTTTTGGGCGGGGAGAATAGAATAAGGCGTTCCCGGGCCCGGGTGGCGGCTACATAAAAAAGCCTCATCTCCTCATAGTAGGCTTCCGGACAGCGGAGGGTCAGATCCTCCAGAGCGGTGCGGCCGGGGAGGATCCCATCGAAGGCATCCATCAGCAGCACCACGTCGTATTCAAGGCCCTTGGCGCCATGGATGGTGGAAAGGGTCACGGAAGCCTCCTCGGGACGGAAGGGGACGGGGGATCCCGACTGTTTCAGCTGGCACTCCAGCTCGTCATAGGTATGGGAACGGCGGCAGAAATAGCGGAACTGCTCTTCCAAAAGCCGCAGGGTGGCGTCGCTTTTGGTAAGGCGGGTGAGGATGCGACTTCCTAAAAGCGTCCGCTGTTCAAAGATCTCCAGATTTCGGCCGGGAGTGCCGTCCTTGCAGCTTTTTAAAAGCCCCGACAGCTTTCGGGCCGGGCCGCTGTCCGGATGGCGGGAAACGGCGGCACGCAGAAGCTCGGAAACAGGGGTGCAGCCGTCGGCTCTCAGGATCACGTCCTCGAAAAGCTCGCCGGAAAGCTCCCCGGGGAAGCGGAGCAGGCGGAAGGCATCCAAGTCATAAGGACGGGCACAAAGGCGGAGAAACGCCGCTTGCTGGGTAATGGGACCCCGACAGAGAGTGGAAGGCTCCGGCTGGGCACGGAAGGGGATCTGCCGCTCCGTCAGAAAGAGGGCAAGGGGGCCTATGGAGAGGTTGTTTCGGAAAAGGACGCCCACCGACCGGCCGGTGCATTCTTTTAAAAGGGCGGCGGTCTCCGCAAGGGCGTCTTCCATGGAGCGGGGAAAGACTTGCTGGACCAGCCCGCCTTTTTCCCGGCGGGGGATAGGGCGCTTGTCGTAGCGCTGGGGACAGAGGGAGATGAAAGTGCTGCTGCAGGAAAGGATCTCCGGGCGGGAGCGGAAG
This sequence comes from uncultured Oscillospiraceae bacterium, assembly GCA_900555435.1. Lineage (GTDB taxonomy): Bacteria > Bacillota > Clostridia > Oscillospirales > Ruminococcaceae > Merdivicinus. The sequence goes on along the minus strand of USLH01000117.1, from coordinate 3,076 downwards.
CTGTCCTCCATTTTTAAGACTTGTGCGCCGGGGAAGCTCTCCGCAAAGCGGAGCAGCTCCTCGGGGGAGGCGCCCCGGAAGCCGTAGATGCTCTGATCCTCGTCGCCTACGAGGAAAAGCCCCTGCCCTTTCGGGGAAAGGAGTTGGAGCAGGGCGTGCTGGGCGGGGGAGAGATCCTGGGCTTCGTCCACGTTGATCCGGGAAAAGCGGCTGCGGACGGCTTCCAAAAAGGCCGGGCGGCTTTTCAGGATCTGAAGGGTGAAAAGGGGCATGTCATCATAGTCCATGAGCTTTTCCGCCCGCTTTTCCGCTTCGTACCGTGCCCGGATCTTCGGGAAGGCAGGAGAAGCGCCCAAGGGGATCTCCTCCGGGGGGAGAAGGCGGTTTTTGGCGTAACCCAGAGCGCTTTCCAGTTCCTCCAAGGTTTCTTCGTCCACGAAAGCGTCGGAGAGCTGCCCGGCTGCCCGGCGGAGCAAGGCAGAGGAAGAGGGGGCGCCGTCGCTGCCGGTGAGGGTGGGAAGAGGGCGACCGGTCTGGCGGCTGAATTCCCGGAGGAGGGTGAAGCAGAAGCTGTGGACGGTGGAAAAGCGGGGAGGTTTTGGGAAAAGCTCCCCGAAAAGTTCGGAAAAGCGGCGGCTCATGTCGGAAGCGGAGCTGCGGGAAAAGGTCAGGTTCAGCACTTTTCCCGCCGGGATGCCGGCAGAGGAAAGGGCGGCGGCTCTTGCTACCAGCACGGTGGTCTTTCCGGAACCGGGGACGGCTAAGAGCAGAGTGGGACGGGGGTCGGGGGAGAGCCCCTGCAGCTGGGAGGGGGTCAGGGTGATGCCTCTTTTCCGAAGATGAGCGGCGATGTCCATGCAGGTGCCTCCTTTTAAAAAGTGGGGATAGGAAAAGTATAAAACAAAGGCGGATTTTTCGCAAGGGCAAGGGGGAATTTTGGGAGTTTCGCCCTTGTGGAACAGAGGGGTTTATGGTACAATAAGGATAAGAAACAACGAAAAAAGGATGATGAAGATGCTTTCACAGGCCAGACGGGAATTTATTGAGTTCATGATGAGCGCCGACGTGCTGCGGTTCGGCGAGTTCAAGACCAAGAGCGGGCGGCTCTCTCCTTATTTTGTCAACACCGGGAACTACCGGACAGGAAGCCAGATCGCTGCCCTTGGCAAGTTTTATGCGGCCTGCATCAAGGAAAGCTGCGGGACGGATTTTACGGCGATGTTCGGACCTGCTTATAAGGGCATCCCGCTGGTAACGGCGGCGGCCGGGGAGCTGGCCAGCCAGTACGGCATCGACAAGCCCTACTTCTTTAACCGGAAGGAAGCAAAGGATCATGGCGAAGGAGGCAGCCTGGTCGGCTATCAGCCAAAGGACGGGGATCGGATCCTCATCATCGAGGACGTCATCACCGCCGGCACCGCCGTCCGGGAGACCGTGCCGATCTTAAAGAGTGCGGCAGACGTGAAAATTACGGATATGTTCATTTCCGTGAACCGCTGCGAAGTGGGAAAGGAAGGCGGGAAGACCGCCGTAGCCGAGGTCATGGACGAGTTCGGCATCCAAGTCCACGCCATCGTCACTGTCCGGGACATCCGGGAGTATCTGGCGGAAAAGCCGGAGTACGCCGGGGTGCTGGAGCATATGGATCGGTATATGGAGCAGTACTGCCGCTTCTGATTTCCGGATTTTTTTTCGTGATGTAGGTTTGTCAAACATATGTTACACCGTACTTGATGAAATCATGGAGTGTATCTTTTGGAGATTTCCATCCAAGTGGCCGCATTGGGAAGCAGTTATAATCTCTATAATTATATCTTTTGAGTTGTCTGCTGAAATCTTCAAAAGAGAAGAAACAATGCGTGGCATAAAAGCGTTCGTTATCCTTGCGATGACTGCGTTCTACTTTCCCATTGTGTCTTGGGGTAAAGGGACGAATCTTTTTGTGCTTGATGCCCAGTTCCTTTAATTTACGCTCAAAAAGAGTACAATCTTCGTCAAGACTTGCTTTAGTGAATCGTTTAGTGAATTCGGGGCCATTATCTGTCTGCACACATTCAATAGGCATCGGGAAAGCCTGAACGAGATGCACCAGAAATATCATGGAAGAGTAGGTGCTGTGCTCTTCAAAGGCTTCCACATAACGCCAGCGTGAGAATTCATCAATGGCAGTATATTGATAGAAGCGTTTTCCTTTGGCTTCACCAGTCAGACATGCGGACGGTACAAACTTTACGTCAATCTGGATGCGCTGCCCTGGATACAGCATTTGTTCATAGGGTTTGGGAACATATTTGGGGTTAGGCGGTTTCACCGGAGTCATCCCTATGCGTTTCAATGTACGGTAAAGTCCGGTAATTGAACGGCTATATCCACGCTGACGGAGCTTTACCCAGAAAACCACCAACCCGGCCTCTGGATTTCGACGCCTCATATTCTGAATGAGCTTTAATTCCGCAACTGTATGTGCTTTGGGATGGTGTTTTGGCCTGCGGGATTTATTACGTAAGGACTCCAGTGAACCATCATAACGTCGAAGCCAGCGATATACATATTGGCGATATGTATTGTATTTGATGGCGGTTTTAGTGACGCCATGCTTCAATGCATATTCGACCATAGATCTACGAAATTTCATAACTTGTGTTATACTGTTCATGCGAGATACTCCTTTGGTAAAAGTTTGTTTTGACGAATTAACTATATCACAAGGGTATCTCGCTTTTTATGTTTTCAATGTGTAACACATGTATTGTAATCCTACACTTTTTCATACAATATTTCCTTCTTTTTCTTGACATTTTATAATTATTTGAAGTATAATGAACATTTAATGGATGAAAAGTTATACTAAACAAGTCAGTTGAACCTGACGTAACTGAATAATTACGATGGTATCGTAAAATCATCCATATGGAGAGGTGTCCGAGTGGTTGAAGGTGCATGATTGGAAATCATGTTTACGGTGATAAGCCGTAACGGGGGTTCGAATCCCCCTCTCTCCGCCAAACAGAAGAGCTCGTCGAATACGACGGGCTCTTTTACTTTGCTTATTTTGTTCGGTGCAGTTTATTCAGTT
>USLH01000116.1 GCA_900555435.1 uncultured Oscillospiraceae bacterium | reverse complement strand
TATCTGGCCGATAGAATAAGATAGAGACTGCAAAACTAATTCCTGAATGTCCAAAATTTAGACAAGCATGTATAGATTTTGGACATTCGGGATTTTACCGACTTGCCGTATTCCGAAAAATTCACTAAGAATTTCGACGACATTTTAAACGACGAAGAGGTCGTGGCAGTAGCGGAAGTCATGGGCGGGCTGGAACCGGCCTATACCTATACGAAAGCACTGCTGGAGCATGGGAAAAGCGTTGTTACTTCCAATAAGGAACTGGTTGCTGTCAAAGGCGGAGAGCTTTTGTGCATTGCAAAAGAGCATAATGTCAACTTCTTCTTTGAGGCCAGCGTGGGCGGGGGGATCCCCATTATTCAACCGATGCATCAATGCTTGGCAGCAAATCGGATCCGGGAAGTAGTCGGTATCCTCAACGGGACTACCAATTTTATCCTTACCCGAATGATCCGGGAGCAGATGGGTTTTGATGAAGCCTTGAAGATGGCGCAGGAACTTGGATACGCCGAGCGCAATCCGGCGGCAGATGTAGAGGGGATCGACACCTGCCGGAAGATCTGCATTCTGGCTTCACTGGCTTTTGGCAGGCAGGTGGATCCGAAAACAGTTTATACAGAAGGGATTACGAAGCTGACCCTTGCAGATGCTGCATATGCGGAGCATTCGGATCGTGCCGTCAAACTGATCGGCCGTGCCAAACAGCTGGAGGACGGAAACCTGACAACGATGGTATTTCCGGTGTTCCTTCCGAAAAGCAGTCAGCTGTCCGGCATTGATGATGTGTTCAACGGAATCCTTGTCCGGGGCGATGCTACCGGGGATGTGATGTTTTACGGCAAAGGAGCAGGAAAATTCCCTACGGCCAGTGCTGTGGCAGCGGATCTGATCGAGGCTGTAAAGGCATCGGGAACCAGCTGTTCTCTAACGTGGGAGGAAACTCCGAAAGCACAGATAAAGGACTGGCGGGTCGTTCCTTTTTCCTTTTATTTGCGGATCCGGACAACGGATCCGCAAGCGGTTCTTTCAAAGCTCCGAAACCAGATGCCGGAGCTGAAGATTCTTTCCCGGAGCGGACAGCCGGAAGACGAAGTAGCGGTGGAGACATCTCCCATGAGCGAACGCCGGTTGGAAGAGATCTGGTCCGGCTTATCGGGAAGTGAGAACCAACTCCTTGGAAAAATCAGAATTCTTGACGATTGATACCAGACGGGAGAATCAGAAACGGAGGCTTTTATGAAACTCATCGTGCAAAAATTCGGCGGCTCTTCCGTCGCCAACACGGAGCGGCTTTTTAATGTCGCCCGGATCGTAACGGATACTTACAAGCAGGGCTGCAACGTGGTGGTCGTGGTTTCCGCTCAAGGTGATACCACGGACGATCTGATCGCAAAGGCTCATGAGATCGATGCCAATCCCAGCAAGCGGGAGATGGATGTTCTTCTTTCCACCGGCGAGCAGATCTCCATTGCACTTTTGGCTATGGCAATCTCGAAGCTGGGATATCCGGTCATTTCCCTGACCGGCCGGCAGGCGGGATTCCTTACGGATTCCAACCACTCCAAAGCTCGGATTAAGAAGGTCGACACGGAACGCATCGAGAAAGAACTGGATCAGCGGAAAATCGTGGTGGTTGCAGGCTTTCAGGGCATGAACCGCTACGATGACATTACAACCTTGGGCCGAGGCGGTTCGGATACCAGCGCCGTTGCGTTGGCTGCGGAGCTGAAAGCGGATCTCTGCCAGATTTACACCGATGTGGACGGCGTGTATACTGCCGATCCCCGGATCGTCAAGAGCGCCAAAAAGTTGGAGGAGATCTCCTTTGATGAGATGCTGGAGCTGGCCTCCTGCGGTGCGCAGGTTCTGCATAACCGGTCGGTTGAGATGGCGAAGAAGTATAATGTGAATCTGGAAGTTCTTTCCAGTTTGGAAAACAAACCCGGAACAAAAGTCAAAGAGGTGACAAAAATGGAGAAAATGCTGATTAAAGGTGTGGCGAAAGACGATGATGTGGCCCGGATTTCTGTGGTCGGCCTTCCCGATAAACCCGGTATCGCTTTCCGGATCTTCTCGGTCCTTGCTTCCAAAAAGGTCAACGTGGATATTATTTTGCAGTCGGTAGGCCGGGACGGGACCAAGGATATCAGCTTTACGGTTCCGGAAGAGAGCTTGGATGCAGCGATAGAAGCTCTGAACGATCAGATGGAGCTGCTGGGCGCCCATCGGATCGAGGGGGATGAAGACGTAACGAAGGTCTCCATCGTAGGCGCAGGAATGCAGTCGAATCCCGGCGTCGCCGCTAAAATGTTTGAGGCTCTTTATGAGGCGGATATCAACATCCAGATGATCTCTACTTCTGAGATCAAGATCTCTGTGCTGATCCAGAAGGGTCAGGGTGTCAAGGCGATGAACGCCGTTTCAGAAGCATTTATCAAGTGATCTCCGATCGGTGAAGAAAAGGAAGAACTGCTGCAGAGGCGGTTCTTCTTTTGTTTTATGCGGATTAAACAAAAAGGTGACCGGCATCACCGGGAATTTCCCGTTGCTTTTCTGGCATCTGTATGGTAAAATATAGGGTAACAGCATGAGTTTTCAGCTGGTAACTTCAAGAGGAGGATCCGGAATGGCTTATCAACAGGGATTGTTTCCCGTTCTTGCCAAGAGAAATCTGGCGCAGAACATTTATGACCTGACGATTTTGTGCCCTGAAATTGCGGGGCAAGCAAAAGCTGGACAGTTTGTGCATATCCGGGTTCCCGGACACGTTCTCCGCCGTCCGATTTCCATCGCCGGCTTTGACGCAGATCAGGGGACGATACGAATTATTTACGAGATTCGCGGCGAGGGTACACAAATTCTGGCAGATTACAAGGCAGGAGACCTGATTGACGTTCTGGGACCTCTTGGAAACGGATATACGCTTCCGAAAGAGGGAAGCCGCGTCGTTGTTGTAGGCGGCGGGATCGGCGTTCCTCCTCTCCTTCCTGTAGCGGAGCGCTTTGGCGCAAACGCTGTGGCAATCCTTGGATTCCGCAATGCACAGGCTGCGATTCTCGAGAATGATTTCAAAAAAACCGGTGCGAATACCCTCCTTTGTACTGACGATGGGACTTACGGCCGAAAGGGCTTTGTCACCGCCGCTCTGGAGGAGCATCTGGAGTCGGAGCGCCCCGACTATATCTGTGCTTGCGGACCCATGGTAATGCTTAAAAAAGTAACTGAAATTGCGATGGCTCATTCCATTCCCTGCCAGATTTCTTTGGAAGAGCGGATGGCTTGCGGGGTCGGGGCCTGTTTGGGCTGTGCCTGCAAGATCCGTCGGAATGGAGAGGAAGTCTATCTTCATGTATGTAAGGACGGACCGGTGTTTTCCGGCGAGGAGGTCGTGTTCTGATGGCAGATCTGCGAGTCAATGTAGCCGGCGTTTCCTTTGAAAATCCGGTGATCCCAGCATCGGGAGCGTTCGGCTTCGGTCACGAATACGAAAAATTTTATCCCCTGTCCCGGCTTGGGGGGATCTCAGTCAAGGGAATGACCCGTCTTCCCAAAGCGGGCAATCCGCCTCCCCGGATCGCAGAAACTCCGATGGGAATGCTCAATTCCGTGGGGCTTCAGAATCCGGGCATCGACCATTTCATTGAGAAAGAGCTGCCTTATTTATCCGGGAAGGGCACCCGTATCATTGCCAATGTAGCGGGCAGCACAGTAGAGGATTGTGTTGCTATGGCGGAGAAGCTGGAAGATACTGCCGTTGACATGATCGAGTTGAACATTTCCTGCCCCAACGTGAAGCAGGGAGGAGCAGCCTTCGGCACAAGCTGCGAGGCGGCTGCCGGGATCACGGAAGCGGTTCGGAAGGCAACATCCAAGCCACTGATGGTGAAACTGAGCCCCAATGTAACGAATATTACCGCCATTGCCAAAGCGGTGGAAGCGGCAGGAGCCGATGCGGTGAGCTTGATTAACACTCTTTTGGGAATGCGCATCGATTTAAACAGTCGCCGTCCCGTTTTGAAAAACAACGTGGGCGGAATGTCCGGTCCTGCGGTATTTCCCATTGCGGTGCGGATGGTATGGCAGGTCGCCAACGCCGTGAAGATCCCTGTAGTGGGAATGGGCGGTATTTCTTCGGGGAAGGATGCCATCGAAATGATGATGGCAGGCGCTTCCGCTGTACAGGTAGGCGCTGCAATTTTTACCGACCCCTATGCGCCTTTGAAGATCATTGACGGTATGAATCGCTGGCTGGACGATCACGGCATTGCTTCTGTTCGGGAGATCGTAGGAACGGTTCAACCCTGGTAACTTTTTCCGAAAGGATCCAATATGAAAATTATGGCAGTGGATTTTGGAGATGCCCGTACAGGTCTTGCGGTCTGCGACCGAACCGAGTTTTTGGCGTCTCCGATTGGTGTGATCGAAGAACGCAATTTTGATCGAACCGTGCAGAAGACGGCCTTCGCCGCTCAGGAATACGGCGTGCAGATGATCGTGGTGGGATACCCCCGAAACATGAATGGAACATTGGGAGAGCGTGCGGAAAAGTGTGCCGCTTTTGCTCAGCAGCTGCAGGCGATGGTTCCCATTCCCGTGGAGCTTTGGGATGAACGTGCGACCACGGTTCAAGCACATAACTATCTGAATGAGACCAATACCCGTGGGAAAAAGCGGAAACAGGTGGTCGATCAGGTCGCTGCCACCATTATTTTGGAAAGCTATCTTGCCTATCGAAAGAATCAACAAAAAGAGTCAGAAGAAGGAGAAACAGTTCATGGAAGTTAAGGATTTTTATAAACAGTTCTGTGAGGAAGGGTTTGACGAAAACGGTCTCCTCAATCATTTTCGGGTGACTGCCCCCAAGGATTTCAACTTTGCATACGACGTTGTGGATAAAATGGCTGAGCTCTGGCCGGATCGCCGGGCGATGATCTGGACCAATGAGCAGGGCGAAGAAAGAGTCTTTACCTTTAAGGACATCAGCGATTATTCCACGAAAGCCGCTAATCTCTTTGCTTCTCAGGGCATTGGAAAAGGTGACACGGTGTTGCTGATCCTGAAGCGGAATTATCAGTTCTGGTTCTCGATCCTTGGTCTTCATAAGCTGGGCGCTATCGCCGTGCCTGCTACAAACCTTTTGACTACTAAGGACATTGTGTACCGGCTGAAAGCGGCTTCCATCAAGGCGATCGTCTGCACTTGTCAGTGCAACGTTCATGCTTACATTGACGAAGCGGAGAAGACTCTTGGCGTCAATGTGACTAAGTTCTCTGCCATGGGTCATTTCGACGGTTACATCAATTTCGATGAGGAGATTGAAAAGCAGCCCGCTACGATGGAGCGTGTTCCGGTCGTCAACACCGATGGAATGCTGATGTACTTCACCTCCGGCACCACCGGGCAGCCCAAAATGGTGCTTCATGGTTATCACTATCCTCTGGCGCACATTGTCACTGCCGTTCACTGGCACAACGTGGAGCCGGACGGCATCCATCTGACCCTTGCCGAGACCGGCTGGGGCAAGGCGGTTTGGGGCAAGCTGTATGGACAGTGGCTGGCCGGCACCTGTATCTTTGTATATGATTTTGACAAGTTTGTTCCCACCGATGTGCTCCATATGATCGAGAAGTACCGCATCACCACCTTCTGCGCTCCTCCTACCATCTTCCGCTTCTTCATCAAAGAGGGGATCGCAAACTATGACCTGTCCTCGCTTCATTATGTGACCATCGCAGGTGAAGCTCTGAACGAAGAGGTCTTCAAAAAGTTTAAAGAATATACCGGTCTGTCCCTGATGGAGGGCTTTGGCCAGACGGAAACGACCCTGACTATTGCAAACCTTCGTGGAAACCGGGTGAAGCCCGGCTCTATGGGGCGTCCTTCTCCGCTTTATAACATTGATCTGGTGGACGAAGACGGAAATACGGTAGGGGACGGCGAAGTAGGCGAGATCGTGGTCCGCAGCACTCGGGAGGAGAACCATCCCGGTATGTTCCTCTGCTACTATCGGGATGAAGAGAGCACGGCCAATGCCTGGCGGGGCGGATATTATCATACGGGTGATACCGCTTATCGGGATGAGGACGGCTATCTTTGGTATGTCGGCCGCACCGATGACATCATCAAATCCAGTGGCTACCGCATCGGGCCCTTTGAGGTAGAAAGCGTTCTAATGGAGCATCCGGCCGTTTTGGAATGTGCTATCACCGGCACGCCCGACCCCATCCGTGGGCAGGTGGTGAAGGCTACCATCGTGCTGACCAGCAAATACTCTCCCTCTGAGGAACTGAAAAAGGAGATCCAGAACTTCGTGAAGAAGACAACGGCTCCTTATAAATATCCACGTGTGGTGGAATTCGTAGATTCCCTGCCCAAGACCATCAGCGGTAAGATCCGTCGGGTAGAAATCGCCCAGCGGGATAAGGAACGGGCAAAAGCGCAGCAGAACGGGCAACTGTAAAAATTGCAGGCAGAAGGCATCTTTCGATTGTTTCAACGGCTCCGAATGGGGAACCTGACGCTTCATGTGACCATTACACAACCGGAAAACAATCAACAATCGATTGAGGATGTTGAGGGCCTTCAGGAAACAGGGGAGAGCGAAGTCTCTCTTCTGCCGTCAGTGATCATGGATGTAGTGATCGATCCTACCTTGGGGAGGAAATGACCATCTCATCGATTGAAGAAGAGCCCTTGGAATCATCAGGTGGAGATGCTTTCTCAAACGGGGACAGCGCCTTTGGATCCGTCTGAGGACACAGCTTGATCCGGGGATGCAGCTTTATCTGAGGACACAACGAAACCCTCCGTTTAATACGCCATCTGAAAGCGTTGCCGTATGACAAGAAAACGGCAGCGCTTTCATTGCAATCACTTACCGCTCCAGTTCTTCTCTGAGTTTTTCCAATGCACGCTTTTCGATACGGGAAACGTAAGACCGGGAAATTCGCAGTTTTTTGGCGATTTCCCGCTGAGTTAAAGGAGCATCTCCATCCAAACCGTAGCGCAGACGAACGATGATGCGCTCCCTAGGTTCCAGCCGGGTCGCTACCAGTGTTCGGAGTTTTTCTCCCTCCATTTTTTCGTCGATCAGATCGGCGATGTTTCCCTCATCTGCCACCACGTCAAGAAGTGTCAAGGGGTTCCCGTCTTTGTCAGAGTCGATAGGATCATTGATG
>USLH01000115.1 GCA_900555435.1 uncultured Oscillospiraceae bacterium | reverse complement strand
GGACTGATCGTCATGGACGAGGACACCTGCATGGTGGACATCGCCAAGTTCTTCCTGGAATTCACCGTGGACGAGTCCTGCGGCAAATGTACTCCCTGCCGCGTGGGCACCAAGCGCCTTTACGAGATGCTCGACAAGATTACCCGGGGCGAGGCGACGCTGGAAGATCTGGACAAGATGGAGCAGCTTTGCTACTACATCAAGGCCAACTCTCTCTGCGGCTTGGGCCAGACCGCTCCCAATCCCGTCCTCTCCACCCTCCGGTACTTCCGGGATGAATACATCGCCCACGTCGTGGACAAGAAGTGCCCCGCCGGCGTCTGCAAACACCTGATGCAGATCACCATCCTCACCGATAAGTGCAAAGGCTGCACCCTCTGCGCCCGTACCTGCCCCGTTGGCGCCATCGAAGGCTCCGTCAAGGTGCCCCATGTGGTCAACCAGGCCAAGTGCATCAAGTGCGGCGCCTGTATGGAGAAGTGCAAATTCGGCGCCATCATCAAGAAATAAAGGAGTGTGGCTCACGTCATGGAAATGGTCAACATCAAAATCAACAATATGCCGGTGGCCGTCGCCCCGGGGACCACAATCCTGGAGGCGGCCCATCAGGCTGGGATCCAGATCCCTACCCTGTGCTATCTGAAAGACATCAACGAGATCGGCGCCTGCCGGATCTGCATGGTCGAAGTGAAAGGCGCACGCAGCCTGGTCACGGCCTGCGTGTACCCCGTTAACGAGGGAATGGAAGTTTTCACCAACACCCCCAAGGTTTTGGAATCCCGCCGTCAGAACTTAGAGCTGATCCTCTCCACCCACGAGCGGAAATGTCTCTCCTGCGTCAAGTCCGGCAAATGTGAGCTCCAGAAGCTCTGCTTGGACTACGGCGTCACCGACGAGTCCATTTACGACGGCGAGCGGATCCACTACGACATCGACGACTCCGCACCCCACATGATCCGCGACAACAACAAGTGCGTGCTCTGCCGCCGCTGCTCCGCCGTCTGCCGCAAATGGCAGGACGTGGGCGTCATCGGCGCCAACGAGCGTGGGTTCCGCACCAACATCTCCTGTGCGTTTGAGACCCCTCTGGGCGAGACCTCCTGCGTCTCCTGCGGCCAGTGCATCGTAGCCTGCCCCACCGGCGCCCTCGCCGAGAAGGATCAGACTCAGGACGTTTTGAAGCTCCTGTCCGACCCCTCCAAGACTGTCATCGTCCAGACCGCTCCTGCCACCCGCGTGACCATCGGCGAAGCCTTCGGCATGCCCATCGGAACCAATGCGGAAGGCAAGATGGTAGCCGCTCTCCGGCGCCTGGGCTTTGCGAAAGTGTTCGACACCAACTTTGCCGCTGACCTGACCATCATGGAAGAGGCCACCGAGCTGGTGGATCGAATCCAGAACGGCGGAGCCCTGCCGCTCATCACCTCCTGCTCTCCCGGATGGGTCAAGTACTGCGAGCACTATTTCCCCGAATTCATCCCCAACCTGTCCAGCTGCAAGTCTCCCCAGCAGATGTTTGGCGCCGTGGCCAAAACCTGGTACGCCAAACAGCTGGGCATCGACCCCAAGGACATGGCTGTGATCTCCATCATGCCCTGCACCGCCAAGAAATTTGAGGTGGGACGGGAAGACCAGTCTGCCGCAGGCGTCCCCGATGTGGACATTGCCCTGACTACCCGGGAGCTTGCCCGGATGATCCAGACCGCCGGCCTTGACTTCGTGAACCTCCCCGATGAGGATTACGACGCACCTCTTGGCATCGACACCGGCGCCGGTCTGATCTTCGGCGCAACCGGCGGCGTTATGGAGGCTGCCCTCCGCACCGCAGCCGACTGGCTCACCGGCGGGAATGCTTCCGGTGAAGCGCTGGACTTCAAGGAAGTCCGGGGAACCGAAGGCGTCAAGGAAGCCACCTACACCGTGGGCGGCCTGACCCTGAAAGTTGCCGTCTGCTCCGGCCTTGCCAACGCCAAGAAGGTCCTCCGGGCCGTCAAGGAAGGCAAAGCCGACTATCAGTTCATCGAAGTCATGGCCTGCCCCGGCGGCTGTGTCAACGGCGGCGGCCAGCCCTTCCAGCCGGCTTCCGTCCGGAACTTCACCGATCTCCGTGCCCTCCGGGCTCAGGGCCTTTATCGGACCGACGCCAAGATGGAGCTGCGGAAATCTCACGAGAACCCCGGCATCAAGAAGCTCTATGACGAGTTCCTTGAAAAGCCCGGCAGCCACATTGCCCACGAGGTTCTCCACACCACCTATGTGAAGCGCCCCAAATATTAAGACACAGAAACAGCCCGGAACAGTTTGTTCCGGGCTGTTTTCTGTATCTTTTCCGGTTCAGATCAAGCCAGACTCCCCTCTCGCTGGTAAAATAAAAGCAGAACAGCCGAAAGGAGAACCCCTCTATGAGCGAATGGCACCAGCTGGTCCAGACCCTGATCGACGAAACCGACGCCTGTATCCGGAAACGAGAGAGCGATTTGCTGACCCTTTCCGCCCTTTCCCGCAAACTGGGCTACTCGGAGGACACCCTCTCCCGGAAATTCAAAGAGATTTCCGGGATGCACTTCCGGGACTACCTGCGGCAGCGGAGTCTTGCCTTCGCCTTAAAAGAGGTGCAGGATTCTAAAAAAAGGCTTCTGGAGATCGCACTGGACTATGGCTTTTCCAGCCACGAAGCCTTCTCCCGTTCCTTTAAGGAAGCCTACGGCGTGACCCCAAGCCAGTACCGGGCAGACCCGAAGCCCGTTGCCCTCCGCACCATTCTGCGTCCCTTTGACTGTTACCTGATAAGCGCAGGAGGAACCGGCATGGAGCAGACCCATGAAGAAGTCAAAACCTATTTTGTCACCATCCCCGCCCACAAATTCCTGCACATCCGCAACTACGAAAGCATCGGTTACTGGGATTTCTGGGAAAGGCAGAGCCGCATTCCTAAACAGGACTGCGAAACCATCTGCGGCCTTCTCTCCAGCATACCGGGCAAACTGGACGATCTGGGCGGTGCTGAAAACAACGGCAGCAGCGGCCAGCTGATGGCGTTCATCAATGCCCCCACCGGCCGGATCTGCAGCTGGGGAATCCCCCTTGCCGAAAGCTACGGCGTGCGCCTTCCGGCAGACTACGCCGGAGAGGTTCCGCCTCAGATGCAGCTGATGGACGTACCGGAAGGGGAGTATCTGGTCTTCGAACATGGTCCCTTCGACTTTAAGACCCAGAATCAGGCGGTGGAGCAAAAAATAGAGACCGCCATGAAAGCCTTCGACTACCATGTTGCCGGCTGTCGGCCGGATCTGACCCCGGAACGGGTCTTCTACTTCTACCATGATCCTGACCGCTATTGGAAATACGTCCGGCCCATCTGCCGCACCCGATAAAAAATCCGGCCTCCGCAGCAAAAGCGGAAGCCGGATTTCCTTTTTCAGGAAAGGATCGCCAGCCCGGTAGTCAGCAAGAACTGCCCCGTTGCATAGGTGGACATTACCGCCACGTTCCCCCAACTGTGGGGCCGCCGGAACATCTCGCTGGAAAGGGTGTAATCCGAAACGAAGAAGAGCAGCGCACCGATGAGAATGCAGTTACCCGCTGCGCCGGGGTTTTCCCTCCACGAAAGAACCGCCGTCCAGACCATCAGAAGGATCACCGCCAGATAAATCGCCCCCGGCAGCTTCATATCCCGCAGATACTTTAAAAGGGACAGATACGCCGCCACTCCGACTAAAAGCAGCGCTCCCGCAAGCCCCAGCGTGAAGAGAGGCTTTGAAAAATCCCCCCGCAGCCCCAGCGCCCAGGCGTAGCAGAGATGCCCCGCCAGAAAGCTGGAAATCCCGGCGAGGAAGAACCCCTTCTGCGCCGAATAAAGCAGCAGCACGTCGCCGCCCCATCCCAAAAGGATCGCCCCGATGACTAAAATCCTCGGCTCCCCGGCCAGTGCCAGATAGCAGAGCAGCACCATGGGCATCAGCAAAATTTTGGTCAGCGCCCGCCACTTCCCGCTGCTGTCCCAGACACAGGTCCCAAGATGTACCAAAGTCAGTGCGCCGTAAAGCACCCACAGAAATTTCACCGTTCCGCTCATTCTGTGCCCTCCTTCGTCAATCGATAGAGATTCCGCCTGCCCGATTTTCCGATCTGCTCCACCAGTCCCAAGACCGTCAGGGTCGCCAGCGCCTTCCAGCCCCCATCCTTCCGCAGATGCAGCGCTTTTCCGAACTCCTCTGCCGTAAACTCTTCCGGCAGTCCTGCCGGGATCAGCTCCCGGTAGTCCTCCGGCTGCTCCAGCACCCACTCATGCAGAAATTCCAGCGGTTCCCGATCCAGATGCTGCTTTTTCCCACGGGCTTTGCCGATGTCCCATCGCTGGGTCACCAGCTCCACCACCCGCAGGTGGAACCCCGGATCCGTCAAGAATTCCCTCAGCGGATAAAGCTCCGCCAGCACGTCGGAGCCCCGCCCCTTTTTGGAGGAGCGGCGGCGGGTCACCTCCCCGGTGTCCGGATCCGTTCGTAAGATCCACTCAACCGGATACACCGGGTGTACCACAGTTACCGGGCACACCGGCAAAAACGCCTGCAGCTTCTCCCGAAGCCGCCAAAGCGCCCGGGTCTGGATCTCCATGATCCCGTCTTCACCTAAAATATCCGCCACATAGCCGCCTACGGCCACCTCCCGGTTTTCCCCGTGGGGTTCATAGGCCGCTTTCAGCACGGCGTGAACGGACTTCTCCCCCAAAGTGCCGATACCGCTGTCCCGAAGGGCAGCTTCCTTTGCGGCAAGAAAATCCCGCTGATCCACACCGTCACCTCCGGCCTTCGCCTTCTTCCAGAAGGAAATCGACGTGCCCCTCATTGACGTTTGCGTCTACGCACCTGACCCGAACCCGATCACCCATCCGGTAACGCCGGCCGCTGTGGATGTCGGTAAGCTCCATCACGCCGTCGTAGAAATACTCGCCGTCGGGCAGGTCCTCGATCCGCACCAACCCCTCAACGGTATTGGGAAGCTCTACATACATCCCGAAAGAGGTCACCGAGGAGATGATGCCGTCGTAGCTTTCCCCGATCCGATCCTTCATGTACTCTGCCTTGTAGCAGTCCTCGCAGTCCCGCTCGATCTGCATGGCGGTCAGTTCGGTGGCACTGGACTGCGCCGCTGCCTTGGGGGCAAATCTCCCGAACTGCTTTTGCAGCTCCGATGGCTCTTCTCCCCGAACCAGCCCGCTTAAGATCCGATGGATCATCAGATCCGGGTACCGCCGGATGGGGGAGGTGAAGTGGGCGTAATCTTCCAGCGCCAGCCCGTAGTGGCCGATGGGGTTCTCGCTGTATTTGGCCTTCGCCATGGAACGCAGAACCAGCTGATTGATGACCGGCGCCGCCGGGTGATCCGCCGCATCTTCCAAAATCTGCGCCAGAGCCGCCGCCGGGACCCGATCCTTTAAACGCTCCCCGCTCGGAAGCCCCAGGTTCCGCAGGGTATCCCGCAACGAGGCGATCCGTTCCGGATCCGGGTGCTCGTGGATCCGGTAAACGAAGGGGATCTCCGCCTTCCGGGCCAGCCTTGCCGCCGCTTCGTTGGCAAGGAGCATGAATTCCTCGATGAGGATCTCCGCTTCCCCCCGTTCCCGGGGACGGATGTCCTTGATCCTGCCGTTTTCATCTAAAATCAGCTTGCTCTCGCTGGACTCGATCTCCGGCGCCCCTCTGTCCCGGCGGTTTTTCCGAAGCAGGGTTACCAGCTCCTGCATTACCGGCAGCATAGGCAGCACTTCCCGATACTTTGCCTCCAGTTCCGGAACGGCTTCCCCGGCAAGGAGCCGGTTCACTTCCCCGTAAACGCCCTTCACCCGGGAACGGATCACCGTTTTCTTAAAATCGTAGCCGATGAGCCGCCCCTCCGGATCCAGCGTGAGGATCGCCGAAAACGCCAGCCGGTCCTCCCCGGGATTCAAAGAACAGATGCCGTTGGAAAGCTCCTTCGGAAGCATGGGGATCACCTTGTCGGCATAGTAAATGCTGGTCCCCCGAGCAAAGGCTTCCCCATCCAGCAGCGAGCCCTTCCGGACATAGTGGGACACATCGGCAATGTGAACCCCCAGCTCGTAGAAGTCCTCGTATTTATGAAGGCTCACGGCGTCGTCCAGGTCTTTGGAATCCGCCCCGTCGATGGTGAAGATCACCTCCGACCGCAGATCCGTCCGCCCAAGCAGCTCCTTTTCCGGGATCCCCTTATGCTCCAGCATCCTCGCTTCGTCCAGCACCGCCGCAGGGAATTCCTCGGACACTCCCTGCGCCTCTAAAATCGCCTGGCAGCAGACCGCCGCCAGATTGGCGGAGCCGAAGCTCTTTAAAATCCGCACCTGATGATCCCGATGGCTGAGTCCCCGGCGGCTGATCTCCGCTAGGACCTTGTCCCCGTCTTCCGCACCGGCCAAGTCCCCGGAAACCTGTAGATCCATGTTTCCCAGGTCATCCGGCTGCACGAACGCCCCTTCCGGCCAGATCCGCAGCACCCCGGAAAAGGGCTGGGCGTTTTCCTCCAGAATTTCCCGGACTTCCCCATCGGGCAGCCCGCCCCTCTGGGACGGAAGCAGCCGCAGCAGCACCCGGTCGCCGGTCATGGCTCCCATCAGCTTACTGCCGGGGACGAACACCTCGCCTCCGTCGGCGTCCAGTTCCGCAAACGCATAGGTACGGTTCAGACGTTTGATCACGGCGGGCTTCAGCCCCTTCGCCGACGCCGCCACCAGCTGCCGTTTGTGTTCCAGCACGACGCCTTCCGCCAGACACTGATCCAGCGCCTTCCGGAAGGACTTGAGATCTTCTTTTCTTACCTTACATTTCGCCGTCAGCTCCTTGAAGGTCAGGCCCTTTTTTCCCGCCTTTTCCAGATAGAGCTGAATGCGCTTTTTCCATTTTTCCATGCAATTTCCTTTCTTTTTATAACGTGACCCAGTCCGCTTCGTTTCCGTGTTTCCGGATCAGTCTCATCAGATCCTCCGCCTGCAGCCAGACGGTAGCTGTATTGTCGCAGGGATGCACCCCGATCCGGTTCCCCAGAAATTCCGTATCCAGATAAAAGCGCACCCTATGCTCCGGGTCGTTTAAAAGCCCCAGCGGTGTCACCGCTCCGGGGATCAACCCTAAACAGGCCATCCGTTCCTCCGCCGACGCAAAAGAAAGCGGCCGGAGCCCCTGGGCTTTCCGGAA
>USLH01000114.1 GCA_900555435.1 uncultured Oscillospiraceae bacterium | reverse complement strand
CTTCAGCTGAAGTCGTGCCTCCCGTAAACCGGGATCCCTTCGTTATGATAAAGATCAAGGATCTCTTCAATACAGAAAAAGTCGTCCAGCTCCTCGTTTTCCAAGATCTCCCGAATTGTCTCGATCATCCGCTCCGAAGTAGAAAACGCTCCCGCTTCGAAGCCCTTTTCTTTCCGCATAGATTCCCCTCCTAAAACCGTTCTTTTCCGATGATATCACAGTTTGAAGGCTTTCACAAGCCCATCTCTTGCATTTCGACAAAAGTGTGTTACAATAGAAACAGAACGACAAAATCCCCCATTTTTTGCAAGGAGATGTAGCTATTGAAATGCCCCTTCTGCGGTTCGGAAGTCACCGACCGTTTCTGTGAACACTGCGGCGCTCCCGCACCTGCCGCTTCCTCCGATTCCCCTTCCGCCCAACCGGAGCCGCCAGAATCCTCCTCCGGCTGGAGCGGCCTTTCTAACACCTCCGCCCTAGAGCCTGCCCCGGAGCGCTCCTCTTCCGCCCCCTCCGGCTGGCAGCAGCTGTCGGAGGACGCCCCCTCTTCTCCGGAATCCCCTGCCAACGCCTACCGTCCCCCCAGTGCGGGAAGAAAATTTCTGGGAGTCCTGGCGGTTCTGGCGGTCATTGTGATCGTGATTGTCGGCCTTTTCATCGTCGTCCGGACCACCACCCGCCCCCCTGCCGGAACGCTTTCCTCCGACGGCTGGTACTCTTCCGGTACCTACCGGGTCGGGAAAGACCTGGACCCCGGCCTCTATTATGTGGAAACGGAAGACGGCTGGGCGTCCGCTCAGATCTCCTCTTCCTTTCTCGGCACGGACAGCAGCTACTTAAGCTATACAAACTTCGGCTATCTGGAGCTGACTGAAAAAGAAACGGTAGAGCTTTCCGGCGCCCGGATCACCCCGATTGAAAACGCCCCCCTTTATCAACCGGAAGATGGCTGGTACGGCGAAGGAATGTATCTGGTTGGCCGGGATCTTCCGGTGGAAGAACTTTTCTTCACCGCCGATGAAGAAAGCCTGTCGGTCACGATCTTCTATAGCTGCACCTCGGATTCCGACATCCGGGACATCTTCTCCGGCGGCACTCGCTATTTCTACACTCCCGAAGAGGGCGATTACGTCCGGATCCGGGGCGGCAAAGCGAAACTTGCTTCTCAGGCGAAGCTCCCAGAACCGGAAAACGGCTGGTACTCCGCCGGAATGTACCGGATCGGCACAGACATTCCCGCCGGCGAATACTTCATCCGAACCGATGAAAACTATTCCGCTTTTGTGGACACCTATTCCTCCAGCCGCAATATGAGCAATAACCAGCTGGACAGCGGCTATTTCGACAACTTCGGCTTCTTCCTCGCCGAAGAGGGGACTTACTTAGATGCGGACGAGCCCTTCACCCCGGCGGAAAATGCCGTGATCCCCTCCCCGGAAAACGGCGTTTACTCCGCCGGAATGTACCGAATCGGCACCGATCTTCCCGCCGGCACCTATACCCTGTCCCCTAACGAGGACTATGACCTTCACTATGAGATCCGCTCCGACGCAGGGATGGATTACGACTCCATTCTGGAACAGGACTGGTCGGAGGAGCCCGTCACTGTCACGCTGGAAGAGGGGCAGTATTTCTCCCTCTCCTATGGCACCTTCCGTGCCGGGGAGTGAGGCTCGCCATGCTGGAAGAACTGCGCCACTGCACCCTCTGCCCCCGGGAATGCGGCGTTGACCGGTTATCGGGCGTCCCCGGCGTCTGCGGGGCCGTGGGGGAAACGATAAGGGTCGCCCGGGCCGCCCTTCATTTCTGGGAGGAGCCCTGCATCTCCGGGAAAGAAGGCTCCGGAACCGTCTTTTTCTCCTACTGCCCTTTAAAATGCGTCTACTGCCAGAACCAGCCCATCAGCCGGGGCGGCGCCGGAAAAGATATTTCCATCGACCGCCTGACTGAGATCTTTCTGGAGCTGCAGGAGAAAAATGCCCGGAACATCAACTTGGTCACCCCCACCCATTATATCCCCCAGATCGTCCCCGCCCTTCGGGAAGCGAAGCACCGGGGGCTTACCATCCCCATCGTCTGCAACTGCGGCGGATACGAAAAGCCGGAGACTTTGAAGCTGCTGGACGGGTTGGTAGACGTTTATCTTCCCGACTTCAAATACTTCTCCCCGGATACCGCCCGCCGCTATTCCGCCGCCGGCGACTACCCGGATTGGGCGAAAAAGGCTCTGGCGGAAATGGTGCGTCAGGTGAGCGACCCGGTTTTTGACGAAGAAGGCATGATAAAAAAAGGCGTCATCATCCGCCACTTGGTTCTCCCCGGCTTTGTAAAAGAAGCAAAACAGGTGATCCGCTACCTCCATGAGACCTACGGAAACCGCATCTACCTGAGCATCATGAGCCAGTTCACCCCAACAAAGGAGCTTTCCGCCTACCCGGAGCTGGACCGCACCCTCACCCCTTCCGAATACGACCGGGTAGTGGACTACGCCGTCCGCATCGGTGTAGAAAACGGCTTCACCCAAGAGGGAGAAGCCGCCTCCGAGAGCTTTATCCCCCCCTTCGGCTGCGAAGGGGTCTGAACGGCGGTAGAACTTGCCCCTATTTGCTGCTTTTGGTCAAAAGCCTTGACAGTTGGCTCTGACCGTGTCACAATAAGACTGGATTTTTCTCTGAAAGGAAGGATTTTTCATGAAACATACCGAAATTTTTAAACAGCTGAAAGGCCGCCTCATCGTCTCCTGTCAGGCTCTGGAGGACGAACCCCTCCACAGCTCCTATATCATGTCCCGCATGGCTTATGCTGCCTTCGAAGGCGGCGCCAAGGGCATTCGCTCCAACTCCGTCGAGGACATCAGGGCCATTAAGGAGACCGTCTCCCTTCCCGTCATCGGCCTCATCAAAAAGGTCTATGAGGGTGTTGGCGCCGACGTCTACATCACCCCCACCGAAGCCGAGATCGACGCTCTGGCGGAAAGCGGCTGCGACATCATCGCCATGGACGCCACCAAGCGGGTACGCCCCAATGGCATGACTATTTCTGAGTTCTTCCCCATCATCCGGAAGAAATACCCGGATCTGCTCTTCATGGCGGACTGCTCCACTTACGAAGAGGGCGTGGAGGCCCAGCGTTTGGGCTTTGACTGCGCCGGCACCACCCTCAGCGGCTATACCCCCTACACCAAGGGCCGCACTCTTCCCGATTTTGAAATGATCGGCCGTCTGGCCAAGAATCTGTCCATCCCCGTTATCGCCGAGGGCGGCATCTGGTCCCCCGAGCAGCTCCAGAAGGCGCTGGAAGCAGGCGCAACTGCCGCTGTAGTCGGCACCGCCATCACCCGTCCCAGGGAGATTACCCGCCGATTCGTTTCTGCCATCGAGAAGTAAGGAGGGAGCTATGCGCATTCTTGCAGCTGACATCGGCGGCACCGCCATCAAGGTAGGAGAAGTCACCGATTCCGGGGAGCTCGTCTCTTTTTCGGAGCATCCTTCCGAATCCAAGCAGGGCGGCCCGGCTCTGATGGAGCGCCTTCTCCGTATTCTGGACGGATACAGCGGCTATGACCGCATCGGCATCTCTACCGCCGGACAGGTGGATTCCGTAAAAGGCGAGATCCTTTTTGCCAATGAAAATATCCCCAATTACACTGGCATGAAGATCAAGGAAATGCTGGAGACACGTTACCACGTCCCCGTGGCCGTGGAAAACGACGTAAACGCCGCCGCCATCGGCGAAGGCGCTTTCGGAGCCGCAAAGGGCTTTAAGGATTATCTCTGCCTGACCTACGGCACCGGCATCGGCGGCGGGATCGTCCTTGACGGGAAAATCCTTCACGGCCTCTCCGGCATTGCCGGGGAAGTGGGTCACATCATCATCCACAAGGACGGTCTTCCCTGCGCCTGCGGGGCAAGCGGCTGCTACGAACGTTACGCCTCCACCACTGCTCTTGTCCGGGAAGCGAAAAAGGTCTGCCCCCGCTGCGAAAATGGCCGGATCCTTTTTGAGGAATTAAACGCCGGAAATGAAGCCATCCGGGAAGTGATCGAAAACTGGGTCAGCGAGATTGCCTGCGGCCTTGCCTCCCTGATCCATACCTTCAACCCGCCCTGCGTCGTCTTAGGCGGCGGAATCATGAACGAGCCTTACCTGCAGGAACGCTTAAACGTCCTTATCAGGAAATACGCTATGCCCTCCTTTTTAAAGGGTATGGTCCTGACCCGGGCAAAACTCGGCAACAAGGCCGGCATCATGGGTGCCGCCAAACTGGCCATGGATCAAACGGTGTAAGTTTCCGCAAAAGTTTACTCGGATTTTTGTAGAAAACTCCCTTTGACGCCGCCCGGAAAATCAGATAAAATGAAAAACAACGAGCAGCAAAATGCGTAAGTCCAGTTTCTGGGCTTACGCATTTTTTGTGTTTTCAGGAGGTATTTTTATGAATAAGGAACGGGAACTTTCCACCGGAAAAATCGGGACGCTTATGGGCCATTATGCGGTTCCCTGTATTCTCTCCCTGCTGGTCGGCGCCCTTTATAACATCGTGGATCAGATCTTCATCGCAAACGCATCCTACTTGGGTTCTTACGGAAACGCCGCCAATACAGTGGTTTTCCCCCTGACCGTGATCGCATTGGGGATCGCCGTCATGATCGGCGACGGCTGCTGCGCCTTCGTAAGCATTTCCCTGGGCGAAAAAAAGCCGGAAAATGCCGCTGAAAGCGTGGGAAACTCCATCCTTCTCTGCATTTTGAGCGGCCTTCTGCTGACCGCCGTCTATCTTCTCTTTTCCGACCCGATCCTCACCGCTTTCGGCGGCCGGGTCAACGAGGAGACCTTCGCCTTCTCAAAGGAATACTTCTTCTGGATCACCCTGGGTATCCCTTTTTATCTCTTCGGGCAAGCCATGAACCCCATCATCCGTGCCGACGGAAGCCCCCGCTTCGCCATGTTCTCTACCCTGATCGGCGCGATCTTAAACCTCATCCTTGACCCCATCTTCCTGTTCGGCTGCAAATGGGGCATGACCGGCGCCGCCGCGGCTACCGTCATCGGGCAGGCAGCTACCGCCCTTTTATCCATCGGCTACCTCTTCCGGGCAAGGATTATAAAGCTCCAACTCTCCGACCTCCGCCTGAAGGATGAGATCGTCCGCCGCACCCTTTCCTTGGGACTTTGCAGCTTTCTGGCGCAGATCTCGCTGGTAGCGGCCATGGCGGCCATCAACAACATGATCCGCAAATACAGCGCCCTTGACCCCATCTTCAGCCAGGAACAATATGCGCAGATCCCCATGGCGGTGGTGGGCATCGTCATGAAATTCTTCCAGATCATTATTTCCATCGTGATCGGAATGGCGGCCGGCTGTATTCCCATTGTGGGCTACAACATCGGCGCAGGCCGGAAGGACCGGGCCAAAACGCTGTTTTACTATCTGCTGGCGGCGGAGGCCGTTCTGGGCGTAATTGCGCTGCTGATTGTGGAACTGCTGCCGTGTCAGCTGATCGCCATTTTCGGCGCGGCCAACGAGAGCGTTTACTATACGGAGTTTGCCATGAAGGCGTTCCGCATCTACCTGTGCCTGCTGCCCATGGCCTGCGTCAATAAGGCCACGTTCATTTATCTCCAGTCCTTGGGCAAGGCGCTGCTGTCCACGGCGCTGTCCATGGTGCGGGAGGTGGTGTTCGGCGTGGGCTTTGCCCTGCTGCTGCCTGCCTCCATGGAGCTGGACGGCGTTCTGTGGTCCATGCCGCTGTCCGATATTCTGACCTTTGTGATTTCTGTTATTGCCATTTTCTGCACTGTCCGGGAGCTGTCCGCACCGGATGGAGAGAAGACAGCGGAAGCGTAAGCGGTTTCTCATAAAAACTGACCGCCGGAGAAACCTCCGGCGGTTGTTTCTATGCTACAGGTGCTTGCGGATGGTGTTGATGGCGCCCTTTTCCAGCCGGCTTACCTGCGCCTGAGAGATGCCCACCTCTGCGGAGACCTCCATCTGGGTCTTGCCCTCATAAAAGCGCAGGGATAGGATACGGCGCTCCCGCGGGTTCAGACGCTTCAGGGCATCCTTCAGGGCGATGCGCTCGGTCCAGCGCTCATCTGTGCTTTTGGGGTCGCTGACCTGATCCATGACACAGATGGCGTCGCCGCCGCTGTCGTAGATCGGCTCATATAGGGAAACCGGGTCTACGATGGCGTCCATGGCGAACACAACTTCCTCCCGCGGAATATCCAGCACTTTGGCGATCTGCTCTACGGTAGGCTCCTTCTGATTTTCCGACATAAGCTGTTCTCTGGCCTGAAGCACCCGATAGGCGGTGTCCCGCATGGAGCGGGACACCCGGATGGCGCTGTTGTCCCGCAGGTAGCGCCGGATCTCGCCTACGATCATGGGGACTCCGTAGGTGGAAAATTTTACCGGCTGATTCACATCGAAGTTATCAATGGCCTTGATCAGCCCCACGCAGCCCACCTGAAAGAGATCGTCCACACTCTCGCCCCGGCCTGCAAACCGCTGGATCACTGAGAGAACCAGCCTGAGATTTCCTTCAATCAGTTCCTGCCGGGCCTGTGTGTCGCCGGCCTTGCTGCGGCGGAGGAGTTCCATGGTTTCACTGCTTTTCAGAACCTTCAGCTTCGCCGTGTTGACCCCGGCAATTTCCACTTTTCCCTGCATATGCCTGCCTCCCGACCATCGAACTCAGCAAAAGACAGTATGTCCCCGGCGGGAATTTCCTATACGGGAAGCTTTTGACAGGGTTTTCCGCATAGGACATTCCGCGGGGTGCATAGCCTCTTCTGAGAGGAGGCGGCGCATATGCGGATGCGGGAGCTGCGGAGAAAAGAGGTCATCAACATGACGGACGGCGGACGGCTGGGGTTCGTGGGGGATGTGGATTTTCATATGCCGGACGGGCAGGCGGCAGCGCTCATCATTTATGGCCCTGCCCGCTTTTTCGGATTGTTCGGCAGGGGAGAGGAATACTATGTCCCCTGGGACAGTATTCAGCGGATCGGGGACGACATCATTCTCATCGACAAGCCTGTGCAGCACCGCGACGCGGCGCTGGAGCGAAAACGGCGGAAAAGATTCTGACCGGCTGTCCTGACGTGGAAATTTTGGAGAAATGCCAGAATTTCCACGCATTTTTTAAAAATAATTCTTGCAAACCGGCTGACACTGTGCTATGATAATTCAGAATTCCGCATGGCTGCGGACTCTTTGTTTGTGCCCATTTGCAGAAATCGGGTTAGCAAAGGGGAGGAAACAGCCAGAGGTACAAACTAAATTTTTGGAGGAAATCAAACTATG
>USLH01000113.1 GCA_900555435.1 uncultured Oscillospiraceae bacterium | reverse complement strand
GCTGCCAGTTGGTGCGCATGACGTGGTCGGTGCCGAAGAAGTACCAGACGTTGTCGATGCAGCGCCAGCCGATGGCCAGCGTGCCGTTTTCCTCAAACGCCCACTGTCCCTTGACGTCTTTCAGCCAGGTGCCGCTATGATCGGCGGGGCCGTAGGAGAAGACGGTGTCGCCGAAGGAATTGGACCGATCCTTTACCGCACCGGAGCGGTCGGCGAAGTACCAGGTGTCGTTTGATTTGAACCAGCCGACGATCATGCCGCCCCAGGAACGGAGGTAGTAAGTGCTGCCGTTATCGGTGAGCCAGCCGGTATCCATGATGCCGTCTTTGTCCAGATGGTACCAGTAGCCGTTGTCTAAGAGCCAGCCGGTGACACGCTTGCCGGAGCGGTAGTAGCTCCAGCTGCCGTCGCTTGCTTTCTGCCAGCCGGAAGCGGCGGGCTTGGAAGGAGTGATGACGGACTCTTCGGGAGAAGATTTCTCCTTGAAGCCGTAGCTTTCCCAAGCGGAGGAGTTGTTCCAGAAGCCTGCGCCTTCGATCATGGCAACGCTCTTATATTCCTTGGTGGAGGAGTCGTAGTCCTGAACGTCGGCGGTGAGGCCGATGGTGTGGTCGGGATTAAATTCGATACCCAGATCCGCCCAGGGGATGACGACTTCCAGAACGTAGCCGTCGTCAGTGGCGACCATGGCGAACTTCGTGTTGTCGAAGGTCTTGGAATTGCCGTAGATCCACAGCTTCTCGTCGTTCCAGCGGAATTGGAACTGGACGGTGGAAGCGTCGTAGGCGCTGCTTTCCAGATTCAGGCCATCCAGATAGAGCTCCACCATATCGGCGGCAAAGTCGACGCCGGGGACAAGATCGTTGGACAGCTCGCTGTCGGTGACCTTGGCGGCGAGGTAGAGGGCGGTCTTGTCGGCTAAGAGGCCGATGGAGGCTTTCAGCTCGGTGGCGTTGTCCTGACCTACCAGCAGCTCGGTGAAGCTTCCGTCTGCCCATGCGGCTTCGTCCAGTTTCCCGTCGGGAGTGATGGGCTCGTCGATGAGGGTGATCCAGTGGTCAGCCGCAGCGGGCTCTTCCACATTGACAACGTGGATGGTGAAGACTTTTTCTTCGGTGTAACCGCCGCAGTCAGCTTTCACACGGATGGTGTAGTTCGTCTTCGTTTCGTAGTCGAAGGAAACGTTTGCCTTCAGGGCATTGCCTTCGATGGAGAAGGAAGCGATGTCGTCGCTGCCTTCACCGTCTATCAGGGTATAGGTGTCGCCGTCGGCGGCATCCTGCCCTAAGATGGAGAAGGAGCCGATCACAGCACCGATCTCGTTATTCTCTTCCAGCTGATCGTTGTCGAGAACCAGGGCACGGACATCCTGCGCCTCATAAGCGCCGATGTCGGGGCTGCCGGCGCGGACGTTGCCGTCCCGGTCGGTGGTGGGGGCGCTTTCGGAGGTTCCCTTGTCGACGCCTGCGCTCTGGGGGGTGGTGCGGAAGAGCTCTTCGTCGATCTGAGCGGCCAGCTCATAGTCGGAAAGGTTCACATCGGCAGCGGCTTTCAGGAAGCCGGCCTTTCCGGAGAAGAAGTTGTCAAAGACGTTGGTGGATGCCTGCTCCGCAAGGAAGCTCTCAAAGGTCTGGAGATTGCCCCAGCCTTCCTGAGCGTAGGGAGTGTGGCCGCAGTAGTCGTAGAGGTTGTTTACGAAGGTATTGCCGATGACCTTGTTCTCGCCGGCGCCGTTGTGGCGTGCGATGATACAGGGGTTCTTGCCCAGACCGGTGGTCTCAGAGGTCAGGCTGTTGTAGAAGAGGTTGTTGGCGAAGCGGTTGTTCTGAACCGTCCAGTCCAGATAGAGGTCGTCTTCGGTGCTGTCAACGAAGGTGTTGTTCACGATGTTGAAGCCCTTGATGCCGCAGAGGATCAGGCCCATGCGGGCACGGTAGAAGACGTTATTTTCGATGGTGCAGTCTTCGCCGTGGGTGCTGTAGCCGTCGCCTGCGTAGAACTGCATGCCGCCGCCGGGGGAGTTTACGATGACGTTTTCGGAGAAGGTGCAGTTCTTGACGCCGCCGACATAAATGCCGTGGTCCGCATGGGATTTCCGGGTGTAGCCGATGTTCCAGATGCGGTTGTTGCGGATCTCGCTGTCGGAAAGGTCGTTTAAGAGCAGACCCTCAACGCCGGAGTTGGTCTCCGCCTTGGAGTCGATGTTCCAGATGCGGTTATCCTCGATGACGATGTGATTGCCGCCGTAGACCCAGATGCCTGCGCCGGTGAAGCCGGCGATCTCAAGGCCACGGATGGTGATGTAAGAGCAGTTGGTGAGCTTCATGGAAAGCTCGGCGGGAGCATTGATGGACGGATCCGCATAGGAGTACTTCTGGCTGCCGGTGAGGACAGGCAGATCCAGAGCGGGAGCGTCCGCCGGGCAGCCGTAGAAGGAGCGGTTATCGTAGGAGGTGCAGTACCAGCAGCCCTCGTTGGTGCAGCTTTCGATGGTGATGGGTGCGTCGGGAGCGCCATGGAGATCGTTTAAGTCCATACGGCCCCAATCGTAGACGCCCTTGTGGATGAGAATGGTATCGCTGGAGCCAACGACCTTCAGGGCGTCCTTCAGCGAGGTAAAGGGATGATCCCAGCTGCCGTCCGGCAGGATAGGATTGGAGCTGTCCCCATAGTTGCCCCAGCCCAAGCCGTAGGGGACCACATTGAAGGTCCGCAGAGTGAAGGGGGAGTAGACGGAACCAATGTCGGGGGTGGAAGCAAAGCGCGTGCCGTTGAAGTCATAGGCAGGTGCGTTTGTATCCGCACGGCCTTTGCGGGCGGCGGGGCTGCCCTTCTTGGGAGAGAAGTCGCCGTTTTCCGGATCACGGAGCATGGGGTCGGCCGTGACGCTTACCGTGTCGTCTCCGCCGTTCTGCATGGCGGAAAGATTCCGGTCTTCCATAGGAGCGTCTTCGGCGTCGGAGGTGAGGATGGTGCCGATGACCTGGTCGGAATCGGCGTCATAGATGTTGTTTTCCGTGTTGAAGCCGTAGGCTTTGTTCACCCGGATGAAGGGCTTGTTGGTACGGGAGGCACGGGCGTAGATGTTGTTGTAGAGGTCAAGGTCGATGTCCCGGCTGTTCTGCTGGGATACGTCGACGCTGTAACCCTCGACGTTATAGAAGGTGTTGTTGACCACATGGAGGGGAGAATCGCCCTCAGACATGACGCCGGTGGTGCAGTCAACGATCTGGGAAGCGGTGAGGGTCAGAGTGGACTGCCGGGTGGAATGGATGGCGATGTCCACGCCGGAGATCTTCGTGCGGGTGAGGTCTAAGGAGCCTGCCGCCACCGTGACACCTTTTCCGGTAACGGTCAGGTCGGAAGCAATCACCGTGCTGTTCTCAAAATCGGCACCGTTTTTCAGGATCAGGCCGTTGAAGTTTACGTCGGAAGAATTCTGCACGTTCAAAGTGCCCGTTACAGTCAGGCCGGAGATGGTGAGACCCTCGCAGCTGCCGATGCTGAGGGTGCCGTTTAAAACGGCGTTCTTGCCGGCGGTGCGGATCACGCATCCGTCAGTCCTGTAGACGGATTTGTTTAAGATCGTGACGTCTTCGGTGTAGGTGCCGTCCAAGATCACCACTTCTTCGCCGGGACGGACAGCCGAAACGGCTGCAGAAAGGGTCTGGAAGGGGGCGCTTTCGGTGCCGGCGGCGGTGTCGTCGCCATCGGGGGAGACGTAGTAGACGTTCTTCACGTCAGAGGGTTCATATGCGCCGATGGCGGGAGGAGTGCTGCGGGTAGCGCCGGACAGGTCGGAAGCGGGGGCTTTGGAGCTGTCACCGGCGGCTGCGCAGGGGCTTTGACGGTAAAGGCGGAAGTCGCCTGCACGGACGTTGATGAACTGGGGATCTGCCTGGATGGAGTGGGCTTCGGTGATGGTATTCAGATAATCCGAAGGCAGAGAATCGGAGTAGCAGTTGTAGTCTGCGTTCAGGGTGCCGGATACGGTGCTTTCCGAAGCGAAGATGTTGTTGTAAGCGTTGACGGTGCAGCCGGCTTCAACGGAAAGGTCTTTGTCGTTGCTGTAGAAGGTGTTGTTTACGAGGAAAACCTTGCTGCCGTCTTTTGCTGTCAGGCCGGTGGCGGCGGAGAGGATCAGGCAGTTTTCCACGGTGCAGCCGGTGTTCTGGGCCGTGATCCCGCCTTTTATGGCGGAAGAAGCGACAGAGGGGTCTTTCCCCATCAGCTCCAGCGGACCCTCAAAGGTGCAGTTCGAGAAGGCGACTGTGTTCAGAGCCAGCGTTCGGTCGGTGAAGGTGATTCCAGAAATCAGAGTGGGCGCTTCCTCCGTACCGTTTGCGGAAACGGTTCCCGTTATGGTCACTTCGTCGTTCCGGTAAGGCTTTAAGGAAACGCCGGCAGGAATGGAGAGGAAGCCCTCTTCATAAGTGCCCGCTTTTACCTGGATCTCTTTGGCACCGGCTGTGATAGCGGCAGAGATGGAGGGGTAGGGATCATCGGCGGTGCCGGTGCCGGCACCTTCGTTTGCACCGACGAAAACAAGGCTTGCGGCGTAGGCGTATGCGCCGAACTCGCCGGTGCGAGCCTTGCCTTCGGCGTCCTTGGCGGGAGCGTTGACGGAATCCGTGATGGAATCGGCAGCTCCGCTGATGGCGGGGTTGGTGGCACCGCTTAAGTGGGCGTCGGTCTTGCGGTCGACGAAGGAAACGGGGGCGTATTTGCCGTGGGCTTCAAAATTAAGGCTCTTGAACGCCTGCAGCTCCTCGAAGGTCAGCTTGGGGCCTTCGCCGCCGTAGTTGTAGGTGACGTAGTCGGTGAGGGAGGAAGCGTCGTAGAGGTTGTAGTCAAAGACGTTGCCTTTGTCCTCATCGAGGAGGGTCGCACCATTTTCCAGCTGGGTACGGATGGGCTTGGTAAAGATGTTGTTCTTGAAGACACAGTTATAAGAGATGCCGGGTTGGTAGATCGTCTTATTGTATGCGCCCTGAATGGGGTAGATGTCGTAGTGACCGCCCTCGTTCTTATCGTAGGTGTCGAGGAAGGTGTTGTTGTAGACCAGAACGTTTTCGCTGCGACCCCACATGTAAAGGCTCCACTTGGCGTTCAGGATCACGTTGTTGCGGATGACGCCCACGGAGCCGTCGGCGATGCGCATTTCCTGCAGGGAGATGCCTTTGCCGATCTTGCTGTCGGGGTCGCTGGAGCCGATCAGGTTGTTCTCGAAGATCATGTTTGCGAACTTCATGTCGGTCTCATTGTTTTCGATGACGTCCCGGACGATGAAGGCGGGCTCACAGTCGATAAAGGTGCAGCTGCGGACGGTGATGTCCCGGGTCTGCTGCATGCTGGCATCGAAGTTTACGATGTCGATGCCGTTGCCCCGCTTTTCTCCGTTTTTACCGGAGAAGGTGAGACCCTCGATCACGATATTCTGGCTGTGGCCGATGAAGATGACGTACTGGCCGTTGTCAGAGGTAAGGGTGGCGTTTTCACCTTCGCAGGCTTTGATGGTGATGGGTTCCTCATTGGAGGAGCCGCGGCCCTGGAACACCATCACGCCGTTGTAGGTGCCCTCCCGGAAGATCAGGGTGTCGCCGGGTTGAAGCTTGGCAGCGGCGGCGGTGGAGGTCTTCAGGGGAGCGTCAATGGTGCCGGAGTTGTCGTCGCTTCCGTTTGCGGCGACGTAGTAGGTGGTTCCGGTGGAGAAGGGGGAAATCTCTTTCTCATTGGACTGTGGTGCAGCCGCCGAGTAAGAGGTGCTTTCGGCATCGGGAATCTCGTCGGCTTCCGCCGCAAAAACCGGTGACACCGAGGAAATTGCGACCAGCAGCGAGACGATGGCTGCGGTCAGTTTCCGAAATCGCAGATTCATGGTTTCACGTTCCTTTCCATATGGATGGATCCCGAGGGAGAAAAGGGCAGGATCCGCTAGCTTCATTTTAACAGATTCTGCTTGGATTGCTTTGCGGATTCTGGGATTCTTTCTGCGTATCCTATGAAAAGGGTGAAGTTTTTTGAGCGTTTTTCTTAAAAAGCATGGATTTTCTTGCGCTTTCATGGAAAAAACAGAGAAATTCCGGAGAAAATACAGGGTTTGGCGAAGAACGGCTGCAATTTTGATTTTTAAGAAAAGATGGGCAAACTAACAATGCAAAAAAATCGAAAGGGCGAAGCGTTATGAATCAGCTGATCCTTTTGGGTGGAAACCGGGACGATCCGATGGCGGACTTTCTTTTTAAAAACCTTTCCCGGAGGTTTTGCGTGACCTGCTGCACGGGGGAGCGGGTTTTGATGCGGGGGAGCGGGCGGGAGTTGCTTTTTCTGTTCTATCCGGGGCTGCGGGAGGCGGAGGGGAAAAGAGGGCTCTACTTAGCCTGCGCCGGGCGACCGCTGCCGGAGGGGCTTTTTCTTCCGGAGGGGGCGGCGGTGATCGTCAGCTCCGAGGAGGAAGGGCAACTGCGGGAGCTTTCCAGGCTGGGGGCGAGGGCGGTGACCTGCGGGCTGTCCGGAAAGGACACGGTGACCTTTTCCAGCCGGGAAGAGGGGAGGGCGGTGATCTCGCTGATGCGGGAGGTGACGGGTCCGGCGGGGATAAGGGTAGAGCCCATGGATCTGCCGGTGAATATCCCTAAGGGGGTGGGGGACTATCCGATCTTAGCCTGCGGGGCGGCGCTGATGCTGCTGGGCGGGGTCTCCGAGACGGGAAAGGAAAAATTTTTCCAGACATAAAGACGGGTAGGCGGCGCAAAATACTAAAGCAAACGCCGAAACTTGAATCAATAAGATGTAAGGAGTGCAATCTCATGTCCAGTAACAAAGTGATGGTTCCCCAGGCGAAAGACGCTATGGAGCGTTTCAAGATGGAAGCGGCCAACGAGGTTGGCGTTAACCTCAAGCAGGGCTACAACGGCGACCTGACCTCGAAGCAGGCGGGTTCCGTGGGCGGTCAGATGGTTAAGAAGATGATCGAGTCCTACGAGAACTCCATGAAGTAAAGAAATAAAAAATCACCGCCCGGCTGTCGGAAAGATTTCGCAGCCGGGCGGTGATTTTTTATGCGGGTGCTAGGGAAAGGAGCGCCATGGATTCGTCCTACATACCGTTATTCCCTCTTTAATGCGTTTCTTACCTTCTCTTTTTCTCCGCTACCGTCTGTACGGGAGCATAGGAGCGGAACGGCGCACTTCGCCAAAATGAAGTTCTTCTTCCTGTCCCGCTCTGCCTGCTTGCTTCCGGTCTCATGGAAGCCAGTCCCATCCACTTCGATAGCCAGCACAGGCTGCTTATCCATCTGATTGAACAGCAGAAAATCCACA
>USLH01000112.1 GCA_900555435.1 uncultured Oscillospiraceae bacterium | reverse complement strand
ACCACGACGGTCTGGAGCTGGGGCTATGCCTCAGCGGATCGGGCGTATTCATCATCGACGGGGATCCCCTGCCTTTTTCCGCCCCATGCGCCACTATCCTTTATCCGGAACAGTTCCACAAAGCCCGCAGCGGCCTGCAGCCCAGCCAGTGGTATTTCGCTACCTTCTGCCCGGAGCTGCTCCTCTCCGACCTGGGCGCCAAAGCCAGCCGGGAGCTTTTCTCCCCTAAAAGCGTCCCCCCCTCCCTGAGCATTTTCGGAGCGGACACCGTCCCCTATCTCCTCATTCACCAGATCATCACGGAGATGCTGGATCGCCCGCCCCTCTTTCTGGAATGCATCCGGGGGCTGCTCCAGAGTCTCATCATCACCCACAGCCGGATGCTGACCGGTTCCGACCCCATGCCCCGCCGGGACCGGAGCCGGATCGGCCCGGTGGTCAGCTACATCAGCCAGCATTTCCGGGAAGACCTGACCATCCCCGTCATCGCCCGGGAATTTCACATCACCGAGACTACCCTCCGCCGCTGGTTCTGGGACGCCATGGAGGTCACGCCTTTGGAGTACCTCCATAAAGTCCGTCTGACCGCCGCCTGTTCCCTGCTCCAGACAGGGGAGCTTCCCGTCCTCGAAGCCGCCCTGGCGGTGGGCTATAACTCCCTTTCCAGCTTCCATCGCCAGTTCCGCCGCATCTACGGCTGCTCCCCCACCGAATATCTCCGAAGGACCGCTCCCTCCGAAGCCTCGTAATCTTCCGCTTGCCCTCATCCAGCAAAGCGCCGGAAAATCCGCCGGCAGCACCCCCTTCCAACCGACCTGATCCTCAAACGGCATTTTCAGCCAGAAAGGCAGCCAATGAAAGCCAATCATCGAAAAGCGACCCTTGTCATCGTGATCCTCTTAAACCTCCTCCTGCTAGGCGTCTGCGGATGGACCCTGATGACCCTTCTTTCCCCTTCCGACGCCCCTTCTGAGCCGGACTCCTCCCAGTCGGAACCTGCTTCTTCCTCGGAGGAGCCCTCCTTCCCCTCCGCCAAACCGGAAAGCAGCACTCCCGAAAACAGCTCGCCCACTCTCTCCCTGCCGGAAGGGCTATCCCTTTCCGACCGCTTCGGGAACTGCTATGAAGCGGCACTGGACAAGCTGGAAACCCTGACGATCGAGGAAAAGCTGGGCCAGCTGCTGCTCTGCGGCGTCCCGAACAGCGGCGGCGACGCCTTTATCGACCAGTACCAGCCCGGCGGCTTCGTCCTCTTCGCCAAGGACTTTGAAAACCGCACCGCCGATCAGATTCGCTCCACCCTGCAGGGCTATCAGGATAAAAGCCGGATCCCTATGGTTTTTTCCGTAGACGAGGAAGGCGGCGAGATCGTCCGGGTCAGCAAGTTTTCTTCCCTCCGGGAAACGTTCCCTGCCCCGAAGGATGTCTACGCAAGCGGTGGGCTTCCGGCTCTGGAAGCGGATGCGGCGGAGAAATCCCGCTTCCTACTGGACTTCGGAATCCAGCTGAACCTGGCCCCCGTCTGCGATATTGCCCCTGACCGCTCCACCTACATCTACGCCCGCACCTTCGGCGTTTCCGCAAAAGAAACCGCCGACTGCGTCCGGACAGTAGTGACCGCCATGGAATCCGCCGGGATCTCCTCCTGTCTGAAGCACTTCCCGGGCTACGGTGGGAATGCGGACACCCATACCGGCGTTTCGGTAGACGACCGGAGCATGGAAACCTTCCGGGAAACCGACTTTCTCCCCTTCCAAGCCGGGATCGACGCCGGGGCGGAAACGGTCTTGGTCTCCCATAACACCGTGACCGCCATGGATCCCAACGCCCCGGCTTCCCTTTCGCCGGAAGTCCACCGGATCCTCCGGGAGGAGCTTCACTTCACCGGAATTATCCTCACCGATGCCTTGGAAATGGAAGCCATCGTGAAGTTTGCCGGGAACGAGCACCCGGCAGTGGTGGCTCTCCGGGCGGGGAATGACCTGATCCTGCAGCGAGACGGGGCTGATGCCTTCAACGCCTTAAAAGAAGCGCTGGATGCCGGAGCCATCTCCGAAGAAGCAGTAGATCTTGCCGTCACCCGGATCCTCGCATGGAAGCTCTCCAAGGGGATCCTGACCGAATAAGTCATAACGGCTTGAGCCGGCACAATAGGCCTATTTCCGGCAAACATCTCAAGGCGCACTGAATTTTACTTTGCTCACATCACTTGCCTATAGCCCGTAAATAGGCGATTTTCCTCCTATCGGAATCTTTTTACAGAATAAAGAAGCCGGAACGCTCTAAAACGTTCCGGCTTCTTTATTCTGTTTCTTTTTCCCGGCGAAATAAAATCCCTAAAGCTGCCGCCAGTGGGATCATACAGAGAAGCACTGCCCATCGTCCTGTGAACTCGACGCATTTTTCGCCAAGGATCACTCCGCAGACGAAAGCGCCGATCACCCCGTAAAACCGCAGGCACTCCCAGCGGACTTCCGGGTCTTTCGTAGCAAAAAAGCGGAAGAGCGCTTCCGCCGCACTGCGCAGATTTCCGGTACACATGGTGGTGGCATAAGCCGCCCCGGCCATTTTCCGAAAGCTCTCCACCTGAATGCCGCAGGCAAGGGAAACGGCGATGTTTGCCATGTTGTCCGTAACCTTTTCGATGGGGAAAAAGGCCACCGCCGCCAGAATGAGGATCTCCGTTAGAAGAGCTGCCTGCTGCCACAAAAGGACCGGGTGGTTTTTGAAGATCTGCTGGATCCCTTCGGTCAGGATCACGCCCACCGTAAACGCAAGGATCGGAATCAGATAGTGAACGCATTCTCCAAGCTGCCCTCTCGCCAGCCGGATCCCAAGAAGAACCAAATTCCCGGTCTGGGCAAAGGCGAAGACGCCGCCCCGGATCAGATAAGTATACACGTCCACCAATCCGCCGGACAGCGCCAGCAATGCACCGACAAAAAAGCTCTCCTCCACCGGGATCTTCTTCATTTTTAATCCTCCGAAGGAAGGGCCGCCATATACTGAGCCATATAGTTCTTCATCAAGCGGCTGTATTCTTCGGCGTTGCCCTGATGGACCTTTTTGATGTATTCATGACGGTTGAGGATCTCACCGTCCTGATGCCGTCCGATGAGGTAGACGGCAATGTTGGAGCAGTGGTCGGAGATCCGCTCGATGTTGGTCAGGATCTCAAGGAACACAAGGCCGGCGTCGATGGTACACATTCCGCTCTTCAAACGTTTGATGTGCCGGTATTTCAAGGTGTCCTGAATGGCGTCGATGGTCTCCTCCAGCGGCTCGATCCGCCTTGCCAGAGAAAGATCGTCGTTTTTAAAGGCTTCGTATGCCATAGCCACGATATGCTCCACGGCGGCGCAGACGATGTTCAGCTCCTGAATGGCCTTGCTGCTGAACTTGACGTGCTTGTCGTAAAGGCTTTCCGCCCGCTCCACCAGATTGATGGCGTAGTCGCCGATTCGTTCAAATTCCACCGTCAGGCGGAGCATCAGGGTGACATCCTTGCTTTCCTGATCCGTCAGCTCGCATTCACTGATCTGGCTCAAATAGCTGTTCAGCCGGTCTTCCATCTGGTCGATCTTTGCTTCCGCTGCCTGAATGGTCTCCACCATCTTTAAGTCATACTCCTGAAACAAGGTGTACGACCGCTGGAAGTTGAAGAGCGCATCCCGAGCCATTTCCTCCAGGACTGACCGGCTCTGGCCGATCGCCACGGCGGGGGTGGACAGGAACCGCTGATCCAGAGGGTCCGCACCCTCCTTCAGCTCCGGCTGGATCAGTTCCTTGGAGGTTGGAGCCTTGTCCCGGACCGTCCACTCGGCAAGCCGAGCCAGCCCTTTATAGAAGGGGAGCATCAGAATGGTCGCACCAACGTTGAACAGGGTATGGAAATCGGCAATGCCGCCCTTGTTGATGGGGCTGTCCCAGAAGGGAAAGCCGCCTACAATGGCATTGAGCCCGTAAACGCCGATCAGGAAAATGATTGTTCCGATGATGTTGAAATACAAGTGGACCATGGCGGTGCGCTTGGCATTTTTATTGGCGCCGATGCTGGAGATCAGGGAAGTAACGCAGGTGCCGATGTTCTGACCCATGATGATGGGGAAGGCTGCCGAATAGGTGATTGCCCCCGTAGAGGAAAGCGCCTGCAGGATACCGATGGAAGCAGAGGAGCTTTGGATAATAGCTGTGACCACGGCGCCGACCAGCACGCCTAAGACCGGGTTCTGGAAAGTTTCAAACAGCCGGGCAAAAGCCGGGGACTCTTGAAGGGGCTGCATGGCCGCCTCCATGGAGAACATTCCCTGAAACAGCACGCCGAATCCCAAAAGAATCTCGCCCACCACTTTTTTCACAGGGCGCTTCGCCGCCAGCAGCAATACGATGCCGATCAGAGCTGCGACCGGGGCAATGGTGCTGGGCTTCAGCCACTGGAGGATGGCGCTGCCGCTGCCTTCTAAGTCGCCCAAGCGCAGGATCTGCCCCGTAATGGTGGTGCCGATGTTGGCGCCCATGATGACGCCTACCGCCGACTGGAGCTTCAAAATGCCGGCGTTGACCATGCCCACGATGATGACTGTGGTAACCGACGAGCTCTGGATCAGCGCCGTAACGCCTGCCCCCAGAAGCACGCTGGTGAAGATGTTGCTGGTCAGCTTTTCCAGGGCTTTTTCCACTTTCCCGCCGGAGATCTTTTCCATGCCGCCGGCCAAAATGTTCATACCGAACAGGAAAAGCGCCAGTCCGCCTCCCAAGCTGATAAAGTTCAGAATACTCATTCCGTTCCTCCGATACCCGATTTTTGGGTTCTGCTTGTCTACAGTTTCGATGTCTAAGGGAGAGTTTTACGCAGTTTTTTCACACTTTTACGTTTATTATAGCATACCCAAAATTGTTTGTACACCGCCGACAGCAGATTTTACCTGAACTTTACAGAAGGCTTTTCCGCCCCGAAAACGCAAAAGCCCGCTGCGTTTTCCGCAGCGGGCCGGTCGATTATTTTCCCTTGATGAGAGGGGAGATGCGCTTATAAATCAAGAAAGTGATCGCCACGCTGATAAGCCCTTTTACGAAGGTAAAGGGTGCATTGAAGAAGCAGAGCGCCTGCCACAGGTTCGACACCTTGGGGTTGATCGCCTGATACATTCCAAGGATCACGTCCATGGGCATCAGGAGCTTTGCGTATACCGGGTAGACCAGATAGTAGTTGATGAAGATGCTGATGACCCCCATAGTCAAGGCTCCGGTCAGTGCGCCGATCAAAGCACCCTTCCGATCGTTGCGCTTTTTATAGATCAGCCCCGCTGGCAGGACAAAAGCCACCCCCAGCAGAAAGTTGCAAAGCTCGCCGACCCCCATGCTGTAGGTAAAGAGCAGGTTTACCAGATTCTTCACAAGGCAGACTGCCACCCCGCTCAGAGGCCCCATGCTGAATGCGGCGATCAAAGCGGGAAGCTCGGACAGATCCAGTTTGATGAAGCTGGGGACAAAGGGGACGCTGAAGCTCACAAACATGAGTACCGTAGCCAGCGCAGATAAGAGCGCCGTCATGACCAGTTTGCGGATCCGGCTCTGACCGGAAAAGGTGGGTTTGGTGGTGTTTTCCATGTTTTTTTCCTTTCTGCGGGTGCTGCCCGCCGCCTGCCGGAGCAAACAAAAACGCCCACAGAAAGTTTTCTGTGGGCGCAACACGCAGCTTTCCACGGGACTTTTCCCCGCAGAAAAGGTGTTTCTTTCATCCGGACTGTAACCGTCGGTACCGGAGTTTCACCGGTTCGGCACGCATGGCGTGTTCGCGGACTTTACCGCCGGTGGAGACTTTCACTCCGCCCCGAAACAAGGTTTCAAATTCTATGACGCAAGGCGGTTTCCCGCCTCTTTGTCCTTATTCGTGGTCTTCGCAGCCACATCCGCAGCCGCAGCCGTCCTCATGATCGTGATCCTCGTCGATGTCCAGATCGAACTCCAGATCCTGACCGCAGTTGGGGCACTGCATCTCGCCCTCATCCAGCATAGACTCACCAATGTAGATGGTCTCGCCGCAGGTGGGACAGGTGATCTCGTAGGTCTCCTCGTCGTCCTCGTCGTCGCAGCAGTCGCAGTCGTCGTCTTCGTCGCCGTAGACGACCTTCTCGACTTCGCCCAGATCCTCGTCCAGAACGTCGATGAGCTCGCACATCTCATCGGTCTCTTCCTGCATATCGGTGACGGTGGAAGCCAAATCGTCCAGAACGTCAAGAATGGCGTTGAACACCTTGGTCTCCTTCTTGTCCGCCTCCAGCTCCAGACCGCTCATCAGGCCTTTCAGGTAAGCAACTTTCTCCAGCAGTTCCATAATGGTACCTCCTTAATGCAAACTGTCAGCAGTATGCCCGGTTTCCGGCATCCCATTCGCCGGGCTTTAAAAGGGAACGTTTAGGCACGCTCCATGTATTCACCGGTACGGGTGTCCACCCGGATCATCTCACCCTCGTCGATGAACAGCGGCACCTTGATCTCGGCGCCGGTCTCCAGCGTGGCGGGCTTGGTGGCGTTGGTGGCGGTGTTGCCGGCAAAGCCCGGATCGGTCTCGGCCACTTCGAGCTCGACGAACGTGGGCGGCTCGACCTGGAACACCTTGCCCTTGTAGGAGCTGATGGTGCACTCCATGTTCTCCTTCACGAAGCGGAAGTTGCTGCCGAGGGCGCTCTCGTCGATGGGGACGAGATCATAGGTCTCGGGATCCATGAAGTAATAGAGGTTGCCGTCGTTGTAGCTGTATTCCATCGTCTTGCGGTCGATGGTGGCGCTCTCGAACTTGGCGGTAGGGTTGAAGGACGTCTCGGTCACGGCGCCGGTGATGACGTTTTTCATCTTCGTGCGCACAAAGGCCGCGCCCTTGCCGGGCTTGACGTGCTGGAACTCGACGACCTGCATGACCTGGCCGTCCATCTCGAACGTAACACCGTTGCGGAAATCGCCTGCTGTAATCATATAGGAATCCTCCTCAAGAATAATTAGAATCAAAAATCTTATATAGTTTACACGATATTGCCTGGTTTGACAAGCGGATATTTACAGAATGATCAGATTTTTCGGGCTTCGTGTGAGAATTTCCGCCCCATCGGCCGTCAGATGCAGCACATCCTCGATGCGCACGCCGAATTTGCCGGGCAGATAGATGCCGGGCTCTGCGGAGATGACGGTGTGCTCCGGCAGCTTTGCGTGCGCGCCGGGCGCGGCGATGGGGTGCTCGTGGATGTCGAGCCCGAGGCTGTGCCCGAAGCTGTGACCGAAGCAGTCCCCGTAGCCCGCATCGGTGATGACCTTGCGCGCGGCGGCGTCCACACGCTCGCCGGTCACGCCGGCCTTTGCCGCGGCAATGCCGGCCAGCTGCGCGTCGAGCACGGTCTGGTATACGGTGCGCATCTCGTCGCTCGGCATGCCGACGGCGACGGTGCGCGTCATGTCCGAGCA
>USLH01000111.1 GCA_900555435.1 uncultured Oscillospiraceae bacterium | reverse complement strand
CCCCGGGGCAGCCGTGCCAGCGATAAGTATTGCCGCGACCTGACCCGCCGCGCGGTGGACGGCGAGCTGGACCCGGTGTTCTGCCGGGATGCGGAGCTGGACCGGATGGTGGAGATCCTGTGCCGCCGCCAGAAAAATGTAGGCAGGCGCCAGAAACCGCAGCATCCGAAGCGCACAGCTTAAAATGTCCGGATCCGGCGTGAAAATCCGCAGCAGGTGCTTCCCGCAAAGAAGCAGAAGAACGGAAAGCGCCCCGATCACGCCCATGCTCAGGAAAACGCTGACCCTTGCGCCTTTTTTCACCCGCTCCCGATTTCTGGCGCCGATGTTCTGACCAATAAAGGTGGTGGCTGCCATGGAGAAGGAGTTGACTGGCAGGTTGGCAAAACCGTCCAGCTTCCCGTAAGCGGCGCAGCCTGCCATAGCAGTAGTGCCGAACCGGTTGATGTTGGCCTGCACCACCACGTTGGAAAGGGAAATAATGGCGTTCTGAAGCCCCGCCGGCAACCCCAATCGGACAATCTCTCCCAAAAGCCCCCGGCTGATCCGCATTTTTTTCAGCTCCAGCCGGTAAGGCTCCCCGCTCCGGAACAAATTGAGCAGTACCAGAAAAGCCGACAGGCTCTGGGCAATCAGCGTGGCCCATGCGACCCCCGCCACCCCCATCTGAAAGGCGATGACGAACAGCAGATCCAGACCGATGTTCACCACACTTGCCACGATCAGATAATAAAGCGGCCGCTTGGAATCCCCTACCGACCGCAGAACCCCAGCTCCCATATTGTAGAGGAGCACAGGAATGATCCCGAAGAAGTAAATCCGCATATAGACCACCGCATCCGGCAGCACATCCTCCGGCGTACCGGTCGCCTTCAAAAGCAGCGGAGACAGAATCGCTCCCGCTGCCATCAAAAAGATCCCCGCCAGAAACACCAGCATCATGGAAGTGTGGACCGCCCGACTCAGGTTCTCCCGATCCCCGGCCCCGAAGTACCGGGAAATGACCACGCCGGCTCCGGTGGCAATCCCCATAAAGAAGCTGACCAGCAGATTGATGATGGGATTACTGGCTCCCACGGCAGCCAATGCCCCGCCGCCTACAAAATTTCCCACCACAATCGAGTCCACCGTATTGTAAAGCAGCTGGAACAGGTTTCCCAGCAGCAGTGGGATTGCAAAAAAGAGAAGCTGCTTCCAGATGACCCCTTCGGTCATCCGTCCCCGGCTCCCCGCCATTGAATCGGCCACGAAATTTTCTCCCTTCCCTGAAAGAACTCCGGAAGGCTCCGCCGGTTTCCCACCGGGCAGAGCCTTCTCCTCACGCTTTTTCTATTTTTTGAAGCTTTGCAAAATTCGCCATGATCTTTTTAGTGCCCACCCGGTCGAAGATGGTCTCCACCAGATTGTCGTTTCCCATAGGCGTGACGGAAAGCACCGTTCCTTCCCCGAAAACCCGGTGTTTGACCCGGTCCCCTGCCTTGAAGCTGACAGAAACCGAGGACGCCCGGCTTGCGGGAGCCTGTCCCACTGTAGGCGTTGTCCGTGTGGGCGGTGGGGCGACCGTTCCCCGCTCCGGCCGGCCGCCAAAGCTTCCGAATCCCCGACTCTCGTACCCCGCTTCCGAAGAGCGTTCCAGCTTGTCCGCCGGGATCTCCTCTGCGAACCGGGAAAGCCGGTTCCGGTTGGTCATGCCGAAGATCATCCGGGTGGTGGCATAGGTCAGATAGAGCTTCTTTTTGGCCCGTGTGATCGCCACATAGGCAAGCCGCCGCTCCTCTTCCAGCTCCATGGGTTCATACAGCACCCGGCTGGACGGGAAGATCCCGTCCTCCATCCCCGGCAGGAACACCACCGGGAACTCCAGTCCCTTGGAAGAATGCATGGTCATCAGCACCACGCAGTCGTCAGCGTCACTCATGGAATCCAGATCCGTATAAAGGGCGATCTCCTCCAGAAAGCCGCTGAGGCTCCCTTCGGGATTGGCCTGCTCATACTTGACCATAGTGGACTTCAGCTCGCCGATGTTCTCCATCCGGGTCTTTCCCTCTTCGCCTTGGGTGTTCAGCATGGCGCCATAGCCGGTCTTCTCCAGAATGTCGTCCAGCAGCAGATCCAGCGGCTCTTCCTTCGCCGCCTCCCGCAGCCCGTCGATGATCCCGGCAAAGCTCATCAGCGCCCCTGCCTTCCGGGACAGGGCGCTGTATTTTCCCGCATCCCGGAACACCTGGAACATGGAGCTGCGGCTCTTTGCGGCGATCTCCTCCGCCGTATTCAGGGTCGCTTCGCCGATGGAACGCTTCGGCTCGTTGACGATCCGCCGCAGCCGCACGGTATCGCTGGGATTGTTGATGACGCTTAAATACGCCACCAGATCCCGGATCTCCTTTCGCTCGAAGAACTTGACCCCGCCGAAGAGCCGATAGGGAATCCCCGCCTTGATGAAATACTGCTCCAATACGCCGGACTGGGCGTTCATCCGGTAGAGCACGGCGTGATCGCCGTACTTCATTCCCTTGTCCGCCACATCTTCTTCGATGGTGTCGGCGATGAACTGGGCTTCGCTTCTCTCGTCCCGCAGCTGCCGCAGCACGATCTTCTCCCCTTCCCCGTTCTGGGTCCAGAGGTTTTTCCCCTTCCGGGCGATGTTGTGGCGGATCACTTCGTTGGCGGCGTCCAGGATCGTCTGGGTGGAGCGGTAATTCTGCTCCAATCGGATCACCGCTGTGTCCTGAAACTGCTGCTCAAAGCCCAAAATATTTTCGATGGTAGCTCCCCGGAACTTATAGATACTCTGATCGTCGTCGCCTACTACGCAGAGGTTCTGATACTTTTTCGCAAGCAGACTCACAAGCCGGAACTGGGCGTGGTTCGTATCCTGATACTCGTCCACCATGATGTAGCGCCAGCGGTTCTGGTAATATTCCAGCACCTCCGGAAACTGCTCAAACAGCCGAACCGTCAGGCAGATGATGTCGTCGAAATCCACGGCATTCGATCGGATGAGCTTGGACTGATACGCCTGATAGATCTTTGCGATCTCCTGCTTCCGATAATCCGCCCCCACCGTCATGCGGTAGCCATCCGGAAGGATCATGCTGTCCTTTGCCCGGCTGATCTCCCCCAACACCGCCTTGGGCTTAAAGAGCTTGTCGTTGATGGAAAGCTCCGTCATAGCGTCCTTGACCACCCGCAGACTGTCGTCGGCGTCATAGATGGTGAAGCTGCTGGTGTACCCCAGCCGCTCGATCTCCCGCCGCAAAATCCGCACGCAGCAGGAGTGGAAGGTGGAAGCCGCCACGTCCCTTGCTTCCTCCCCCAGCATGGTCTCCAGCCGGCCTTTCAGCTCGTTGGCGGCTTTATTGGTAAAGGTGATGGCCAGAATGTTCCACGGGCGCACCGGCCGGTCGGCGATCAGAGAGGACAGCTCCTCGTCCGTCATTTCCGCCCCTGCCAGATACCCCTGAAGGACGCTTAAGTCTCCTTCCATGACCCCTTCGGGAACCCATTGGGACGCCCATGCGTTCCCGAACCGGATCATACAGGCGATGCGATTGATGATCACGGTGGTCTTTCCGCTCCCGGCTCCGGCTAAGATCAGCACCGGTCCTTCCGTCTGGAAGATTGCCTTCTGCTGCATGGGGTTCATATTGGAAAAGCGCTTTTCCAGCACTTTTTTTCTCAAGGCAAGATAGTCTTCTTTCCACTCCA
Source organism: uncultured Oscillospiraceae bacterium (assembly GCA_900555435.1). Classification (GTDB taxonomy): domain Bacteria; phylum Bacillota; class Clostridia; order Oscillospirales; family Ruminococcaceae; genus Merdivicinus. The sequence goes on along the minus strand of USLH01000111.1, from coordinate 3,907 downwards.
GCATAGTCATTTCCTTTACTGCACAAAAATTCGGTATTTTTTATTATACACGATTTTTCCCATCGGCGCAAGGCACTTTCCCGGGAAAGCAAAAAACGGACGAAAACCCCATCGGTTTCCGTCCGTCAGCTTCGACTTTCTCGCAGCCGTGTGCGCTTTTTCACTTTTTTGACCCCCCTTTACTGGATCACACAGTCAAAGGAAATCCCTTCCGCCGGGCAAAGGCTTACCGGTACCATGTTCATGTTGAAAAACTGGACCATATCGCCCTTGGCATACAGGTCATACCCTTCTTCACACAGCTCCTCCGCAAGACTCAGGCTCTTCTGCGTGTCCGATTTGTCCAGAAGCAGCAGCGCCTTTTTCGTTCCCATGGATTTCATACCGATCGCTCCTTTCAAGCGTATGAATTTTTTCTACGATTTGATTATACATCACATCCCGGATAAATGCAAGTATTTTTGAGAAAAAATTCGATATTTTTTATATTTTACATTTTTTATACAAAAATATTCATTTTCGCTTTTGCACTCTGCCGCCCTCCTCTTGCCCGGAACGAAAAATTATGTTACACTGAAAACGAAAAATAAAATCCGTCCGACTGCGGCGGACGGTTTCTTGAAAGGAAGCTCATCTATGCGCCTTGGAATCAGCAGCTACTGCCTCTGCCCCAACCTGCGGGACGGAAAAATGACCATCTTCGATGTGATCCGCTGGGCGGCGGATCATGACTGCCAGCACATCGAATTCGTCCCCTTCTATCTGGACTTTCTCGCCAATCCGGAGCTGATCGATCGGGTCCGGGAAGCCTGTGCCGAAGCAAACCTCCCCATCTCCACCTATTCTTTGAACGCCGACCTCTTAAAGCCCGATTTAGAGGAGCGCCGTGCGGAGATCCAACGGGTGAAGACCCACATTGACGTAGCCCACCGTCTGGGGCTCACCAAAATGCGCCACGACGTGGCCTCCTTCCGCCGTCCCATGTCCTCCAACACCCCTCAGAACTTCATGAAAGAGTTCCCCCTGATGGTAGAAGGCGTCCGGGAGCTGGCGGATTACGCCGCCTCCTACGGTATGACCACCACGCTTGAAAACCACGGCTTTTTCGTCAACGGCTCCGACCGGGTCATCTCCCTGCTGGAAGCCGTGGATCGGAAAAACGTCCGCATGACCATCGACGTGGGAAATTTCCTCTGCGTGGACGAACGGGGCGAAAACGCCGTAAAAAAATGCCTTTCCTACGCCGATATGATCCATTTAAAGGACTTCTATATCCGGGACAAAGCCCGTTTGGCCGGCGTCGGCGGTCTTTTTGACTGCGACAACGGCTCCTGGTTCGAGACCGTAGGCGGCTCTATGCTGCGGGGCGCCATCTTAGGTCAGGGTGACTTAAACATCTGGAAGATCTTAGGCGACGTAAAGCACGCTGGCTACGATGGCGACATCTCCATCGAGTTCGAGGGCATGGAGCCCTGTGAAGCCGCCACCGAGACCTGCCTCCGCACCGCCCGCACCATCTGGGAACAGGTCTGAAAAACGCACAGAACCCCCTACCATTCGGCAGGGGGTTCTGTTTCTCTTCAATAAAGGATTGGCGTCCGGAAACAGGCACTCAGAATGCAGTCGATCAGGAAAAGCAGCACCAGCCCGCTGCACCCTAAAACCACGCCCCGAAGAGGGAGCTTCCGGAAGAGCTTCTCTCCAAGCGGCTCAATGAGATAATGAAACACAAGTCCCAGCACCCCAAAGCTCACCACGCTGCGGAAGCAGATGATGCCGTTCAGGTTCAAAAACAGTCCCCGGTAATCCCACAGCCGCATATGGAACCACCGGATCCCGGCGTACCCGATCAGGTACTCCACTACCCCCGTGATCCCGACGCAGACCAAAAACAACAGCACCGGATGCTTTTTCAAAGGCTTCATGGCATAGATCGCCAGTGCCCCGATCCCGTAAATGGGGAGCCACGGCCCGTAAAGAATCCCCCGGTTCCGCAGCATACCCTCCGTGATCCAGTAAAAGATCTCCTCATAGATCCATCCCACCAGACAACCGATCAGAAAAATCAGAAACAGGTAGCACATCTGCCCCAGCCGCCGGCTTTCACTCTCTTCTCCTGAAAATCCCACTCCGTTCGCTTCCTCTCCTAGCCCTTTCCTTTATTTTACCAGATTTTGCGAACTTTGCATAGGATATTTTCTGCGTTTTCGTATGTTTTATCAATATATACCAATTATCAAACCGAAGTTTCTCCAAAAAAGCGACCGGACTGTTCTTTCAAACAATCCGGTCACTTTTTTTCAGAGATTCAGCTGACGCTGCATATGGGCAAGCCGCTCCAGATCAAACCGGGTGGCATGGTTCACTACAGCCACCGGCCCGTCACTTTCTCCACTCCCATCCGCAAAGCAGGCGGTCACCTTATAAGTGACGTGCCCCACCGCCGAAACGTCGAAGGCATCGGAAAACGCACCCCCGTCCACTGCATCCGCAAGCCGGGTATACTGAGCGTCGTCGTCCACCGCACGGTAGACCCGGTAGCAAATCCCCGGCACAGCTTCCCAATGAAGCGTCTGCACCGCCCCGTCCCGGGTGACCTCCAGCTTCTGCGGCGCCGCCGCCCGGACTTTTTCAGGAATGCCGGTGATGACATACTCCCCTCCGGTACAGGTATCAAAGCAGAGAGTATCGTCATCCAATGCCGTCCCCACGGCGCCGGTAAGCATGGCCTTTCCAACATTCGGATACCGCACCTTACAGGGCTTCCCCACCTTGGAGCAGATCCCGATGCGGGTCGCCGTGCCGTTTTTCCATTCGATGGATACTTCAAAGCCGCCCCGGGCGCACAAGCCCTTTACCGCTCCGTCCGCCCATGCCTCCGGCAGCGCCGGCAGCGGGCAGACCGTTCCGGTATGGCTCTGCAGCAGCATTTCGGCAATGCCCGCCGTGCCGCCAAAATTTCCGTCGATCTGGAAAGGCGGGTGAAAGTCCCAGAGATTGGGCAGCGTCCGCTGCCCCAAAAGGTTCTGCAGCAAAAGATAGGCGTGGTTCCCGTCGCCGGTGCGGGCCCATGCGTTGAGCCGGTGCGCCAGCGCCCAGCCGGTGGAACGGTCTCCCCGCTCCGTCAGCGTGATTTTCGCCGCATCCATCCACGCCGGCGTGTCCCGGGTGATGAGGGTGCCGGGGTGCAAGCCGACCAGCTGGGAAATGTGGCGGTGACGGTACTCGCCGATCTCGCCGTAAAACCGCTCTTCCCGATACTCCTTGATCTGCCCCGACCATCCCACATGAACGGGCGAATAGTGCTCCTGCTGGCTCTCCTGCCGGCTGGTGTCTTCATTGGAGATCCCCAGCGCATCCGCCATGCGGAGCATATCCCGACCGTTTTCCCAGATCATCTGCTGGTCGAAGGAGCAACCCACGGTCTGGTAGTAGATCGGGCTGTTTCCCTTGGGCCAGTGACCGTTGACCAACTGTTCCGGAGAAGCCGAAAAGGCCGCCAGATATTCTCCGTCGTAATCCCGAACGGTACGGGTCAAAAACCGGCTCATACTGGCAAGGGTCGGATAAATGAAATCAGAAAGCGCTTTTTGATCCTGCGTAAAATCGTACCAGTCGGCGAACAGCTTGGTGGTCAGCCCACCGGTGCCCGGCCCGGAATGCGCTCCCGGTCCGTCGATTTCATACGGATAGGAGGCAGTACCGATAGTCCAGCCGTAAGCCGTTTCAAACTGCGTCGGATCGTCGGTAGTGACGTTTTCCGGGTTCCACTTCTGCAAGTAACGGTAGGCGCAGCGGGACGCCGCCGACCGAAACGCCCGGTTAAAGTCCGCATAAGCTGTAAAAGTCTCTGCCAGATTGGTGGAAAACGCCGGCCAATAGTTCATCTGCACATTGATGTTGTGCC
>USLH01000110.1 GCA_900555435.1 uncultured Oscillospiraceae bacterium | reverse complement strand
CACCAACCCCGACCTGCATCTGGGCATCTGCGGCGAGCATGGCGGCGACCCCTCCACCGTGGAGTTCTGCCACAACATCGGCCTGACCTACGTTTCCTGCTCTCCCTTCCGTGTGCCGATCGCCCGTCTGGCTGCTGCACAGGCTGCTATCAAGAATCCCCGCAAGTAAGATTGACGCGCAGAGCGTAAGAATCACGCCATAGCGTTACAGCTGCACCGTTCTTCGGAATGGTGCAGCTGTTTTTACTTTCAGAACTGCTTGCTGATGGGGAAAAAGCATGGTAGAATGGGAATATTTCGGTTTCCAAAAAAATTTCCGCGGGTGCTGTTGCAAATCCTGTTTTTGCCGTCTTATTTAAGCATATAGATTTATATAACCAAAGGAAGTGTTTGAAATGAAGAAACTCTGGAAGATTCTGCTTGCGATGACGGCCATGAGCTTCGCCATTTGCCTATGGGCAGGCACGACCGTATTTGCAGAAACAATCGCCGGAGAAATCAAAACTTCCAATGGCAGCGCGGTCATTTTTAGCTGGAAATTTGATACAGAGACCAAAACTCTAACCGTGCAAAAAGTTGCGGACATTCGAACCAACGCAGACGGAGAAGCATGGAAGCCGTATCAAAACGAAATCGAGCATGTGATCATAAAAGACTGCGGATTTCTTGCGGAAGGAATCGGCAATCTCAAAGACATTACCATGCTTTCCGACGACGGCTTTTCCTGGACAATAGATGTGGCATCCCGAACGGTCATGTTAAACGGTGAGGGGGATTTTCGGCTCACAGATATCCAGTGGCCATCGGCTTACAAAAGCTACTACGACACGATAATCATCGCCGATGGGATTGGGCTGCTTGCCCGGCACAGTTCCATGGGCGGAAATGGGTACGGCCCCACCGGAAACGTTCTGGTTCTAGGAAAAAACACCCGGTTTGCCACAGGCGAGGAAGCGATCGACCTTTGGCCCATCTGCCAAGAGTTTAAAGTAAACTCAGACAATCCTTATTATGCGGTCTACGATGGCGCGCTATATACCAAGGATTACCAGACGCTTCTTGCGTGCCCGCGCAACAAGACCACCATTCAGTTTCCCAAAGAAGTAAAAATCATCGGGAAATCAGCCTTTTTCAATAGCGCGGTACAAGAGTTGATTATTCCCTGGGGCGTGACAACAGTAGAGCGCGGCCAGCTACCGAAGAAGTCCGAGAATTCTCAGAACCCAACAAAAATCGTTTTTCCGGATACGATCACCGACTATCAAAATGGTAATTTTGTTTCCCGGGAAAACGGCGTTTATCTTAACATTTACTATCCCCGGCACAACCAAGCCCTGACTCAGGGACTGGCAGTGTCAAAAGATGAGTACAACTGGCATCCAACTCTTTATCCGCTGGACTCCCTGGCGGAATACTATCCGAACCAAGCACCCTCCCAGCCCAGCAGTCAGCCTGTGTCGGAGCCTTCCGCCCCATCCACGCCGCCGGAGTCCTCCCAGCCCAGCACACCGGCATCCTCCGCTTCGTCGAAGCCTGTGGAGTCCTCTCGACCGGCAGAAAGCTCCGCGCCGTCCTCTGCGCCCGCGGAATCCTCCCAGCCTTCCGAACCTTCCAGCGCAGTCTCGGAGCCTGCGTCGGAATCTCAGCCGGAAAGCTCCGCTTCCGCGCCGGAGGAGTCCATGGACGAATCCTCCGATGAAGCCAGCCAGGTGGACGCCCCGGATGTCAGCGAAGCAGACCGCAAGGGGGTATTCCCCATTGTTCTCACCATTGGAGCCGTGGTTGTTGCGGCGGCTCTCATCCTGTTGATTCTCCGGAAGCGCAGATAACGCTGGTACGAAAAGGCCACCTGGCGGTGGCCTTTTTTGTTTGCCTATCTTGAAACTTTTCCTCGTGCAAACATGGAGGTTCCCACAATTTTAGGGGTCATCCGTCTCATAACGATGGGTGGTAACGGCATCCCGAATCCTTTCGATATTTCCTTGCATGTCGGCAACGATATTCAGCTTTTGCGTCAGTTCTTCGATGATTTTCTGATAATTCTGTTCCCGCTCATCCTGCTTCGCATCCCGTTTTTCCTGAGCACGCAGAATAAAAAAGATCAGCGCCAAGCTCAGTGCGGCCCAAACACCATTGGAAGCCGCAGCCTCCAAAAAAATCTCCTCCACGATTGCACACCCCCTTTTCCGGACACATAGGAAAGCGCCTCTACCCATGCCGCGGCATAGAAAATTGAAATGCTCAAAAATATGTGATACAATAAACCCATACGATAAAAAAATATATTTCCGCTGTTGCAAATCCCAAATTTTCCGTCTTATGATAGTGTGGTATTTGATATGCCCCGGCATTGAACGATTCCGGGCAAGGAAAGCCCATCAATCTGGATACCCTGAAAACGCCTTAGGCTCCTGCCTGAGAAAAGACTAAAAAGTTTCCCCGGCCGGTGCGTGACCCGCATCCGGCCGGGGAAACTCCTTTAAAAAACCGGAGGGAAGCCGCCGCTTTTCCCTCCGGTTTTTCAGCATAAAATTTCTTCGTTTTCCGCAAACAGTTTATCGTTGACCGTAAACAGATCCTGTCCGTTTAAGATACCGTATAAAATGATGGCGTCCCGCCGGTCCTTCGGATAAAGCTGCGCAAACCCGCATTGCTTCAAAAGCTTCTGCGTCTCCTCCAGCGTTGCGCTGAGCCCGAAGCAAAGGCACAAAAGACGGTTCCGGGAAGGGTTTCTCCGCCCTGCAAAAACCTGATGCAGATAGACCTCGCTCATCCCCGACTGCTTTGCCAGTGCCGCTTTGGAAATCCTCCGCTTCTGGAACAGTTGGTTCAGCAGATCACAAACGCTTCCTGTCTGAAAGTTGCCCTCATGCTCCGATAAAAACTGATCCAGATTCGGAGATTCCATCAGCTCCTGCCAGAGATTATTTGTGTTGATCATTCCCTCACTGCCTTTACAACTGCTTCTTTTTGCTGCAATAAAATTGATTTTTCATTTATGGCACATGATTTTGAATTTGAGCAGAAGTAAAAGTGAAGTAGGCTGAATGATTCGAAGAAACTTCCAGATATGCCCTCAACAAATTTTCTGTTCGTTCTTGCGCCCGAAAAAGAGAAACTGTATATCCTCCGTTAAGCAATTTTAAATGATTGTATGCGATTTCCGGAACACCCTCAAATTGAATGGCAAGGTTTGTGATTGAAACGGATTCATCAGAATCAGAATGTGTATAATCATCTACGTCACAAAAAAGCATTGTAACAATACCGCCTGATATACAGCGTACTTCTTCCAGTTTAGAATCCTCCAGTAAATAATTTTTCAATTCAAGCAGAACAGGATTTTTGGGTGGCACAGAATGTTTCGGGTAATTTTTATAATTCCAAAGATGAAATTGTGTTTGAAAAGTCTGATAAAGAAAGATTACTAACCCCGTATTGTTGCTGCGTTTTAGCGATTGTGATGGAGACATCAACATTTGATCAATCGTGCGTTGAAAAGACTTTTTATCTTCTGATGAAAATGACATTTGTAATTGATCAGATGGGATCGTTTCCAATTCTTTTTCTAGTTCTGGATATTTCAAGAACAGTATATGAGCCAAATAGACGTCAAACCACATAGTATCCTCGTTGATAAATTAGTATGTAAAGAAAACATGCGTATTTGCGTGTTCGTTGAGCTCTTTATCAAAAGTCATATGATAGTGGTATAGATCGTATATTCTGTTATTATCATGCACTTCTGGCCCTACAAACCCAGCAAATCCTTTACCAGCTAAAGACACAACTAAAGAGAGTGCGTCTTTTTTTATCAGACAATATACATCCTCGCCGTATTTATCATTTTTTATAATAATACTTTTTCGCTAAGGTATTAATCATTTCGATTTCACGCTGAGTGTCGCCCTCAGATAAAACCATTGGCAGTTGGGATAGCGCTATGATTTCCTTATCGAAGTTATTGTCAATTTTTTCTGCAGCACTTACTATGGGCAAAGATACAATAGAGAAAACGATACAAGTAATAAAAGCAATAAAACGTTTTTTCCAGTTTTTCGTATTATGACTATTCCTTTCTGTCGTGCTTCAAGGGAATGATTTTTGACCAAAATCATTCCCTACAATTGCCTGTGGAATGGATGTCCATTAAAAATGAATGGTTCATTGGAATCCCCTCCGTAAGGTATCGTAAAGGAATATCAACAACCAAAGTATAACAATATTTATCAAGAAAATCAAGACAATTTTAAAACAATAAAATGTTCAATCTATATAATTTTTGCACAAACAATATCTGTTTGATTGTTTGTGCCCACTTTTTTCTTCTGTAATTGTGGTAATAATTAAAATATTTTAAATAGAACAAGAAGAAAAGTGGGTATTTGACCGAGAATGAAACGCAAAGAAAATTCTTTCTTTTTCACAGCAGATATGATATACTCACTTATAAAGCAGCGAGCATAGCATAAGGAGTGGAACGCCATCTACCAATATCTCTTATCCAGTGTCGACCGGGATTTCGACGCCCTCCGGACGATCAAGGACACCCCCCGCAGCACCATTCTCCTCCTCCGGAACAAACAGACCGACCGCCGCTTCATCTTCCGCCGTTACGAAGGAAGTGGCGAGGTCTACCGTCGCCTTCTCACCGTTTCCTCCCCGAATCTCCCGAAGATCCTGGAAGCGGCGGAGGAAGCCGGCCATACGGCGGTCTTGGAAGAATACGTCGAGGGAGACAATCTTGCAGCCCTCTTATCCGAAGCCCGCTTCACCCCCTCCGAAGCTCGCAGGATTGTCAGCCAGCTCTGCAGCGCCCTCTGGATCCTCCATTCCATGGGCATCGTCCACCGGGACGTAAAACCGGAAAACGTCATCCTACGGGGAAACGAAGCCGTCCTCATCGACTTTGACGCCTCCCGGGTCTTCAAAAACGAGGAAAGCCGCGACACTCAGGTCTTAGGCACCACCGGCTACGCCGCCCCGGAACAGTACGGTATCGCCCAGACCGACGAACGGGCGGATCTCTATTCCTTAGGTGTCCTTTTAAACATCCTCCTCACCGGCAAACACCCTTCTCGGGAGCTGGCTCCCGGACATCTTGGCCGCATCGTCCAGAAATGCACCATGGTGAACCCCAAAAAACGCTTCAAAAATGTACTTTACCTGATGGAAGCCCTTTAAGGAGAAAAAACATGGCGAAAAAATGTAAAAACTGCGGCACGGAGCTGCCGGAAAGCGCCTCCTTCTGCCCCCACTGCACCCAGAGCCAGATTGACCGGACGGAAGTAAAACCACCCCGTCTCTGGCGGAAAAAGACGCTGTACGTCCTTCTCTCCCTTCTCCTGCTGACCGGGATCGTGCTGGCTGTCCTTTTTCTCCCCCACCGTCCCAAAACCTTCGAGGGCGCCGCTTCCCTTACCTATACCGACAAAAACGGAACCTACAACCTCTGCCTCAGCACCTTTCCGGACGACATCCAGAACGGCCGCCCGGAGGAGCAGCGCTCTCTCACCCTGTCCGCCGATGGTGAGACCTGCCTCCCCTCCCTGATGGGGATTTATCAGAACGGTGCCTTGGTCGACCCCGATGCCTTCCTCTCCAAGGTGGAAAACTTCACCGTGACCGCCTCCCCCGACGAAGCCCATACCATCACCTTCGGCGGGATCGGCCACATGGACGTCTTCGCCCCCTCCACCCTCAGCGCCGAAGTCATTCTCACCGGCCAAAGCGGGACAAACGACATTATCTGGACGCTTTTCATGAAAAACGGCGACACCATCCGCCTGAAGCACACCTATGAGATCATCCCCCTGTCCCATCTGTCTTATACCGCCGATGATGTCCCCTTAAACACCATGGAAGACCTCCGTGCCCTCTTAAAGCGCATCGATGAGGAAGTTCCGGCGGAAACAGTAGTGGACATCTACCTTCCTCCGGAAACCTACACCGGCGACCTTGGCATCACCACCCGGGCGGTGAACCTCTACGGCTGCTCCGACGGCAGCGGCCGCACCGTAATTGAAGGCTCCCTGACCGTCGGCACCCATTTCCCCGATAACGTCATGCTCCATGATCTGGACTTTGTAGGCAGCGGAGGCACCGGTCTGACTGCCAGCGCCTCCGCCGTCATCAACCATTGCTCCTTCACGGGCTACGACATCGGTGCAGACGTGGAAGACGGCGGCATGATCGGCGTGGAGGCTTGCACCTTCCGGCAAAACGGCATCGGCTTCCGCTACAACACCAACAGTTATTACTCCTTCAAAACCGCCTTCCCGAACTCCGTGGTCGAGGATAACGGCATCGGCGTGCAGTTTCTGAACATCCCCGGCAACACGCTGCTGGATTTCGTCGGGACCGTTTTCTCAAACAACACCACCGACATCGATAATCCCATCTCCTACCCCATCGAAACAAGCCTCGCCACCTTCAAATGACCCGGCTTCCTGGCCGAAAACTCCTTGCGGAACGTTCCTCCGCAAGGAGTTTTTTTGTGACCCTATGCAGCGAGTTAATTGTTTTACCTTTCCAAAAGCGATATATTAAAGGTATATCAACTCTGCGGAAAGAAGGAGAACTATGAAAACCATCATCCGGAAGAAAGTGGGTGCCTTCCTGCTTTCTTTGACCTTCCTGATCGGTCTTTTGCCCGGCGGAAGCGTCACAGCTGCCGCAGCCTGCGCTGCGGACTCCCACACCCCCGGCTCCGTCCTCCACGAAGCCGACTGGAACAATGTAACCGGCGGCTATGCCTACGACTACTATCTCTGCACCGTCTGCGGCGCAGCCTGCGACGAAGACGGCTACAGCGCAATGCTCGTCGGCCCCGATAACGGCTGCAGCGGCGGCATCGGCGTCGGCGGGAAGCGCCATGTCATCGGCGACCCCTATGGAACGGCCTGCGCCGGCACCGACACCGCACAGTATTACTACTGCAAAGCCTGCCGTCATGTGGTGGATAAAGACGGGACCATTGTCGATCTCACCGCCCTGAACGGCCACACCCCCGGCAATACCCTGTATCCTGCCGACTACGCCCCCTGCACCGGCGGCTGCAAGACCAGCTACTACCGCTGCACCGTCTGCGACCTGCCTTGCGATGCAAACGGAGACGGCTCCGTCTACACCCCCGCCGGCCCCCAGCCTCACCCCCATACCCCCGGCTCCGTCCTCCATGCAGCCGACTGGAACAGAAAGAACGGCGGTTATATCAGAAGCTACTATACCTGCACCGTCTGCGACACTCCCTGCGACGCCAAGGGTCACGCCGCACTGTATGTCGGCCCCGGCGAAAATTGCCCCATGGGCCTCCACACCCCCGGTTCTGAGAAACACGAACCGGATTACGCCCCCTGCAGCGGCGGCATCAAGGAAGAGTGGTACGAATGTGACGTCTGCGGCGCACCCTGCGACGCCAAGGGCAATACCCTGGAAGTCCTCCCGCCCATTGGTCACACCCCCGGTTCTGAGAAACACGAACCGAACTACTCTCCCTGCAGCGGCGGCATAAAGGAATACTGGTACGAATGCGAAGCCTGCGGCCAGCCCTGCGACGCCGACGGCAACTCCATTGAAATCCATGCGCCTACCGGCTCCCACACCTCCGGTTCTGAGAAACACGAACCGGATTACACCCCCTGTGGCGGCGGCTTCAAG
>USLH01000109.1 GCA_900555435.1 uncultured Oscillospiraceae bacterium | reverse complement strand
CCTTTTTCTTCCTTTCCCATTTCCTTTTGGTTCCCTTTTTGACCCCTTCAGAAACCCGATTTTTCCTCAAAAATCTGATCAATCCGCTCGTTTTGCCGCTTCGATGATCTGATAGATTGCCTGCGATGAAGCAATATAGCGGATGTATTCCCGTGCATCCTCGTCCGTGCGGCGGATATTGAGAGAGATCACCGATGTGTAATTTTTGCTGGACACTCCCACAAAAACCATCCCGACCGGTTTTCCTTCCGAAGCGCCGGGGCCGGCATTTCCGGTGACGGAAACGCCGATATCCGCACCGGAAACGGCACGGATCCCTTCCGCCATCTCCGCTGCCGTTTCAGCAGAAACAGCTCCGAATTTCTGTAAAGTTTTCTCCTTGACATGTAAAAATTGCTGTTTCATCCGATTGGAATAGGTGCAGATCCCGCACTCGAAGACTTCCGAAGCCCCGCTCACTTCCGTTATCCGCTTGGAAACGAGCCCTCCAGTGCAGCTTTCCGCCATGGCCACATGGAGCCCCTTCTCTTTTAAGAGCCGGACGGCCGCAGTCTGGAGATTTCCCACATCAATGCCGTATAAATATGCGCCGGCGGCTTCCCGGATCTTTTCCATAGCGGGGGCCATGACAGTGTCGGCTTCCTTGGGGTCACGGACCTTGGCGGTGACCCGGAGCATGACCTCTCCGGTTTTGGCATACGGAGCGACCGTGGGGTTTAAAGAGCTGACCATCAGCTCCTTCAGGCGGCTTTCCAGCAGGGATTCGCCGATGCCGAAAAAGTAGAGGTTTCGGGAAACCAGCATATATTCGTGGTCTTTGGTCAGGATAGGGACAGCCCAATGGTCGAACATGGGCTTCATTTCCCGGGGAGGGCCGGGGAGCATGATCAGAGTCTTTCCGTCCTGTTCGATGCAGCAGCCGGGGGCAGTGCCGTTGGGGTTTTCCAAGACGGTGCAGTGCTCAGGCATATACGCCTGCTTTTTGTTGTTTTCGGTCATTTCCCGGTTATTTCGGACAAAATACTCGCAAAGACGGTCGTAAGAAGGCTGGTGCAGCACCAGCTTCTGGCCGAAATAGGCGGCGATGGTCTCTTTGGTCAGGTCATCGTAAGTAGGCCCCAAACCACCGGTGGTGATGACGGTGTCTACCCGAGAAAAAGCCAGATCCAAGGACTTGCGGAGCCGTTCCGGATTGTCGCCCACCACGGACTGGTAATAAAGATTGATGCCCAAAGAAGCCAATTCTTTAGCGATATAGGCAGCGTTGGTATTTACAATGTCTCCCATCAGCAGCTCCGTGCCGATGCAGAGGATCTCCGCACTGTGGATCTTGTGCATTCGATCAGATCCTTTCGGTTTTTTCTTTATTGTAGCACAAAGCGGATGTTTTGGAAAGGAAACGAAGCCGTTTTTCGACATTTTACGGCGAATAAATTGACAACCGCCCAAAATATGGTATACTAAAAGCAGCAGAGCCCCTCCGGGATCGGAGCAAAGGACGGCTCTCAGAAAGGGGTCAGTGTATGAAATGACCGGTATCGGTTTCCGTTCATGCGAAGAACTTTTCCGAAGCCCGCATGGCGGAATTTGAGGCGTCAGAGATCCGGTACATGGAGCTTACAGCCAGCAGCGCAGAGAGATCGGCGCCGTTCTGGATCGGCTTTCGGATCTCAAAAAGGCTGCGGAAAAACATCGGGTGAAAATCCGATCTGTTCATCTGCCGTTTTTTCCTTTTGAGGAAATCAATCCGGCAGATCGGGATGTTTCCAAGCAGGGAAATTTTATCCGAACACAGATGAAGATCCTGCAGGCAGCGGCATTGCCGCGGTTCATCCCAGCGCCGAGCCTTATTCGAATGCAGAGAGGGAGGAGCGGCTCGGCATGCCATCGAAAGTCTTCGGACGCTGCAAAAAGCGGCGGCAGCATGCGGGATGCGACTGGCCATCGAGAACCTTCCCCGAACCTGTATGGGGCGGGACATCAAAGAGATGGTGCAGATCTTAAACGCAGTGGAAGAAACAGGGGATACGGGAACGTGGAACTACGAAGTCGTAAACGCAGGTCAGCGTCCGGCAAAGGTGTTCACGGAAAATGCCAAAACTCTGGAAAAAACGTTATTTTAAGGGCAAAAGCCCATGAAAAGGAGGAAATATTATGCCTATTTTTGAAAGCACCGGACTTTGGATCACTATCGGCATCGTTGTGTTGGTTTTGCTGATCCTGGTTCTGCTGTGCTGGAAGCGTGTGCCTGCAGATAAGGCCATGGTCATCACGGGTCTGAAAAAACGAGTTCTTGTCGGCCGGGGCGGCGTGCAGGTGCCTTTTCTGGAAACGTCCTGCTCCATTTCGCTGGAGTCCGTTTCCATGACCACCGACATTACCGAAGCGCCTTCCAAGCAGGGCATCTTTGTTGACATTGCCGGCACCGCTGTTGTTAAAGTCGATAACAAGCCCGATATGATCCTGCTGGCTGTAGAGCAGTTCTGCAACGGAAACACGGAACGCACTACCCAGAACATCCGCAATGTTGTGGAACAGATCTTGGAAGGTAAGCTGAGAGGGATCGTGTCCACACTGACGGTCGAGCAGATCAACGAAGACCGGGTGGCCTTCGAGAACTCCATCGAAGACAGCATCACCAGCGAGCTGAAGGCCATGGGCCTGCGGCTGATGTCCTATACCGTACTGAAGATCGCCACCCAGGGCGGTTATCTGGAAAACCGCGCCATCCCGCAGATTGCTCAGTCCAAGGCCGACGCCGACATTGCTTCCGCCGAGCGGAAACGGGACACCGAAGTGAAGACCGCCGAGGCCATCCGGGAAGGCGAGAAAGCAAAACTCAGCGCTCAGGCAGAGATCGCCCAGAGCCAGCGTGACAAGACCATCCGCACCGAGCAGTACCGTGCCGAGCAGGATAAGGCCAAGGCGGACGCTGACGTGGCTTACAAGCTGCAGGAGATCGAGAACAATAAGACCGTCGCCGCCCGTCAGGCAGAGCTTGCCCAGAAGGAAGCCATTGTTGTGGAAGAGCAGCTGGTTGCAAGCGTGAAAAAGCCTGCCGACGCCGAAAAGTATAAAACCGAGGTGGAAGCCGAGGCAAACCGGGTCAAAGCCATCAAGGAAGCCGAAGCAAGAGCTGAAGCAATGAAGCTGGAAGCCTTGGCGAAGGCGGAAGCCCGCCGTGTGGAAGCACAGGCGGAAGCAGACGCCATCCGGGCCCGGGGCGAAGCGGAAGCGGAAGCTACCAAGGCCAAGGGCATCGCCGACGCAGAGGCGAAGGATCGTTTGGCAGAAGCTATGAAGAAATACGGCGAAGCCGCTGTGGTGGAAATGGTCATCCAGCAGCTGCCGGAGATCATGGGTGCAGTTTCCAAGCCCATGGAGCAGATCGACCACATCACGGTCATCGACAACGGCGGTTCCGAGGGAGCTTCTAAAGTGGCGAAAACGGTATCCGATGTGGCCTCCAACGGCTTTACCGTGCTGAAGGATCTGACCGGTGTGGATATTGCTCAGATGATGAAGAACTTTGCGGCGAAAGCCGGTGGCGCTTCTTCGGAAGAGAAGTAATTTCAGGGAAATCAAAGCGACGAAGGATGAGAAATTTCCTTCGCCGCTTTTTCTTTTATCGCAAGATTTGACTTGTTTTGGATGAATGCTTTAAGTAAATCGACACTTATAAAATGTGAAATATCTGTAAAACTCTTCCAAAAAGCTAGTGTTTTTCTTCCTCTTTTGCTATAATTAAAACATATGGGGCGTTTTTCCCCGGACAGCATAAGGAAAGAGGTGGACCGATGAATCAAACACTGAAAGCAAAAATTGTCGAAGCGCTGACCTCGGTGCTTCCCATCACTCTGATCGTGATCCTATTGAGCATTACGGTCACACCGCTGCCGGCGGGGACAATGATGATGTTCCTGACAGGTGCGTGTTTGCTCATTGTGGGAATGGGGTTTTTCTCGCTGGGAACGGACATGGCCATGATGCCCATCGGCGACGGGATCGGTGCGGAGATCACCAAGTCCCGGAAGCTGTCGCTGATGCTTCCGGTGGGATTTTTTATCGGAACCGTGGTGACCATTGCGGAGCCTGATCTTTCGGTTTTGGCGGGGCAGGTCCCGGCGATCCCGAATCTGGCGCTGATTTTGACAGTGGCAGCCGGTGTTGGTTTTTTCCTGATGGTCGCCATTCTACGAACGGTGTTCCAGATCCCGCTTTCCCGGATGCTGGTGGTCTTTTATCTTCTGGTGTTTGTACTGGCTTTTTTTGCACCCAGGGATTTTATTGCGGTGGCGTTTGATTCCGGCGGGGTGACTACTGGGCCGATCACGGTGCCGTTTATTATGGCGCTGGGCTTCGGTATGGCATCCATCCGGGGCGATGACGGATCAAGGGAAGACAGCTTCGGATTGGTAGCGCTTTGCAGCATCGGGCCGATCCTTGCGGTGCTACTGCTGGGGATCTTCTATAATCCCACTTCTACCGGGTACGAAAAGACGATTTCCCCGGATATTCAGACGACGGCTGATCTGGCGAAGGCATTCGGGGCGGGCTTCCCCACTTACCTGAAAGAAGTCGCCATTGCTCTGGCACCGATCCTTGTGTGCGTTCTGATCTTCCAGCTGATCACGAGACGGTTCCGGAAGCGGCAGGGGATTCGGATCGGCGTGGGCGCCGGGTATACTTTTGTGGGATTGGTGCTGTTTCTGACCGGCGTAAACGTGGGATTCATGCCGGCAGGTCAATACATCGGCGAACAGCTGGCCAGTGTGCATAAATGGCTGCTGATCCCGCTGGGAATGGTCATCGGATACTTTATCGTGGCGGCGGAGCCGGCGGTCCATGTGCTCAATAAGCAGGTGGAGGAGATCTCCGACGGTGCGATCTCCCAGAAGGCGATGAAGCGCTGTCTTTCCACCGGCGTGGCCGTATCCATCGGGCTTGCCATGGTGCGGATCTTGACGGGGCTGTCCATTTTCTGGCTGCTGATCCCCGGGTATGCCATTGCCATTGGACTGACCTTTGTTACGCCCAAGATCTTTACGGGTATTGCCTTTGACTCCGGTGGCGTGGCCAGCGGACCGATGACCGCAACGTTTCTGCTGCCCTTTGCCATGGGGGCCTGCGAGAGTCTGGGTGGGAACATCCTGACCGACGCCTTCGGGATCGTGGCAATGGTAGCCATGACCCCGCTGATCACCATTCAGCTGATGGGGCTGATCTATAAGAGAAAGGCGGCAGCAGCACCTGCCAAGCCGGAGGTCACTCTGGAGATCATCGATTTTTAAGGAGACTGCCCATGAAAAAGCATATCATGAAGCTACTGGTCGCCATCGTGGATCGGGGCAAGGGAGAACGGATCGTTTCCATCTGCAGAGAACAGCGCACCCTTATGCAGACCATTTGCTTAGGGCACGGCACTGCCAGCTCGGAGGTTTTGGATCTTTTGGGGCTGGGGCGAACGGAAAAAGCCGTCGTGCTGACGTTGGTCCCGGATGGGGAAGTGCCGGAGCTTTTAAAGGTGCTGGCAGATCGGATGCAGATCTTAGGCCCGGGAAACGGCATCGCTTTCACCGTACCGCTGTCCAGTATCGGCGCTGTGCCGGGAGCGGTTCAGGCAAGATTTGAAGAACAAAAAGAAAAAGAGGAGGCACCGACTGTGGAACCTGCAATTCAGAAAGACCTGATTTTGGTAACGGTGGAGCAAGGGCACGCCGACGATGTGATGGAAGCGGCCCGACCGGTAGGTGCCCGAGGCGGCACGGTTTTACACGCCCGGGACGTCAGCGGAGATGATACCGCCCGGTTTTTCGGGATCTCCATCCACCCGGAACGGGAGATTGTAGCCATTGTGGTCACCCGGGAGCTCCGGAGTGCCGTTATGCAGGCAATCAGCAAAGCTGCAGGCCCCCAGACGCCGGCTCAGGGCGTGCTGCTTTCGATCCCGGTGGACGAAGCCGTAGGGATGCGGTAAGGGAAAGTGAAATCTTTCATAAGTCACCGCTTTTTTCGTTGACGGCATCCGGATCCTGTGCTATACTCAAAACCAGAAAACATTGAGCGGAGGATCAGACATGACAGGCTTTTTGAAAATTCTGAAAGTCATTTTTTTAGGGATTGTAGAGGGGATCACCGAATGGCTCCCCATCAGCAGCACGGGACATATGCTGCTGGTCGATGAATTCATCCATCTGAACATGAGCAAGGAATTCAAGGAAGTTTTCTTCTTTGTGATCCAATTCGGCGCAATCTTAGCGGTCATTGTGCTGTTCTGGCACAAAATGTTTCCGTTTCAGTTCAAGGATAAGTCGAAACCCGTGGTGAAAATGAACACCATCGTGCTCTGGCTGAAGGTGGTCGTGGCCTGCATTCCCGGCGCTATCGTTACCATTCTCTTTGACAATTTTGTGGAAGCGCACCTACATACGCCCATTGTGATCGCAGCGGCTCTGATCGTTTACGGCGTCGCCTTTATCCTGATTGAAAACTGGAATGCCCACCGTACGCCCCGGATCCAGAAGCTGGCAGACATCGATTTCAAAACGGCGTTTCTGATCGGCGTCTTCCAGATCCTGTCCATCATCCCCGGGACCTCCCGCTCTGGCGCAACCATCATCGGAGCGCTGCTGATCGGCGTTTCCCGTGTGGCGGCTGCGGAGTTCACCTTTTTCTTAGCTGTACCTGCCATGGTGGGCATGAGCGCGCTGAAAATGGCCAAATTCGGCTTTGACTTTACGGCAGGCGAATACGGGATCCTGCTGCTTGGCATGGCAGTGGCATTCCTCGTGTCGATTTTCGTCATCCGATTCCTGATGAACTTCATCCGCAAGCACGACTTCAAAGCCTTCGGCTGGTACCGGATCGTGCTGGGCGTGATCGTACTCCTCTACTTTGTCCCGAAAATGCTGGTAAAGTAAATGGATCGGTGCAGGGACTGCGTTTACTGCTTTGACGATCGGCGGGATACGGTTTACCGCCGTCCCCACTGCTGGTTTTGCCGGAGAAAAGGGCCGCATTTCAGCCGGCAGCTTCGGGTAGGGGAAGGGAACCGCATTGACCCGGATGCCTCCGCCTGTCCGGATTTTAAGGAGCGGAAGGACTTTTCAAAAACTCCTTGACAAACGAAAAAGAATATGCTAAAGTTATAGGCAACAGCTGAGATGAGAAAGAGTACGCTTTTTACCGGCTTCAGAGAGCGTCCGGTCGGTGCAAGGACGTGGAAGGGAAAGGCCGAATACCTCTCGGAGTTGCGCTCCTGAACCGAAAGCAGTAGGGAACGCCGGGAATGCCCGTTACCGCATGGGAGTATCCGGAGCTTTTCCGTGTACTCGACGAGGCCGCTTCTGCGAGGAAACGGTAAATTGAGGTGGTAACACGTTTCAGGTTTGCTGAATCGTCCTCTGTCCGCAATGCGGGCAGGGGATTTTTTATTTCCCTCGCCCGGAAAAGAGAGACATCGGGGAATTTCACCCCGGAAGAAAGGAAGGTTTTTATGACCACTTACGAAGAACTGAAACGCCGGGGACTGATTGCCCAGGTCACCGATGAAGAGCTGGTGAGCAAGCTCATCAATGAGGGCAAGGCGACCTTCTACATCGGCTTTGATCCCACTGCCGACAGCCTCCATGTGGGTCATTTCATGGCACTTTGCCTGATGAAGCGGCTGCAGATGGCGGGCAACCGTCCCATCGCGCTGATCGGCG
>USLH01000108.1 GCA_900555435.1 uncultured Oscillospiraceae bacterium | reverse complement strand
AAAGAGTCCCATGAAATGTAACCGTTTACACCCATCATTATAACCGTTCCCTCCCTCCCTGTCAACCAACAGAAACGACAGATATTTTTCCTCTTTTTTATGGAAAATAACAGAAGCCTTTCCCGCCTCCGGCAGAAAAGAACGGAGCCTTTTCAAAAAACATCCCCGGCAGCGCAGAATGAACGGCTGCCGGGGATAAGGAACCTTTTTATGCGTGCTTTTCCATCAGCTTGACCATAACGGCCTTCTGGGCGTGGAGACGGTTCTCCGCTTCGTCGAAGATCTCGTTTGCATGGGCCTCAAAGACCTTGGCGGTGATCTCCTCCTCCCGATGGGCGGGCAGGCAGTGGAGCACCATGGCGCCGGGGTGGGCGGAAGCCATGACGGCATCGTTGATCTGATAGCCGGTGAAGATCTTCCGACGCTCCGCCGCTTCCCCTTCCTGTCCCATGGAAGCCCAAACATCGGTGTACAGCACATCGGCGTCGGCCGTCATGGCAGGGATGTCGGAAGAAACTGCGAATTTGCCGCCGTAGCTTTCGGCAAATTTCAGCACGGCAGGATCCGGCCGGTGGCTGTCCGGGCAGGCGATGGAGACCTTCATCCCGACGGTCAGGCCGCCAACAATCAGGGAGTTCGCCATGTTGTTGCCGTCGCCAACGTAGCAGAGCTTCAGCCCCTCGAGACTTCCCCGGTATTCCCGGATGGTCATCAGGTCGGCCAGCACCTGACAA
This sequence comes from uncultured Oscillospiraceae bacterium, assembly GCA_900555435.1. Lineage (GTDB taxonomy): Bacteria > Bacillota > Clostridia > Oscillospirales > Ruminococcaceae > Merdivicinus. The sequence continues at coordinate 6,991 of USLH01000108.1, read as the reverse complement.
GGGTGGCAGTAATCAGTCAATCCATTGATGATCGGGATGGAGCCGTATTCTGCCAGATCCTCCACCTCTTTCTGAGCGAAAGTGCGGATCATGATGCCGTTCAGATACCGGGACAGCACCCGGGCGGTATCCTGTACCGGCTCACCCCGGCCGATCTGCAGATCCCGGGAGCTTAAAAACAGCGCCTGCCCGCCCAGCTGGTACATACCGGTCTCAAACGAGACACGGGTGCGGGTGGAGGACTTCTGGAAGATCATGCCCAGAGTCTGCCCCGCCAGACGGGGGTGGGCAATGCCGTGCTTCTGCTCGTATTTTAACTGGTCGGCCAGATTCAGGGTGTCCATGATCTCCTCTTTGGACCAGTCGCTGAGTTTCAGTAAATGTTTCATGTCACTTCACCTTTCTTTTTCAGGAAAGAACGTCCCACAGGATCTTAAGCCCATCGGACAGCTCCTGATCCGTGATCGTCAGAGGCGGCAGCAGCCGCACCTTCTCCTTTGCCGTCAGCACCAAAAGCCCCCGGTCAAGACAGGCCTTCGCCACCTCGGCGCTGGTGCCGGATCTCAGCTGGATGCCCAGCATCATGCCGAGCCCCGTGACCGAAGCCACGTTCCCGCAGCAAAGCAGGCAGGAGCGGAGCTTGTCCCCTTTTGCCGCAACCAGCCGGAGGAAACTGTCGTCCGCCACCTTTTTCATGACCTCGTTTGCCCCGGCGCAGGCGATGGGGTTCCCGCCGAAGGTGGAACCGTGGCTGGAGGGACCCATGACGCTTTTCAGCTCCTCGCTGACCAGTACGGCCCCGATGGGCAGGCCGCCGCCTAAGCCTTTCGCCAGTGTCGTGATATCCGGCTTGACCCCAAAATGCTCGGAGGCGAGGAATTTTCCCGTTCGACCCACGCCGGTCTGCACCTCGTCGGCGATGATTAAAATATCCCGCTCCCTGCAGAGTTCAAAGAGCTCCTTGACAAAGCCTTCCTCCAGCGGGATCACGCCGCCTTCGCCCTGGATAAATTCCAGCATAACGGCGCAGACGCTGTCGTCCACCGCTTCCGCCACAGAAAGAATGTCATTGGCGTTTGCGTACTTGAACCCTTCCGTAAACGGCCCGAAATACTGGTGAAACACGTCTTGACCCGTGGCGGAAAGGGTGGTCACCGTCCGCCCGTGGAAGGAGTTGACCAACGTAATAATGGTGTTCCGCCCGGCGCCGTATTTGTCGAAGCTGTACTTCCGGGCGGTCTTGATGGCGCCCTCGTTGGCTTCTGCGCCGGAGTTCCCGAAGAAGACCCGGCTGTAACCGGTGCGTTTGCAGAGCCGCTCCGCCAGTTCCCCGTCGGGAAGGGAATAATAGAGGTTCGAGATGTGGGCCAGCTTCCCTGCCTGTTCCGATACCGCCCGGACCCAGTCGGGGTCGGCATAGCCTAAGGAGTTTACGCCGATGCCGCTGGTGAAGTCGATGTACTTTTTTCCGTCGGAGCCGGTGCAGGTCGCTCCTCTGCCCTTTTCGATGCAGACGTCGAACCGCTTGTAGGTGGGAAGGATGTATTCCTGATCCCGCTCCTTGATCTGATTGAAATTCATAGTGATCCCCTCACTTAATCATAAGCGATCATCCGGCCGTACACGCCCCGTTCAGAGCCTTCGATCTTCACGGCGCCGGTGGTTTCTTCATAAAACTTCACCGCCGACTCCGCCGCCGATCCGATGATCGCATAGGCGTAGCCCATATGGGACAGCCCGAACATGCACTTCAGGAGGATGGCCTTGCCGATGCCCTTGCGGCGCATATCCTCCCGGACGCCGGTGGGGCCGAAATAATCCCGCGCCGTGGCCTCATAGCAGCCAAAGCCCACCACTTCCCGGTCTTTCACGGCGATGTAGCAGCTCACCGGCTGATTGGCAAAGGCGGCATCGCACTCACTAGCCCAGCCTTCTCCGAAATTTTCCCGGATAAAGGCAAGCACCCGGTGCTTGTCGGGGGATAGCGCCTGCTTGATCTTGATACCCTCCGCTTCCAGCCGCTCATAAAGCGCCGGATCGTCTTTTAAATCGTAGAGCTTCACCAGCATATCTGCCATGTCGGTACCTCCTTCTTATTTGAACAGGGTGCCGATGCCTTCGTTGGAAAGCATCTCGATAAGGATGGAATGACGGATCCGCCCGTCAATGATGCAGGTCTTTGCCACGCCCCGGCGAACGGCTTCCACACAGCACTCGATCTTCGGGATCATGCCGCCGGAAATGATGCCCTGCTTCACCAGATAAGGCACCTCGCTGACCTGTACTTCCGGAATCAGGGTGGTCTCGTCGTCCTTGTCCCGGAGCAGGCCCCGGATATCGGTCATGAGAATCAGGTTCTCCGCCTGCAGCGCCGCTGCGATCCGGGAGGCCGCCGTGTCGGCGTTGATATTGTAAACCTGACCGGAAGCGTCGGTGGAGACCGTAGCGATCACAGGAATGTAGCCGTTATCCAGAGCGTCCCGGATGGGCCGGACGTTCACGTCGGTGATTTCGCCTACAAAGCCCAAATCGTTGGGACCTTCCAGCTTTTTCACCTGCAGCATCCCTCCATCGGAGCCGCAGAGTCCCAGCGCCCGGCCGCCGTGCTGCTCCAGGAGGGAAACCAGCGCCTTGTTGATCTTCCCCGCCAGCACCATCCGGACCACTTCCGCCGTATCCGCATCGGTATAGCGAAGCCCCCCGATGAAGCGGCTCTCGATGTTCATCCGTTTTAAGGCTTCGTTGATCTCCGGGCCGCCGCCGTGAACCAATACGGCCTTGATCCCGACCAGAGAGAGCAGCACGATGTCGCTCATGACGGCGTTTTTCAGCTCTTCGCTGGTCATGGCGTTGCCGCCGTATTTGATGACGACCACTTTGTCGTGGTATTTCTGGATGTAAGGAAGCGCATCGTTTAGCACCTGCGCTTTTACAACATTTGAAATGCTTTCCATCGTTCAGGCTCCTTCTTACGAGCGATAATCGCCGTTGATCCGGACGTAATCATAAGTGAGATCGCAGCCCCACGCCGTTGCAGCGGCGTCCCCGGCGTTCAGATCCACCAGGATCTTCACCTCATCGGTAGTCAGGACTTTTTTCGCTGTTTCCTCGGAGAAGTCGATGCCTGCCCCATCCTTGCAGACAGCCACCGCCCCGTTCTGGGAGGCAAAGGCCACATCCACCCGGTTCACGTCCACGTCGGTCTGGGCGTAGCCGATGGCGCAGAGCACCCGGCCCCAGTTGGCGTCCGCCCCAAACATGGCAGCCTTCAACAGAGAGGAGTTGATGACGGATTTGGCGACGATCTTCGCCTGCTCCTTGCTCTCCGCATCGGTAACCACGCACTCCAAGAGCTTGGTCGCCCCTTCGCCGTCGCCGGCGATCTTCCGGGACAGGTTCATCAAGACAACGTACAGGGCGTTCACAAAGACTGAGAAATCCTCATTCTGGCTTCTGATCGGCGCATTTCCCGCCGCACCGGAAGCAAGGATCGAGACCATGTCGTTGGTGGAGGTGTCCCCGTCCACGCTGACCATGTTGAAGGTCTCGTCCACCACCTGCTTCAGCGCTGCCTGTAGAAGTTCCGGCTCAATGGCGGCGTCGGTGGTCAGGAAGCAGAGCATAGTGGCCATGTTAGGCATGATCATGCCGGAGCCCTTGCTGCATCCGCCGACGTGGCAGGTTTTCCCGCCTACGGTGAACTCTACAGCCACCTCCTTCCGAACGGTGTCGGTGGTCATGATGGCGTCGGCGAAATCTGCATGGTTCTCCGGGGAAAGAGCGGCCTTTAATTCCCCGATGCTGCTCTGAATGGGTTCTAAGGGCAGCGGCTGCCCGATCACGCCGGTGGAAGCCACGATCACATCGGAAGCGGGAATGTCCAGCGCCGCCGAAGCGATGACGCACATTCCTTCCGCCTTTTCCAGTCCGTCGGCGTTGCAGGTGTTGGCGATGCCGGAATTGACGATGACCGCCCGGGCGGTCCCGTTTTCCAGGTGGGCTTTGGTCACCAGCAAGGGTGCGCCCTTCACCTTATTCTGGGTGTACATGGCGGCGGCGGCGCAGGGCGTATCCGCTAAGATCACCCCAAGATCCTTTTTCGATTTGTTGGCACGGATCCCGCAGTGAACGCCGCCGGCCGAAAAGCCCTTCGCAGCGGTCACGCCTCCCTCAACAAAGGGAAATCCGTCAAAAGCTACCAGATTCATGTCTTCTCTCCTCTTTCGTTACAGGCAAAGTCCTTTGTCTTCTTCGCATCCCAGAAGGATATTGAGGCACTGCACTGCAGCGCCGGAAGCGCCCTTTCCCAGATTATCGAACCGTGCGGAAAGCAGCACCCGCTCCTCGCAGCCGGTGACATGGATCTCCATCCCGTCCCATCCGGATGCGGCGTTCCCGCTCAGGAACCCTCCGCTCTCCGCTTCGCTGCCGAAGGGAGCCACCGTCAAAAATTTCTCCCTGCCGTAATACTCCGCAAAAAAGTCCCGCAGTTCTTCCGGCGTAAGGGATTTTTTCAGCATCCCGGTGTACAGTGGGACGCTGACGACCATGCCGCTGTAATAATCCGCTACGATAGGGGTGAAAAGCGGCGGCACCGCAAGGCCGGTGATCGCTGTCATTTCTTTCAGATGCTTGTGCTGCTGATTCAGCCCATATTCCCGGGGAGCGTCCAGTTCCTCCGACCGTTCCTCCGCTTCATACTGGGCAATCATTTTCTTTCCGCCGCCGCTGTAGCCGGTGAGGGAAAAGCTGCTGACCGGATAGTCCGCCGGCAGGATCCCTTCCCGGATCAGCGGGTAAACAAGCGCCACGAACCCCGATGCATGGCATCCGGGATTGGCAATCCGCTTCCCTTCCCGAATCTTTTTCCGGAATTCCGGCGAAAGCTCCGGAAACCCGTAAGCCCAGCCGGAAGCCGTCCGGTGGGCGGTGGAGGTATCGATGATCCGAACGCAATCATTTTCCACCAAAGAGACCGCCTCTTTTGCCGCCGCATCGGGGAGACAGAGGATGGTCACGTCAGAGGCATTGATGAGCTTTTTCCGCTCCGCCGGATCCTTCCGGAGAGCCGGGTCGATAGAGAGGATCTCCAGATCCTCCCGACCTTTAAACCGCTCGTTAATCCGAAGACCGGTGGTCCCTTCGCTGCCGTCGATGAAAATTTTCGTTTTCATGAGGTTCCTCCTTAATAGGCCACCAGCTGCTCTTTTGCCCAGGCGATCTGCTGCTCTACGCTTTCTTTTGCGGGGCCGCCGATGGAATTCCGGGTCATGGCGCAGGTCTCCAGCCGGATGGCGTCGTACACATCCTTCTCAAACAGCTCTGAAAGCTCCTTATACTGACTGAGCGGCAGCGTTTCCAGCGTCTTCCCGCTGTCCACGCAGATGCCAACCAGCGTGCCGGTGATCTTATACGCATCCCGGAAGGGCATTCCCTTCTTCACCAGATAGTCGGCGCAATCGGTGGCGTTGATGAATCCCTTGGCCGCTGCCGCCCGCATATTCTCTTTCAGCACCCGGGCGGTCTTCAGCATGGGGATAAAGGTGGTCAGGCAGAGGTTCACCGTATCAATGGCGTCGAAGATGGCTTCCTTGTCCTCCTGCATATCCTTATTGTAAGCAAGGGGCAGGGACTTCATCATGGAGAGAAGCGTCACAAGGTCACCGTAGACCCGCCCGGTCTTGCCCCGGACCAGCTCCGCCACGTCAGGGTTCTTCTTCTGGGGCATAATGGAGGAGCCGGTGGCAAAGGCGTCGTCCAGTTCGATGAACTTAAACTCCCACGAGCACCAAAGGATGATTTCCTCTGAGAACCGGGACAGGTGCATCATGATCGTAGAAATGGCCGCCCCCAGCTCGATGCAGAAATCCCGATCGGAGACCCCGTCCAAACTGTTCATCACTGGTCCGTCGAAGCCTAAAAGGCTGCTGGTCAGCTGCCGGTCGATGGGATAGGTGGTTCCCGCCAGAGCACCGCTGCCCAAGGGGTTCCGGTTCATCCGCTTCACGGCGTCAGAGATCCGCCCTAAGTCCCGGATCAGCATGCTGGTATACGCCATCAGATGGTGCGCAAAGGTGATGGGCTGAGCCCGCTGCAGATGGGTATAACCGGGCATGATGGTGTCCAGATGCTCCGAAGCCATGGTGCAGAGCGTTTCCGCCAATTCTTTTACATTGGCGGAGACCCCCGCCATAGCGTCCCGCAGGTAAAGCCGAATGTCCAGCGCCACCTGATCGTTCCGGCTGCGGGCGGTGTGAAGCCGCTTGCCGGTATCCCCCAGCCGCTTGGTCAGCTCCGCTTCCACAAACATATGGATGTCTTCCGCATCCGGGTCAAAAGAAAGGCTGCCGCTTTCCAGATCCGCTAAAAGATCCGAAAGCCCCGCCATGATCTTATCCGCTTCCATCTGCCCGATGATGCCGGTCTTCCCCAGCATAGCAGCGTGAGCGATGCTGCCCATGATGTCCTGCTTGTACATCCGTGCGTCAAAGGAAATGGAGGAATTGAAGTCGTTCACCTTGCTGTCCGCTTCCTTTTTGAAGCGTCCCGCCCACATTTTTGCCATAACGCCCAAGCCCCTCTTTACTTAAAAATAACACAGGAGCGGGGCAAGGTCAAGCCTCGCCCCGCATCCGGGAAAATTCCCGTCGGTATCGGGATTATTTGCCTCTCTTTTCGTCCAGCACAGCCTTCACATGGATAGGCAGACCGAAGAGGTTGATGAAGCCGGTGGCGTCGGCCTGATTGTAGACGTGATCCTCGCTGAAGGTCGTAGAGGGTGTAGGGAGAGGTGACGCCGGCATTGATGATGTTGCCCTTGTAGAGCTTCAGCTTCACGTCGCCGGTGACAGTCTCGGAGGTCTTGTCCACAAAGGCGGAAAGGGCTTCCCGCAAGGGGGTGAACCACTGTCCGTTGTAGACCAGGTCTGCAAACTTCAGAGCCACCTGCTGCTTGTAGTGCTGGGTCTCTTTGTCCAGGCAGATGGTCTCC
>USLH01000107.1 GCA_900555435.1 uncultured Oscillospiraceae bacterium | reverse complement strand
TTTTTCAATTCGCGAAACGTAGGAACGTGAGATGCCAAGAGAAGCTGCAACTTCTTTCTGGGTATATTCTTTTTCACCATAAAGACCGTAGCGTTTTTTCAGTATCAGCTGTTCGCGGTCGGTGAGAACGGATTCCAGTTTTTCATAGAGAAGAGAAATATCATTTTTCAGGGCAAGCTGCATACAGGCATCTTCTTCATCAGATTCGATGACATCATACAGGCGGATCTCATTCCCTTCCCGGTCTGTACCGATCGGTTCATATAGGGAGGTTTCCCGGTTACTCTTCCGCTTGGTGCGCAGCATCATCAGAAGTTCATTTTCGATGCAGCGGCAGGCGTAGGTGGCAAGCCGGGCTTTTTTGTCCGGGTTAAAGGTGGAAACTGCTTTGATAAGGCCGATGGTTCCGATGGAGAGAAGATCGTCTGAATCCGTTTGTCCACCGGCATATTTTTTTGCAATATGAGCAACCAGACGCAGATTGTGGGAGATGAGCTTTTCTCGAGCTTTTGCATCGCCTTGTTCCATTTTTTCGAAGCAGAGCTGCTCTTCGGCGGAGGGGAGGGGTTTTGGAAAGGTGCTGGTTTTTTCCAAGTGCAGCGCAAAATAGAGTAGATGGGATGCAAGAAAGGCGAATAATTGAGACCACATAAGTCTTCCTCCTTTTTCCGGTTTTTGAAAAATATATGCCGTAGAGGGGGATTTTCTGTCTGTCCGGAAAGGCCGTACTAATTTGCTTTTGTTCCTCATAGGATTTAGCAAACAACTGGAATGAGGGGCGAAGCAGATGACGGAGAATATTGAAGAAAGAAGCATCCGATTCGGGGCTTACATCATTGACACTCATGCAACAGTCCGTGCGACGGCAAAAAAATTTGATTATAGCAAATCTACCGTCCACAAAGACATTACCGAACGACTTCGTTGGGCTAATCCGCAGATGTATGGAGAAGTTCGGAAGATTCTTGATACCAATAAACAGGAGCGTCACATTCGGGGCGGGCTGGCTACCAAGCATAAGTATGAACAACATTCCAAATAGAAAAAAGATGACCCTTGATTGGTAACAGTTTCTTCAAATCTCTTTGTGATCCTGACGAAAAAAACGCTCGTAATTTTCTGACGTAGTAGAAAAACGAAAAAGCCATTGACAAAGATCAAAAAGAAGATTATTATATAGTTAAGATAAACAAATGACGACAATTTCATACTTCCTGTACAATTTTGCCGGTCACTTGCCGTTTAACCTTAGGAAAGAAGGACTTAAAATGTTTGGCAACAAAAAAGAAGAATTTGAGAAAATGGTGGAAAAGGGACACTGGGAAAAATTGGAAAAGAAGTGTGAATCCGCAAAAGAAGAGGAACGGGTGTGGATCGCAGAGGCCTGCGGGATGAAGGTTTGCGATGAAACCAGCAACTTGCTCAGCGACCTGCTGAAAGATCCCAGTGACACGGTAAAGCTGGCGGCGATCCATTCACTGGAGCAAGTGGGAAACGATCATGCTGTTTCTCAGTTGGAATGGGTTCTCAACAATCTGAAGCCGGAACAGAAAGAGCTGCATGACGCCGTGCTTCATACGCTGGAACAGATCCGTGGAAAACGTTAAAATAGAAGGCCCCCGGTTTGCAGGTAAAACTGACAAACCGGGGGCCTTTCTGTTTACGGTTCTTTTCGGCAGCAGTCCTCCAGCAACTGAGAAAGTGCTGTCAGATCCGCCACATTCGGTGTGAGCTCGCCGTATCGGGTCTTTTGATAGCTGTCGGTCACTTTTCGGAGAAGATCAGAAGGAACTCGGCTCTCTGCCTTTTTGAAGATCTCTTCCGGCGTATCCGAGGGAAGCAGAGGGATCCTTTTCAAAAGAAAGCAGAGAAGTATTAAGCGGTATCCTTTCCGCAGCTTTTCAGATCCCTCCGGTAGCCTTTGATAAGCCCGATATTCCTTCCGCCAGAGTCGAAGATCGTAGGGCTTTTGCTTTTTCTCCGCAGGAGCGGCGGGGATCCGGGGGAGACTGACTACGTCATCCTCATAACTGCCAGTCAGTTCGTTGCTGCGTGCGGCTTTTCCACGGTGGAGAAAGAGCTTTGCCAAAAATGTTTTCAATTTCAGCCAGATAGTTCGGAAGAAAGCAGCGATCTCACGGCGATAATAGTAAATGCCAATTATGGCACCGACCAGCATAAGCCAGCCGAAGATCGTCCAAAAAAGGCTTCCATTGCCGGGTTCCTCGTAAGGCGGAAGGCGTTCCAATTGAGAAGATCCTCCCGATTCCAGAGGTGTTTCTTTCGAGCCTTCGCCCCTTGTCAAGTATCTGAGTAGGGCGGAAATGCCTTCCTTCAGAACGTTTAGAAACCAGTGAATCCCGCCAGCAATTTGGTTACGGAATAAGAATCCTGCCAGAACCAGCCCGAAGCCTCCGGCGGTCAGAGCAAGACTGTACCAGCGCATTTTTACGGGAAGATGGCTTAAATCATGTTTTCTGCGCTGCATCAGAAAGTCAATTCCGGACTGATTTCGGCACAGGGCAGAAACCCCGGCGGTCAGCAGATAACAAATGGCAAGCGTGGCACTGCTGATCTCCCATTTCAGGCACCATGCTAAAAAGACACAGAGACAGTCGGCACCGGTGAGGATCCCGAAAAAATAATTGGTGAGGATATTGCCGTACTGCCGTTCGGCAGCAAGGCTTCCGCAGAGAAAAGCAGCTCCGATTCCGGATGCTCCAAAGGGGAAATAGGTGAAGCGGTAAAACTGCAGCGGCTGGGGGAGCAGGGGAAAGAACAGCAGCATCTCCAGCAGGGCGAAAAGAAGAGCCAAAAGCGCACTTAGAAAATTGGCGAGGATCAATCCTAAGCCACAGCTTTTCACAATACGAGGATGCAAAAGGGTCTTCCAAAGAAGTCCCAGAGTGCTGCTAAGGGTAAGCAAAAGAATCTGTCCACTCCAGAAAGAGCCATCGCCCCGGATACCGAAAGAAGCGCATAGCCCCATCAGCACCGGCAGGATCGTTAGGGAAAGGCAGATGGTCGCCAGCACTTTTAAAACACGGAAAAGAGGTACCTGTTTCATAAGGCTGCCTCCTTTTTTACCTCTTGGGGCATCAGCTGCAGCAAGTCACAGGCAGAGACATCTGTATGATCGGAAACATCACCCAGAAGGATCACTTTTACCCGGATCCCGTCCGCCTGCTTTCTCCAGACAAATTCCAATACCCGCTCACTTAAGTAGGCGGTGACCAGGACAATATCCGTGGATTGGATCGCATGGTAGTTGTCGCCTAAAAAGATAGGAAAATCCTCTGTACTGGTCAGATTCAATCGGGCTAGAAGCTGCCAAAGGCTTTCTATGTGTTCCACCCCCCAGAATTCATTGGTGAAAATAGTGGAACGGGTGTCATCAGTAGAGGCATTGGTGACAAAGCACAGGGGCATTCCGGCATTCAGAGCCGATTCAAAAAGCCCGGCACAGATCCGGATGGCACATTCCATGGTTTCCTCGTCAATGGCCCGAAACTGTTCAAATTCCCGGGACTGCATATTAAGGATCACCGTGAGGTTTTGCCGGGAGGTTGAGTCGTTGTTGTAGATCATCAGTCTCTGCTCCCGGGCGGTGGCTGCCCAGTGAATCCGGTTCATTGGCTCCCGTTGGGTGTATTCCCGGACGCCGGCAATGGAAAACGGATCCTCCAGAAGGCTTCGGCGGACAACAATGTCACCGGTGAAGCTGCGAGGGGTGACCTGAAGCTCGTCTTCGGTCAAGGGACGGGGGAGGACCAGAACCGTTGCACCCGCTTTTGCACCTTGGGAAAGAGTCAGATTTCCCAGCAGATCCGTGGTGACCAGAACGATCTGCTCCACGGAATATTCGCCTCGTTTCAGACACCTTACTTTCCAGCGGCGGCTGACCCGTTGATAGCTTTTCAGCATGAAAAAACTGGGAACGAAGCGCTGGCGGTCGGTAAGCTGGGACTGGGCTCCGGCAAATTCCAGCCAGCGTGAAACGGTGATCTCCGATTTAAACCAGGGGAGAGGAAGCCATTTTCGGTTTTCGATCTCTTCAATTAGCTCGATCTCTTCTCCTTCAAAGACCTGTGAACGACTGAGATAGCAGCGATAGGACAATCCCTTGAAGGCGTTTTTCCGGTAAAGAACGTTTTCCAGCCAGACTGCCAGGAGACACACCAGCGCAAGGGCAACTACTTCCATAAGGCGTCTCCTTTCGCATCAAAGGGAGGCAGGCTCCGTGGGAGCTTCCACCTGACGAAGGATCTGCGAAAGGATTTCGGCAGGCGCTTCCGCTGTCTGAGAAAGACTGAAGCCCCGGCAGATCAGGCGGTGGCACCAAATATCCGCCGCTACCGCTTTTACGTCTTCCGGCTCCGCAAAATCCCGGCCTGCCATAGCGGCGTGAGCCTGTGCGCCATGCATCAGGGCGAGAGCACCCCGGGGGCTGACGCCCAGCCTGATCTTCTCGTGATTCCGGGTCGCTTCCGCAAGACGGACGATATAGGAGGCTACGGCCTGTCCCACTTTGACCATTCGGACGGCGGCCTGTGCTTCCACGATTTCTTCGCCGGAAAGCACTGGAGCTAAGGCATCCAACGGATTCTGAGAAACACGGCCTGTGAGCATCCGGGTTTCGCTTTCCGTATCGGGGTAGCCCATTTTCAGCCGGACGAAGAACCGATCCAACTGGGCTTCCGGCAATGGGAAGGTGCCTTGGATCTCAATGGGGTTTTGGGTTGCGATCACGAGGAAGGGTTTGTCTAAGGCATAAGTGACGCCGTCTACGGAAACCTGCCCTTCTTCCATGCACTCCAAAAGACTGGACTGGGTCCGGGGAGTGGCACGGTTTATCTCGTCGCCCAGCAGGATATTGGTGAAAACGGAGCCCTTTTTAAAGACGAATTCGCCTTCTTTTTGGTTGAAGAAATTGATGCCGGTCAGATCGGAGGGGAGAAGATCCGGGGTAAACTGCACCCGTTTGAAGCCGCAGCGGATGGATTTGGCCAACGCTTTGGCAAGGGTGGTTTTACCGGTTCCGGGAATGTCTTCCAGCAGGATATGACCACTGCAGAGCAAAGAAAGGATCACTTTTTCAATGACGGGATCCTTTCCGGAAATAACGGTGGAAATGTTCTGCTTTAAGGTCTCGGCCAGAGACTGGACTTGTTTGCAATCCATAGATGCGCCTCCATAAGAAGTAGTGGTTTCATTATACACGTTTTTGGGGGAAAAGTCCAGTTTCATTTTAGACAAGGTGGGTGAGTTTTGGCAGATATTTTCTCTGGGTGGTCAGCGGTCCTCACCCTGGAAGCCTTCCAGGCGGACGAAATCGACCCGGGCTTGGGGGTCTCTCAGGGCGGCCTCAATCAGGGCGTTTAAGTCAGTAGTCCCGGTCAGTCCGGCGGACTTTTTCCAGCGGTTAGGGAGGAAAATCTGCAGGTAGGCCATGGGGTAGGGGTGATCATAGACCGCACCGTTCCAGACGACTTCAGCGGAGTCTCCGGAGAGGTTCAGGCGGAAGGCAGAGGGGATGCCCAGGGCGGTTGCTTCCATTTCCGGAATCTGGATATCCAGCCAGTAGAGGGGCACCCGGTCGGAGCTGATGCCTTTGGCGGTGACTTCCATCTCCCAAAGGCTAGTGAAGATGGAGGAGCCTTGGCGGTTGTTGCAGTACCAGATCTCATAGCTTCCCAAGGCGGCGGTCAGAAGACTCACGGCCAGAATCGTACCCAGGATATACCTGAGCCGCACCTTTTTCTTCCTTCTTTGCTCCTGTTGGGACCACTCAGACAGGGCGGCTTCCCGTTCCTCCGGGGAGTCGCCGTCCAAGCGGCGGAAGTTGGGGCAGATGTCCGGCTGAGCGGAGTTCCGGCGTCCAGTCTCCTGGTCCAGGCGGCGGCAGAAGGAGGTCAGGTCCGGGAATTCCTCACCTTGGAGGGCATCGGCCAGGGAAAGGGCAGTTTGCCGGTCCTGGGTCTCGGATTGAAGTCCGGTGCGGTAGGCGGCGAGGACTTCGCCGATCTGATCCGGGCGGGTCTGCATGGTTTTGATCTCCTCCAGGGTGAAAAAGCGCCGCCGGAGCCTGGCAATCTGGTTCAGGGCGCAGAGGTCTTTCTCGGAAAAGTTCAGGTATTCCCGGCCGTTCCGCCAGGTTTTTTCCGGAGAAAGGAGCTCCTTTTCGATATAAAACCGCACGGCTCGTTCAGTGAGGCCGGTCCGGCGGCAGACGTCCTTGATCTGCATGAAAACGCCTCCTTTGATCTCTATGTTAAACCCTGACGTAGGGGAAGTGTCAAGAATTTTTGAGGGAAGATGTCAAGAATCACAATCATCCTTGCTGGTTTCTGCAATTGGATTGTAAAAAAAGGTGCGGTATAATGAAATAGACCGAAAGGTGGAATTTATCAAAGAACGGAGCGATCGTATGAGCGATTTTATGGGGCCTCGTTACCTGCTGGCCAACGACACGGCGGTTCGGCTGTACAATGCCTGCAAGGATCTTCCCATTATTGACTATCACTGCCATCTTTCTCCCAAGGAGATCTATGAGGATCGGGAGTTTTCTGACATCGGGGAAATGTTTTTAGGCGGCGACCATTATAAATGGCGGCTGATGCGCTGCCATGGCATTGACGAGAAATACATCACCGGCGATGCTTCCTGGGGCGAAAAGTTTCAGAAATACGCTGAGGCGCTGGCTACGGCGGCCGGAAATCCTCTTTATCACTGGACGCATATGGAGCTGCGGCTGTTCTTTGGGATCGATACCGTTTTAAACGGCGAGACTGCCGGTTCTATTCGGGAACGTGCCAATGCAGTCATCCGGGAAAAGCATTTGTCTCCCCGGAAGCTGATTACCGGTGCAAATGTGGAGTATCTGTCTACTACGGATGATCCGGCGGACACGCTGGAATACCATAAACTCATTGCCGCTGACAAGAGCTTCGCAACGACAGTTACGCCTGCTTTCCGCCCCGATGCCCTTCTGAGCATCCGGAAGCCCGGCTATACCGACTACATTGCCCGGCTTTCTGCGGCAGCAGAGTTGACCATCAGCGATTTTGCGGCATTAAAGCAGGCGGTTTCCAAGAGACTTGACTATTTCTGCAGTCTGGGCTGCCGGTTCACCGACGTGGGCATCGAAGGCTTCCCCTCTTCCATCGGCACGGAGGAAGAGGCAGCTGCTGCGTTTGCGGCAGCGCTGAAAGGCAAGGAAATCTCTGACGAAGCATATGACCGCTTCCTGGGCTACTGCTTCGTCTGGCTGGCCGGGGAATATAAAAAGCACAATCTGGTCATGCAGTGGCACTTAGGTGCTAAGCGCAACGCCAGTACCCGGCTGTTTCACTTATTAGGCGCTGATTGCGGTGGAGACTGCGTGGGCGATCCGGTTCCTGTTAAAGATGTCTGTGCGGTTCTGGATCGCTGCGAGCAGGAAAACAGCCTGCCGAAGACCATCCTTTATTCTTTGAACGGTATGGCCTGCCCGGCTCTTGCGGCAGCTTCCGGCAGTTTCCGGGGCGTGATCTGCGGGGCTGCCTGGTGGTTCTGTGACCACAAGCGGGGCATCATTGAGCAGATTGAGAACATTGCCGAGGTAAGCGATCTGAGCAAATTCTTGGGAATGCTCACCGACTCCCGCAGCTTCCTTTCTTATGCACGGCATGACTATTTCCGTCGGATCTTCGCCTCGGTGATCGGACAGTGGATTGAGGACGGGGAGTTCGTCGATGATGAGAACGCTTTGAAGCTGGTTGCCGGTGTGTATCATGACAACCTGAAAAATTACCTTAAATAAAGGAGAACTATATGAGTGAATTTACTCTTGCGGCATTTGCCGATGAAGCCGGTGCGGAAGTATCGGAGCAGATCCGGGCTCTTCAGGAGAACGGGATTCCCGGAATTGAACTTCGGGGCGTAGGAGAGAAAAACATTACCGATTTGACCTGTGAGGAAGCCAAAGAGCTGAAAAAGCAGCTGGACGATGGCGGGATCCGGGTCTGGAGTATCGGTTCTCCCCTTGGAAAAATCAGTGTGGGTGAAGCGTTTGCCCCGCATCTGGACGTTTTCAAGCATACGCTTGAGCTGGCTCATATTTTACAGACGGAGCGCATCCGGATGTTCAGTTTCTTCTGCCCCAAAGGCGAGGAGCAGTACTGCCGGGACATCGTTTTCGAGCGG
>USLH01000106.1 GCA_900555435.1 uncultured Oscillospiraceae bacterium | reverse complement strand
ACGGAGCGTTGGTTGCTTTTTCCCAAAAATCGGGTAGGATAAAAACAAGGTGATCGAAATGGATCTGAAAAAACCGGGCCGCTGATCCGTTCCCTCCGTCTGGAGCAGAGGCTGACCCAAAACAACTGGCCGAGCTGCTGCATTTAAGCGACCGCACCATCTCCAAATGGGAACGGGGGGCCGGTCTTCCGGACGCCGGACTGCTCCCGGAGCTTTCCCGGATCCTTAAGATCCCCGCCGAGCAGCTCCTCTCCGGAGAGCTGCCTGCCAATCGAAAGGACGTTGGAAACATGAAACGCATCCGGTTTTACCGCTGCCCTCAGTGCGGGAACCTGCTGACTTCGACGAACGAAGCCCACATCTCCTGCTGCGGCCGCAGCTTATCCCCCTCCTCCCCCGGAAAGCGGAAGGGGAGCATTTCTTTCAGGCCGAATGCTCCGACGGCGAGTGGTATCTGACCACCGCCCACCCCATGGAGAAGGAACCCTTCCTCACCTTCGCCGCATGGGCGGATCTGGGGCGGATCTTCCTCGTCCGGCTTTATCCGGAACAGGACGGATTCCTACGGCTTCCTGCCTTCAAGGGCGGGGCGCTCTACTTCGGCTGCAGCCGGGACACGCTTCCCGTCTGCCGGTTTTCTTTTTCGCTTACAGCTGCCCTAAATTCCCCGTCCGCTGGGCGGTATAGAGCTTATAGTAATCGCCCTTCTTGGCGATCAACTCCTCGTGGGAGCCACACTCCGAAATCCCCTTATTGGAGATGTACATGATCTTGTCGCAGTTCTTGATGGTGGACAACCGGTGAGCGATGATGAAGGAGGTGCGCCCCTTCAAAAGCTCGTTCAGAGCCGTCTGGACCATCCGCTCCGTCTTGGCGTCAATGGAGGAGGTGGCCTCGTCTAAGATCAGGATCTTCGGATCCGCCAGCAGCGTCCGAGCAAAGGAGATCAGCTGCCGCTGCCCCTGGGACAGCCGGGAACCTCTCTCATTTACCTCCGTCAGGTAGCCCTGCTCCATCTCGCTGATGAATTCATCGGCGCAGACGGTCTTGCAGGCCTTCCGCACCTCCTCCTCCGTGGCGTCCAGCCGGGCGTACTTGATGTTATCCAGCACCGTCCCCGAGAAGATGAAGCTGTCCTGCAGCATGATGCCCATCTGGGAGCGCAGGGAATGCAGCGTCACCTTGGAAATATCGTGCCCGTCGATCAGGATCTTTCCGTCGGAAACGTCGTAGAACCGGGAGATCAGGTTGACTATCGTAGATTTGCCCGCACCGGTAGGTCCCACCAGAGCGATGCTCTCGCCGGGCTTTACGTCGAAGGAAACGTGCTCTAAGACGTTATGGCCGGGCTCATAAGCAAAGGTTACGTCGTCAAAGGTGACCCCTCCCTCGATCTTCGGCAGTACCGTTGCGTCGGGAGCGTCGGCGATCCCTACCGGCTCATCGATCATTTCAAAAATCCGCTCCAGATAAGCGATGCCGTTGATAAAGGTGTTATAGAGGTTCGACAGGTTCAGAAGCGGCTGCCAGAACCGCCACGCATAGTTGGACACGGCGGCGATGGTACCGAAGGACGCCATGGGCTTCATCACAAGGATGCCCACGATATACATGGCGCCCACCACCCAGGTGGTCACGTTGTCCACCGTGACCCAGACGCAGTTGGAGATCCGCTGAGCCCTGTTCCACAGATGGAAGTAGTCCAGATTCAGCCGGTCGTAGATCTGCGCATTCTGATCTTCCCGGGTGAACAGCTGGGTGATCTTTGCGCCGTCCAGGCTCTCCTGCAGGTAGGCGTTCATATTGGAACCCTTGTTGGATACCTTCTGCCACACCCTCCGCTGGGCCGGCTTGATGATCATAATGACCGCCACAAAAACCGGAACGCCGGCGATGATGATGAGGGACAGCTCCACGTTGATGAAGAACATGAAAATGGCGATGAACACCAGATTAAAGATGTCCATGATGAAGTTGATGATACCGTTTGAGAGCATATCCGATACGTTGTTGACGTAATGGATGACACGGGTCAGGATCTTCCCGTGGGGCCGGCTGTCATAGAAAGCGAAGGGCAGCTCCTGCAGATGGTCGAAAAGATCCTTCCGCATATCGTAGATGATGTCCTGCCCGACTCTCGTCATCAGCCGGGCGCGGACGGTATTCATGGCAATACTCAGCGCAATGGTCAGCACCGTCACAACGGTGAGCAGCCCTAACTGCCCGTAATCCTTCGAGGGGATGACCACGTCGAAGGCACGCTGGAGGATCATGGGGTAAACCAGGGAGGACAAGGCGGAGGTCATACTGGCCAGCATGGCGAAAGCCATGCGTTTCGTATGCCTTTTCGCATAGACCGCCGCCCGCTTGAAGTGCTTGAGACTGAATGGAGTTTCAAGAGTCTCGTCCACATCGTATTTGTTGCGGGTCGCCATCAGTCCTCACCTCCCGTCGCTTCCTGCAGGGTGCAGATCTCGGTGTAATAGCCGCCCAGCTTTACAAGCTCCTCGTGGGTGCCCACTTCGGAGATCTCGCCGTCCTTAAGAACAATGATCCGGTCGGCCCGGCGGGTGGTGGAGATCCGCTGCGCTACGATGATCTTGGTGCAGTTGAAATCCAGATGGTCAAGGCTTTCCTGGATGAAATGCTCCGTCTCCATATCTACGGCGGAGGTGGTGTCGTCAAGGATCAGGATAGAGGGCCGGATAGCCAGCGCACGGGCCAGTGCGATCCGCTGCTTCTGTCCGCCGGAAAGGCCCACGCCCCGTTCGCCGATGATGGTGTTGTAGCCGTCCTCCATCTTGTCGATGAAGTCCGCCGACGCCAGATCGGCATAGTGCCGGGTCATTTCTTCGCTCATTTCCGAATCACCGTAGGCGATGTTGCCGTCTACCGTATCCGAGAAGAGGAACACGTCCTGAGTCGCCATGCCGATGTTGTGCCGCAGGGTGTGGAGATCCCACTCCTTGATGGGCACACCGTCGATCTTCAAGACACCGGAAGTGATGTCGTAAAGCCGGGGGATCAGATTCATGAGCAGCGTCTTGCCGGAACCGGTGTTGCCCATGACAGCAATCGTTTCGCCGGGCTTGATATGTAAGTTGATGTGCTTTAACAGCGGCCGCCCGCCGAGGGACAAGCCCACATCCTCGAAATCAATGTCTCCCTGCAGCCGCTCGTCGGTCTTTTTGCAGCCGAAGCGGTTGACGATGGTGGGACGGGTGTAATAGAGCTCGATGACCTTCGCCGCACTGGTCTGGAACCGTTGAACATCGTTGAGCAGCGGGCCCAAGTTCCGGATGGGGTTTGCAAAGGTCCAGATCAGGCCGGAAAACGCCATCAGCTGGCCCACGGTGATCCGCCCGTTGATAACAAAGAGGCTTCCTAAGCAGAGCACCACGATAGCCATAGCCTGTGCGGTCATTTCAATGGCAGGGTAGTACTTCAGCCAGAAAAAGTTCACGTTGATGCAGGCGTCGTGGTAGTCCTTGTTCTTTTCGTCGAAAAGATGGATCTCATGCTCTTCCTTTGCGAAAGCCTTAACTACCCGGTTTCCGGCGATGTTTTCCTGCGCCCGGGAGTTCATACGGGAAAGCCGCTCCCGCTGCTCCGCATAATACGGGCGAACCTTCTTGGAATAGGTATAGGTAATGAAAAACAGCACCGGGAAAATGCAGCAGAGGATCAGGGTGAACACGGCGTCAGTGCTTAAAAAGTAAATGAGCACCGCCAGAAAGGTCACCAGAGAATCCAAAGCAAGCCGGCTGGTATACGCCGTTACATACCGGACCACGTCGATGTCGCCGGTCAGCCGGGTCATCAGGTCACCCGTGCGGTTCCGGTCGTAAAAGCTCATATCCTGCCGCTGCATATTCCGATAAATGTAGCTGCGGATGTTGGTCGCAACCAGGATGCCTGCTTTTTCCGTCATGATGATCATCAGGTAGCCGACGACCGTGCGCAAAAACGTTGCCCCGACCATCATTGCCACCAGAGGGATCAGCATATTGATCTCCCGCTCGGCGCCGTCAGCCGGCATCAGTACCCGGTCAACGATCTGTTGGGAAATTAAGGGGTTCGCCATGGTCATCAGTGAGGTGCAGACGACCAAAAACAGCGCTAACACATATCGCTTGCGATAGCCCTTGAGGTTTTCCCATACCCACTTCAAAGGGAACATTCAATCACCGCCATTCTCAATGGAAAAAGTTTTTTCGCTTCCCACGGGAAGCCTGCGGATAAAAAGGCTATAACCATTATACCGACTATTTGAGATTTGAAAAGCCTTTTTTCAAAAAAACTTTTTGGAAAAACGAACAAGGTTTTAATGGTTTTTATAGGCATTGTGCCTTCCTGCAAAAAAGCCCCCAAAACCTTTCCCCTTTTAATAAGGAAGACAGGCGGCGAAAAAATCGTTATTTTTTTAACAGTTTCTTTTTCAAAAAACACGCCGGAAACTCTCCCGGCGTGCCCTTCTTCACTTCCATAAATAGAATCCGGCTCCTTCGCAGACCCGGCATTCTTTTTTCTCACACTCTCCTCCGCAAAGGCACCGCCGGATCACCCCGTTTTTCCCCCGCTCCACCTGAATGCTCACATTCTCCTTCCGTTCCGGGCAATATTTGATCTCAAAACTGCTTTTTTCCATCCTTCCGCCTCCTTTTTGTTACCCATTCTATGCCAAAAAATTCCCGCCTATCCCTGCATAAATCCGAAGGATTCTCCCATATTTTTCCTGAAGAACTTTTTATGAAAGGAAGATGTCCGATGGAACTTGCCGTCCGTTTTCCCCGGATCCTTACGAAAAAGAATTCCCCTTCCCCCCTCCTCGCCGAGCTTGCCGACTTAAAGCTGCAATTAGACGCCGCCTGCAGCCAGTTCGACCTCCTCACCGACAGCGACCGGATCGACGCCTGCTGCTACCAGATCAAATCCCTGAAGATCCGCTATGACGCCCTTTTAAGGGAGGCCCGCCAGCAGGGTCTCCGCCGGGAGCCTTATGTATCGGACGGCTTGCATTCCCCGGAAAAAGGAGTATAATGAAGCTATCGGATTCCCGGCAGAAAGGATGACCCGCCATGACAAAAGATCCCCGTGTTCAGGAGCTTTCCGCCCGCATCGCCGCTCTTTGCTCCCCGGAGCAGATCTATGTATTCAGCATGAAATACGACTTGCAGCAGAATGTGACCTCTTTTAAACTCTGTGTAATTGCCGACACGGCAGAAAAGCGGCAGCTGGAGCAGCAGATCTACTGCACCTTGGACTGCGAGATCCCCTACGATGTGGTGATCTATACGGCGGAGGAGTGGGCGCTGTTTACCGCCGCCGACGATTCCTTTGCCCACAGCATCCGGCAAAAGGGGGTTCTCATCTATGACAAGGCGAGGCAGTAACCCCTCTGACAGCCGGCGGTACTTAGACTGGATCAACGCCTCCTACGACGACTACCGGGCGGCCCAGCTTCTTTCCACTGATCCCACCCTTCACAACGCCGCCGCCTTCCACTGCCAGCAGTGCATAGAGAAGGCCCTGAAGGGCTTTATCCTTGCCCGCTCCCGCCAGACGGTGGACGGCCACAACCTGACCTGGCTCTGTCGCCGGGCGGCTTCCATCGACGCCCATTTTCAGCAGTGGATGGACGAAAGCGCCGCCCTGAACCGGTACTACATCGAGACCCGCTATCCCACCGATATTCCCACCCAGATCTCCGATGAAGAGCTGTCCCGGATTCTTGCCATGACCGAAGAGCTTTTCTTCTACCTTTCCGATGCGCTGGACGTAACAGGGATCTTGGACTATCTGGAGGCTTACTGAAATGGAGCTCCGCCCCCTTACCGCCATCGATTTCGATTTTCTTGCCTCTTTTACCGGTGACCCGGAGTTTTCCGACCCCATGCTGACCAGTGAAGAGCAGCGCCACCGGAACCTGCAGGCTGCTTTGGAGCAACCTGAGCACCACGCCGTTCTGGGTGTGTTCCGGGAGGGGAAGCAGACGGGGCTCTTCGTCTTTCTAGCTCTCCGGGAAGAGAAGTACCTAGAGCTGCTTGCCGGTCTTTCCAAAGATCCGGAAACCTATGAAGCCGTTCTCTCCTATCTTGCGAAAGCCTATCCCGGCTGGAGCGGGGATTTTGTCTTCAACCCCCGGAACCGTCTTCTCGCTTCCGCCCTCCGGAAGCGTGACGCCGAATTTTACCCGGAGCAGCAGAAGCTGGCCTTCGCCGGCGCCGTCCCAAAAATCAGCACCGACGGCATCGTCCCCTTTTCCGAAGAATATGCCGCCGCTTATTTTGCCCTCCACGAAAAGGACGCCTACTGGACGGGAGAAAAGGTGGCGGCAGCTCCGGATCGGTTCCGGATCCTGCTGGCCCTCTCCGAAGGGGAGATAGTCGGGTACCTGGACGTGACCTACGGCTTCCCAGAAAACGAACCTTACGATCTTTTTGTGCAGGAGGCTTACCGTCGAAAAGGGTACGGCAGAAAGCTGCTGGCGAAGGCGATGGAGCAAAACGCCCCTGCCAGGCTGTCCCTTCTGGTGGACAAAGAAAACCTTCCCGCCTGCCGGCTCTACGCCTCCATGGGGTTCCAACGGGTAGAGGGTGCCGACAGCCTGACCGTCCGCTGGGAGATCCCCGAATAAAAAAGACTGACCGCCTGATCTTACGACCGGCGGCCGTTTTTTTAGTCCTCTTTGTCCTTCGGCTTGAAGATCAGGGCGGCGAACAACCCGAAGACCACCGCCGCCGTGATCCCCGGCGCGGAAGCGGTCAATCCTCCGGATAAGACCCCCATCAGCCCGTCCTTATCCACCGCTTCCCGGACGCCTTTGGCAAGAAGGCTGCCGAAGCCGGTCAAGGGCACCGTCGCCCCCGCCCCGGCAAAGTCGATGAGGGGCTGGTACCATCCAAGCCCACCTAAGATCCCCCCTGCCACTACATACGCCACCAGGATCCGGGCGGGAGTGAGCTTCGTGTAGTCGATGAGTACCTGCCCGATCCCGCAAAGGGCCCCGCCAACCAGAAAGGCTTTGGCGTACTCCCAAAACGTTTCCATTTTATTCCTCCTTTTTGCTGCTGAAATGGATGAGATGGGCGATCCCGGGAATGCTCTCCCCCTGCTGCACCAAGGTCGGCGACATCAGCGCACCGGTGGCGGCAAACAGCACCTCTTTGTACTCCCCTTTCCGGAGCCTGGGGAGGATGTGGGCGCAAAGCACCGAAGCCGAGCATCCGCAGCCGGAGCCGCCTGCGTGAACGTCCTGCTCCGGCGAATAGAGGAGCAGCCCGCAGTCCTCGTGGTTCCGGGACAGGTCGTATCCCTCCTCCTGCAAAAGCTCCAACAAGAGCATGGAACCCACCTTCCCCAGATCCCCCGTAAAGATCCGGTCATAGTCCTCCGGACGGGTGCCGGTGTCCTTAAAAAATGTCGCAAAGGTGGATGCCGCTGCCGGAGCCATGGCGGCTCCCATGTTGTTCATATCGGTGATCCCAAGGTCGGTGATGGTCCCCACTGTGACCTCCCGGATATAAGGGCCGTTCCCCCGCCCTACGATCACCGCCCCGGCGGCAGTTGCCGTCCACTGGGCGGTAGGGGGCCGCTGGCCGCCGTATTCCAGCGGAAAGCGGAACTGCCGCTCGGCGGAGCAGAAATGGGAAGAAGTCACTGCCACCGCTTGCTCCGCCAGCCGGCTGTCCACGAAAAGCGACGCCAGGCAAAGGCTCTCCGCCATGGTGGAGCAGGCGCCGTACACCCCTAAAAAAGGGATCTCCAGTGCCCGCAGCCCGTAGGTGGAGCCCACGCACTGGTTCAAAAGATCCCCCGCAAAGATCAGGTCGATCTCTTTCGGGGAGAGAGCCGCCTTTTCCAGCGCCTTCCGTACGGCATCCAGCTGCAGGCGGCTTTCCGCTTTCTCCCAGGTCTCCTCCCCGAAGAAGGAGTCCTCGTTCAAAACGTCGAAGCAGCTTCCAAGGGGGCCTTGCTTCTCGAATTTCCCGCCCACGCAGGCGTAGGACAGCACGCTGGGCGGGTCGCGGAGCGCCACGGTCTGGGCGCCCATCCGCTGAGTTGGCATCATGCACTACCTCCGATCCCGGTTTTCCCTATCCTGCCCCAAACTTTCGGAAATATCCCCAGGACGGGCACTGGACGAAGGGCAGGGACTGTGCTATAATTTTAAACTGCGCGGATATGGATTCCGCGAATTTTGC
>USLH01000105.1 GCA_900555435.1 uncultured Oscillospiraceae bacterium | reverse complement strand
AGGCTGCGGACTTTTTCCCGGATCTGTTCTTTGGAAAGGCCGCTGCCCTTTAAAGGGTAGGCCACGTTCCCGCCGATGGTGCGGGAGGGCATAAGGTTGAAGTGCTGGAAGATCATGCCGATCTTTTTCCGGGCCTCCCGCAGCTTTTTGGGTGAAAGCGCAGTCAGTTCCTGCCCATTTACCAGAACCTGCCCCTCAGTAGGACGTTCCAGCAGATTGATACATCGTACCAATGTGGACTTTCCCGCTCCGGAAAATCCGATGATACCGAAAATGTCGCCGTTGTTGATGGTAAGGTCTACCTGGTCGACGGCGTGGACCTCCTTTTTATCGCTGATGAAGGTCTTGCTGACGGATTTTAATTCGATCACGGGAAGCCCCTCCTTTCTTCTGGGGCTTATTATAACACGAATTTTCCCACCTTGTCCAATACCCTATCGGTATAGTAGGCTATAGAGCCAGCCTATAACCGCTATATGTTATAGGCTTCCGTCTCCTGCGGAGGGATCCCCAGATAGGCGCTGATCTTCTCAACGTAAAGCCGCCCCACCTTGCTTAAGGTGGTATTCTTCCGGGTGATGTAGCCGATCTCCATCAAGGTGCTCTGAGCGATGGAATCGCTGACAAAGGGCACTGCCCGATACTCCTCGCCGTTTAACTCCTCACAGATGATGCCGGAGCAGAGGGTGTATCCGTTCAGACCCACCATCAGATTCAGCATGGTCGCCCGATCGTTGGCTTTGATGATCTGAGGGTACTCATTTTCCGCCAGGATCTCCTCGGCATAGTAAAGGGAGCTGTTGTCCCCCTGCTCAAAGGAAAGGCAGGGATATTCCGCCAGCTGGGAGAAGGAAATGGAACGCTCGTTCGCCAGAGGGTGCCCCTTCCAGAGGTACACATAAGGCTTGCAATCGATGAGCTTATGAAAGACCAGATCGTTGGCTTTCAGAAGCTTCAAAAGTACCTTCCGATTGAAGTCGCTTAAATAAAGGATGCCGATCTCGCTGCGCATGGTGGCGGCGTCGCTGATGACCTCACGGGTCTTCGTCTCCCGGATGGCGAATTCGTATTTGGTGGGGTCAAGGCTCTTGACCATCTCCACGAACGCCTTGACGGCAAAGGAATAATGCTGGGTGGAAACACCGAATTTCTTCTTTAAGTTTCCGGCTTCCCCGTATTTTTCAGTGATGGAAAGATAGTCGGAATAAAGCTGCTTTGCATAAAGCAGGAACTCCGCCCCGTCGTTGGTCAGGGTGACTCCCCGGCCACTGCGATTGAAAATGGTGATGCCGATCTCCTTTTCCAGCTCCTTGATGGAGCTGGTCAGAGATGGCTGGGCAATGTACAAAAGCTCCGAAGCCTTGTTGATGGATCCGGCCTCGGAAATAGTGATCACATAGTGAAGCTGTTGCAGCGTCATAACGATCCCTCCGTCCGTTTTCATGCGTAGCATAGCACATCCGAGGCGGGTCTGTCAAGAAAAAATCCCCTTGAAAGCCTATCAAATATATGGTATTATAGGATTATCGGAAAGGAGCGAAGACATGAAAATTTCCACTAAGGGCCGCTACGCCCTGCGGATGCTTCTCGACCTCGCTGAGCATCAGGAGGAGGGCTACATTGCCCTGAAGGACATTGCCGCCCGGCAAGGCATCTCCAAAAAATATTTGGAACAGATCGTCCCCATCTTCAATAAATCCGACATTCTAAAAACCAACCGGGGCTATCAGGGGGGCTATATGCTGGCACAATCCCCCGAAAAATACACCGTCGGGCAGATCCTCCGTCTTACCGAAGGGAGCCTCTCCCCCGTTTCCTGTGTGGATCAGGATCCCATCGAGTGCGAACGCAGCGCCCTCTGTGCCACCCTCCCCATGTGGCAGGGGTTGAGCCGGGTCATCAACGAATACCTGGACGGCATCACCCTGCAGGATCTTCTGGATCAGCAGCGGGAGCGCTATGCCAACAGCTACAGCATCTGACAAAAACCGCCTGTCTTTCCGGCAGAGAAACGGAAGGACAGGCGGTTTTTCTTTTGCAGCGGAACCGAGAGCAGGCCGCAGAGCAAAGCGCCTGTTCTCTTTTTTCTTTTAGTCGACGAACATGGGGGTGGACAGATAGCGCTCGCCGGTATCCGGCAGCAGGGCGACGATGATCTTGCCTTTATTCTCCGGGCGCTTCGCCAGCTGGGTGGCGGCGAAAACGGCAGCACCGGAGGAGATGCCTACCAGCATACCGTCCTCTCTTGCAAGGGCACGGCCGGTAGCGAAGGCGTCGTCGTTTTCCACGGTAATGATCTCGTCGTAGATCTTGGTGTCCAGTGTCTCCGGGACAAAGCCGGCGCCGATGCCCTGGATCTTGTGGGGTCCGGGAGTGCCTTTGGACAGGACGGGAGAGCCTGCCGGTTCCACGGCTACGACTTTGACGTTGGGGTTCTGGGATTTCAGGTATTCGCCCACGCCGCTGACGGTGCCGCCGGTGCCTACGCCTGCGACAAAGATGTCGACTTTCCCATCGGTGTCCTTCCAGATCTCAGGGCCGGTGGTGGCACGATGGATGGCGGGGTTTGCGGGGTTGGTGAACTGGCTGGGGATGAAGCTGTTTGGGGTCTCCGCTGCCAGCTCCTGCGCCTTGGCGATGGCGCCCTTCATGCCCTTTGCGCCTTCGGTCAGCACCAGCTGGGCGCCGTAGGCCTTCAGGAGATTGCGGCGCTCCACGCTCATGGTCTCGGGCATGGTCAAGATCACTTTGTACCCTCTGGAGGCAGCCACAGAAGCAAGGCCGATGCCGGTGTTGCCGCTGGTAGGCTCAATGATAACGGAGTCTTTGTTCAGAAGCCCTTTGGCTTCCGCATCGTCCAGCATGGCTTTGGCGATCCGATCCTTTACGCTGCCTGCGGGGTTGAAAAACTCCACCTTTCCAACAACGTTCGCTTCCAAGCCACGGTTCGCAGAATAGTTCTTCAGCTTGACCAACGGGGTGGAACCAATGAGATCAGTGATTTGTTCGTAGATTTTCATAACTGCAGCATCCTTTCCAGATTGAATCAAATTGGGGATCCGATTCCTTTTTACCATCAAACCTACCTGTTTGCTAGGCTTTATTATAGCACCACTTTTTTCCCTTGTCAATGCCCTTTTTAGAAAAATTTTCCGGAAGGCTATAGAAAAAACCAATAGCCGGCTATTGAAAATCCATTTCTCCCTCCCGCCGCCAAACCCTCCGGAACGGCCGGCTTTTCCTTGACATTTCCCCGATTTTTGGAGTATAATGCAGATAGCCAATCAGATTGCTCGGTTATTGATTGGAAAAGGAGGCGGTCTCATGATCGACCGGGACCGGCTGATCCGGCTTTTTACGGAACTGGTATCCATTGACAGCCCTTCCCGGGGCGAACGGGAAGTGTGCCGCTGTATTTCCGAAAAGCTCCGGGCTCTGGGCTTTGACCCAAAAGAAGACGACGTCGGTGAAAAGATCGGCGGCAATACCGGATGCCTTTACACCTATATAGAAGGGAGCCTGCCACTCCCTCCCCTGCTCTTTTCCGCCCACATGGACACGGTAGAGCCTTCCTGCGGGAAGAAAGCAGTCTTCCATCCCGACGGGAAGATCACCTCCGACGGCACGACCGTGCTGGGAGCCGACGACTTGTCCGGCGTCTGCGCCATTCTGGAGGCGCTGACTGCTTTAAAAGAAAACGGCAAGCCCCATCGCCCTCTGGAGATCCTTTTTGACCCGGCGGAAGAGACCTACTGCGCCGGGATCCAGCAGTTTGATTTCAAAAAGCTCCGCTCCAGAGAAGCTTATATTTTAGACCTCACCGGCCCGGTAGGCAGCGCAGCGCTGCAGGCCCCGGCCATTCTTTCCTATAAGGCGGTCTTCCACGGGAAAGCCGCTCACGCCGCCTTCTCCCCGGAGGAAGGGATCCATGCTGTAAAGGCGGCTGCGGAAGCCGTTTCCGCCATCGACTGCGGCCGGATCGGGGATACGACGGTAAATGTCGGTACGATTTTCGGCGGAAGCGCCGACAACGTCGTTCCCGAATTCTGCACCGTCACCGGTGAAGTCCGGAGCTTTTCCGATGAAAGCGCCCGAAGCGCCCTTGACCGGATCCGGCAGCAGATGGAATGTGCTGCCGCTCACTACGGCGCTTCCCTTTCCTTTACTACGGA
This sequence comes from uncultured Oscillospiraceae bacterium, assembly GCA_900555435.1. Taxonomy (GTDB): domain Bacteria; phylum Bacillota; class Clostridia; order Oscillospirales; family Ruminococcaceae; genus Merdivicinus. Next base: position 4,063 of record USLH01000105.1, on the reverse strand, counting down.
GACTCTTTGCCTTGCCTTCCGGGTGGATGCGGAAGAACCGGTCGCCCGGCGGTTCCAAAACGCCTGTCGGGAGCTTTTCCTTCCCGGAACGCTCCTTTCCACCTACGGCGGAAGCGACAACAACCACTTCTTCCATCACGGCGTGCGCGGCGTCGTGGTGGCCTGCGGCATGAACAACTGCCATTCCTGCAGTGAATACACCTCCGTTTCGGAGCTTATGAAAGCGTCGGAGCTGACTCTTGCCCTGATGCTCCGGGAGGACTGACCTTGAAAAACCCTCTGCACTACCAGATGACCGAGTACGACTGCGGTCCCACCTCGCTGATGAACGCCGTCAGCTTTCTGTTTGAACGGGAGAAGGTTCCTCCGGAGCTGATCCGAAACATCATGCTTTACTGCCTTGACTGCTACGGCGAAGAAGGCTCCCCCGGAAAACGGGGCACTTCCCGGGCAGCCATGATGTTTTTGAGCAGCTGGCTGGACGGCTTCGGAAAAACGGGGAAGCTCCCCATTTCCAGCCGCTATCTCTCCGGCAGCGCCGTAAACCTCCGGGAGGACGGGGAGCTGCGGGACGCCCTGCACCGACAAGGCGCAGCGGTGGTGCGGCTTTATTCGGAGGTGCCCCACTACGTCCTGTTCACCGGCATCACCGAAGAGGCGATTCTCCTCTTCGACCCCTATTATGAGGAGACCATCCCGGAAACCGACGTGACCATCGTCCTGGATCACACCACGGAGTATAACCGCATCGTCCCCTTCGCCCGGTTCGATCAGGAAACGGAAGAGCTTTACTCCTTGGGGAAGATCGATGAACGGGAAGCGATCCTCCTCTTCGATCAGGAAACGGAGCTTACCGACGAAAAAACCATTGAATATTTCATTTAAAAGGAGAAATCCATGGCATCTGAAAAGACAGCCCTTATCGCCATGAGCGGCGGCGTAGACAGCTCCGTCGCTGCCTATCTTATGAAGGAGCGGGGCTATTCCTGCATGGGAACCACCATGCGCCTTTACCGCAACGAGGACATCGGACTCAGCCGCTTCCATACCTGCTGCTCCCAACGGGACATCGACGATGCGGCGGAGGTGGCCTACCGCTTGGACATCCCCTACGAAGTTCTGGACTTCACCTTCGACTTCAAGGAAAAGATCATCGAAAAGTTCATTGCCACCTATGAAGCCGGCGGCACTCCTAACCCTTGCATTGACTGCAACCGGTATATGAAGTTTCAAAAGCTCTTAGACTTCGCCGAAAAGAACGGCTGTTATTATGTAGTCACCGGCCACTACGCCCGGATCGAGGAAAAGGACGGCCGTTTTCTCTTGAAAAAGGCGCTGGATCCTTCCAAGGATCAGAGCTACGTCCTCTATTCCATGACTCAGGAGGAGCTGCGGCACACCCTCTTCCCGCTGGGGGAAATGTCCAAGCAGGAGACCCGCCGCATCGCCGAAACCCAGGGCTTTGACAACTGGGAAAAGCCTGACAGCCAGGACATCTGCTTTGTCCCCGACGGGGATTATGTGAAATTCATGGAGCAGTACACCGGCAAGCACTACCCGCCCGGAAACTTTTTGGATGCCTCCGGGGCCGTCGTCGGCACCCACCGGGGCGCTGTGGCCTACACCATCGGTCAGCGAAAGGGGTTAGGGATCGCTTTGGGCGAGCCTGCCTATGTCTTCCAAAAGGACATGGCGAACAACACCGTATCCGTAGGAAAGGAAGCCCTGCTCTTTTCCAAGGGCCTTATTGCTGACGACTTAAACTGGATTCCCTTCGACCGGCTGGAAGCCCCCCTCCGCTTAAAAGCCAAGACCCGCTATCGCCAGACGGAGCAGTGGGCCACTGCCTATCCGGAAGGCAACGGCATCCGACTGGAATTTGACGAACCCCAGCGTGCCATCACCGTGGGACAGGCTGTTGTCCTCTACGACGGCGATCTGGTCTTAGGCGGCGGCACCATCACCGGCGTGATCCGCTAAAAGCAAACCGAAAAGGAAAATCCATATGCTGATCCGTAAAACCGAAAAGCGGGATCTGCCCGCCCTTCTTGCCATCTACAACCACGAGGTGGAGCATGGCGTCGCCACCCTAGACCTCCATCCCCGCACCATGGCGCAGTGGGAAGAGTGGTATGAGAGCCACGCCACCGATACCCATTTCATCCTCACCGCCGAGATCAACGGCGTCCCCGCCGGCTACGCTTCCCTCTCCGAGTACCGGACAAAAGAAGCCTACGCCTCCACGGTGGAGCTTTCCATTTACGTCGGCGAAGCCTACCGCCGCATGGGCGTGGCCTCCGCTTTGATGGAAGCCATTTTAAAAATTGCCAAAGAACACCCGAAGATCCACTCGGTGGTCTCCGTCATCACCAGCGACAACGAAGCCAGCGCCCGGATCCATGAAAAATTCGGCTTCCGCTTCTGCGGCACCCTCCATGAGGTGGGCTACAAAATGGGAGCTTTCCGGAACATCGATAACTACGAGCTTCCCGTCTGATTAAAAGGAGAAACCTATGCTGAACCAGTTTTCAAGAACCCAGCTTCTTTTCGGAAAGGAAGCCATGGAGAAGCTCGCCGCCTCCCGGGTAGCCGTTTTCGGCATCGGCGGCGTCGGTGGCTATGCCGTGGAGGCCCTGATCCGCAGCGGCGTGGGCGCCGTCGACCTGATCGATGATGACAAGGTCTGTCTGACCAATTTAAACCGCCAGCTCTACGCTACCCGGAAAACCGTCGGCCAGTACAAGGTGGACGTGGCAAAAGAGCGGATCGCCGACATCAACCCCGATGCCATAGTGCGCACCTATAAGACCTTCTACGGCCCGGAAACCGCCGGGGAATTCGACTTTACCCAATACGACTACGTCATCGACGCCATCGATACGGTCACCGGAAAGATCGCCCTTGTGGAGCAGGCCAAAGCCGCCAACGTCCCCATCATCAGTTCCATGGGAGCCGGGAACAAAATGGATCCCACTGCCTTCCGGGTAACGGATATTTATAAGACCTCCGTCTGCCCCCTTGCCAAGGTCATGCGCAACGCTTTAAAAAAGCGGAAGATCAAAAGCCTTAAGGTGGTCTATTCCAAGGAGCTCCCCCTGACCCCCATCGACGACACGACCATCAGCTGCCGCACCCACTGCATCTGCCCTCCCGGCACCGCCCGGAAATGCACCCAGCGGCGGCAGGTTCCCGGCAGCAACGCCTTTGTTCCTTCCACGGTAGGCCTTATCATCGCCGGAGAGGTCATCAAGGATCTGACCGGTGTCCGGGGAAACGGCATCGGTGCATAAAGCCCTTCCCCCGCAGGACGCCCCTTTCGGAAATGTCCTGCGGATCCGCTTTTACGGAAAAACTAGATATTTTTTCAAAAACCGTTGACAAATCGAGTAAACTATGCTAAAATATTAAATGTTCCGTGTGAAGAAACTTACACGGAGAGATGTCCGAGTGGTTTAAGGAGCTGGTCTTGAAAACCAGTGATTCCGAAAGTTCAAAGACGGTGAAATTAAATGCCAGCGATAAAGATAACAATGTATATGAAGTATCAGGTATTGTTGGTCATTCGGATGAAGTGACGGTTACGGTTACTTTACCAGAAGATAGTACAGTCGCTGTCTATAAAGATGATGAATTGATTACCGATGATGCGGATAAAGTGTATAGTGGTACTTTCAAACAGACCTTTAAAGTGGAAGATGCTTGTTTGATTCAAGTGGAAATTGGTACGTATTCGAACAATAAGATTCGTTTGAATGGTAAATCGGTTTCTTTCTCTAAAGCAAATTGGACCGAAGGTACTTCTGCTGTACTTTATTTTGATATCTTAGATAAAAATGGTAAGAGCTCAGAAAAAGATACCGATTCTTCTACAACGGACAGTTCACAAGATGAAAGTGCGGACACAAGCTATGATGCAAGTTATGATCAAAGCTATGATGCCAGCTATGGTACCGGTGAAGATTATACGGGTGAAACGTATTAGAAACGAGGCATTGTATGAATTTACCGAATAAATTAACGGTTTTACGAATTATTTTAGTTCCATGATCTCGATAGCGATACC
>USLH01000104.1 GCA_900555435.1 uncultured Oscillospiraceae bacterium | reverse complement strand
TCGTCAGGGAGACCCCCTTGAAGCAGTAAACCACCAAGAGCCCGATCACCGCATAGGGCAGCACTTTTCCCAAGTACTGAACGTATTTGGGCGTGGGCTTGCTGCCGGGAAAAATCAGGAACGGCAGGAACCGGGTGGTCATGGTTCCCAAAACCACCGCTCCTATCGTCAGAAGCATTTGTACGGTCGTCATGCCTTTTTCCCTCCTTTGGGCGCCGGTTCCAGCTTTTTCCTGAGAAGGGTGAGGCAAAGAAGAATCAGCGCCATAGCTGGGAGGATGAAGTTGTCCGCCCCGAAAACGATCAGGCAGAGAAGCGTCGCCCCCAGCCCGATGAGGGCCGGCCGGTGATCCTTTGCTTCCATCCACTGGTTCAGGTAAATAACCACGAAAAGGGCGGTCATGGCAAAATCGATGCCGGTGGTATCAAAGGGCAGGAACGCCCCGGCAATACTTCCCAGCAGCGCTCCGCCTACCCAGTAAAGGTAGTTGAGAATTGTGATGAAAAGCTGAAACCACCCCTTGTCCACACCCTCCGGCGGCTCCACGGAGCAGTTGATGGAAAAGGTCTCATCGCACATTCCGAAAATCAGGAAAAACTTCTTCCACCCGGTTCCCCGGTATTTATCAAGCATCGAAATGCCGTAGAAGAGATGCCTTGCATTGACCATCAAGGTCAGAAAAAAAGCATAGGCCGGGTGAAACGACCCGGCCAGAAGCCCCACCGCCACAAACTCCATAGAGCCTGCAAAGATGGTGCTGCTCATCAAAAGAGTCCACGGCCATGCAAAGCCTTTGCTGTGGACCAGAATGCCGTATGCCATGCCCAAGAATAGAAACCCCGCAAGAATGGGAAGGGTATGAGGAAACGCCGCCTTCAACGCCTTGCCGGGTTCACTTTTCACGTTTTCCAACCTTCTCCGTAAACTCCACGGGGATGGAGGTGGTGCGTTTTTCCACCCCGAGCACCACCAAAGACTCCACCGAGCTGATGATGGGATTGGCGGTCAGGTTGTCGATGATAAAGTCCCGGTAGGACTGGGTGTCCTTCGCAACAATCTTCAGAAGGAAATCGTGGCTGCCGGTCAGGGTGTAGCATTCCTGAATCTGGGGGTAGTTGTTCACGTCCTCCATGAAAAGCTGGATGCTGTCCCGGTTCATGGGAGTCAGGTTCACCAGCACGAAGGCCAGCGTCTCCATCCCCAGCTTCTTTTCATCAATGATAGTCGTAAACTGCTTGATGACGCCGGATTCCCGCAGGTTTTTCGTCCGGGTCAGGCAGGCAGAGGGGGAAAGTCCGATTTTTTTGGAAAGCTCCAGATTGGAGATCGATGCGTCGGCTTGCAGCTCCCGCAGAATCGCCTTATCGCTGTTATCCAATGAGATCATAGAAGAGCCTCTCTTTCAACAGATTGTTCCATCCATTTGTAATTATACAGGATAGGATTTGAAAATGCAACGGGAAAACCGCACATAATTACAGCATTCTTTTCCCTGTTTCTGTCGAAAGGCTGGTTTTTCTGAATTTTTAGCAAGTTGGGAGCGAAAGCTCCTTTCCGACGGGAATTTCAAGTTGCTTTCCCTGCCAGAAAAGCACTCCGCCGGGAGCGTTAGACTTCACCCGCAGCGTCGTTTCGTCGCAGCGCACCGTGACCTTTCCGCCCTGAACCGGAACCGTGCCCTCCATCCACCGGAGCCCGCCCAGCTGCGGGGAAACGGTGTAGCCGTCCGCCCTTGCGTCCACTCCTAAGAAATATTTTCCCAGAAGATAGATGGGGCTTGCTCCCCATGCGTGGCAAAGGCTCTTTGCAAACTTCCTGTCATACATATTGTAGTGCTCCGCGCCCGTTTCTCTGGGGTCAAAGGACTCCCAGATGCTGGTGGCGCCCAGCCGGATCATTTCGCCCCAGTAGCCGTCCATCTCTTTCAGGACGCGGGAAAGCTCGCCCATTTCGCACCACGCTTCCATTTCATAGAACTTGAAATAAGGCGTAGTGATGAGAGGAACCTCGTCGTTTAGAAGAACATTTTTGAGGATCTTCTCCCGGCGGCCGTCCTTGTCAAAGCCGTACCGCAGGGCAAACAGATTGCTGTGCCGGGAAACGAACCGCCGTCCCGTCCGGAAGGAGTCGATGTAGCAGCCCTTTTCCTCGTCCCAGTAAAGCTCCTCCACCTTTTTCCGAAGAGCCGCAGCCCGTTCCGTATACCGGCTGCCGTCCTCTCCCAGCAGTGCGGCGCACTCCGCCATAACTTCCAAGCTCCGCACCATCAGAATCTGCTCGGCGCAGTTTCCTTCCTTCAGATCCAGCTTGCCCCAGTCGATGAAGACCCAATCCCCTTCCCGGGGAACCACCAGTCCATCCCCATCGGTGCGGGACAGGCAGAACTCCATTAAGGACACCATCTTTCCCCACATTTCCCTCACAAAGGAAAGATCGCCGGTGCGCCGATACCGCTCGCCGACGCTCATGAGCCAGTAGAAGGAGTAATCCTGAATGGTGTTCACATGGGTCGCCACCGGATCCTTCCCCCGCAGGGCACGGATGGTTCGCTTGGTGATGGCCTCGTCCCGGAAGAGGTAGTCGTTGACCAGATAGCTCTGATAGGCGTCGCCGGACCAGACCCACCGGTCCCGCTTGATGCCGTCTAAGAAAAACTCCCGGCTGTTCAGGTGGAAGGTGTAGGCGCAGGTCTCCCACACCCGGTTCAGAGTCTCATCGGAGCAGCGGAAAGCGCCTTTTTTCTCAAGAGGCAGATACTCATATTCCGCTTTCACCTTTGCTTCCCCGTCCAGATGCAGATACCGGAACGCCCGGGGCTGCAAGACCCGCTCTCCGTTGGCGGGAAGGGTCTCCCGGATCACGCAGTTGACGGGATCCTGCGCCTCCTCCGCCGATTCGCCGTAGCAGATCCTGACGGGGGTTTCCCCGACCTTCACCGTCAGCCGGGCAAAGGTCTCCTTTCCGTAATCGATCAGGGTGCCGGCAGGCGTCTTTTCCACCGAAACCGGTGTCAGCTTCTCATAAGCGAAGGGAAACACCTCCGGATCGCTGTCCGGCTCCGTGTACCAGTCGGAGCAGCCCACTCCATGGTATACCTTGTCGTTGCAGGTGACCTTCCAGTCCTCCCCGCTTTCCAGATCCCCGGTGACATAAGCCGTAGGCAGCCCGCCCATCCGGTACACCCAGATCTGGATCCAGCGGCTGCCGACGGGAATCGTCACTTCCCCGGCCGTCATGGGTACGTCGTCCAGAATGATGTGTCCGATCCCGTGAAGCAGGACGTTTAACTTCAGTTCTTTTTCGTTGTTCAGATCCTTCTGGAACACCACGCTGTGCCAGCAGTCGTCCAGCCGCCAGAACGCCGGGTGCTTCCAGTCGTATTCGTCCCGCCGCCCGTGAAGCAGCAGGGAATGGTAGCACTCATAATCTCCCGGATACCACATCCACTTTGCCATAAAAAACTTCCTCCCTGTCCGTTTTGCCAAAAGTATACCATAGTTTTTCTTCCTCGGCAACCGAATCAAAAAGAAACCCCCGGAAAATCAAAAAATGCATCCCTTTCCGGAAAAAATCTCCCCGAAAACAGCAAACGCCGTCCCGATTTTCCACAAATCAGGACGGCTCTTCTCACTTTTCGTTTTTCTCCCGGCAGGTCACCAGTACAGCGTCCTCGCCCTTCCAGTTGATCCAGCAGGTGTCCTTCTGGATCTCCTCACCCAGCACCTCACTGTAAACCGGCTGCCCGAACCGGGTATCGCCGGGCCGCATATCCCGGACGGGACAATGCTCACAGATCGTGCTTCTGCGGTAAAACACTTCGTAGCAGCGCATCCCGATCCGCCCCTTCGGAGCCACCTTCCGGGTCATCTGATTCAGGTAAAGAAGCTCCATGTTTTCCGGGCGGATCACATAGATCCACGCATTCTGATTGTTGAGGACGTTCTCCAGAGCTCCGACATTCTGCTCTACCCGATCCTGCGCCCGCATCTTCAAAAGAAAAATGCTCAAAATCTCCGCAACAAAGGTCAGCACGTCCACCTGCAGCTGAGTCCAGTACCGGTTATTCCGGCACTCGTCGAAGCCTACATAGCCGCTGAACTTTCCGTTGTCGTAGATGGCGCACTGCAGCATGGATTTGATCCCCTGAGGCTGCACGATAGCATACAGCTGCGGTTCCATCTCCGACACATCCCGGCAGTAGAAAACGCCGTTTTCATCAAAGTTTTCCTCGTAATTGCCGCCTAAATCCTCCAGATACCGCACCTTCTGGAGCATATCCTTCTGGGGTTCGACCCCGGCATTGCACCATTCGAAGGTGTTGCTGCAGCAGCGACCGTCGTCCTCGTTTTCGAAGATGTACACCCGGCTCACGTCCAGATTCCGCCCCACCAGATCCAAGATCCCGTTGACAGCGTCGCTCAGATCCGTGGAGCGGTAGAGGATGTGCACCACATATTCCGCCAGCCGGCTTTCCAGCTCCCCGTCCTTTTCCGAATCAATGGGCGTTGCGTTCCGCTGCACGCCGGGGAGAAAGCCCATCTCCGCTCCCTGCGGATCAAATACGCAGTACCGGTTCTTCCCCAAGCTCTTCGCCCGGTAAAGGGCCTTGTCCGCATTCTGGAAAAGCTCGTGATAGGTGATCCCGTCGGATGCAGCCGCAATTCCCGCCGAACAGGAAACGGAGCAGCACGAATTCCCCAGTTCGTTTTTCATCACCGAGCAAAGCGCCCGGATGGCCTGCCCCACCTTCTGCTCCGCCAGGGCGATCCCGGGAATGTCGGTTAAAAACACCAGGAACTCGTCTCCGCCGATCCGCCCGATGACGTCCTCCCGCCGGAACTGCTTCTGCAGCACCCGGGCGGCTTCGCTGAGCACGGCGTCCCCGAACAGGTGGCCGTGGGTGTCGTTGACCGCCTTGAAATCATCCAGATCCAGCAGGATCAGCACGGAGCATTTTCCCGCTTCCCTTCCGGAAAGCGCCTGCTCCACCAGCTCCTGACAGGTGCCCTTGTTGTAAAGATGGGTCAGCGAGTCCCGCTGCGCCCGGTCCAATAACCGTTGAACCGCCAGCCGCTCAGCGTTGATGTCGGTGATGACTCCCACCGCCCGGACGAAATTTCCTGCTTCGTCCGTAAGCCCCGTCAGCCGCATCCGGTGCCACAGCACCTTCTGCCCTCCGACCACCAATCGCAGGCTCCGCTCCAAATACCGCTCCCCTTCCATCATCTTCCGGAGCATATCGGCAAAAACCGGCTGATCCTCCGGATAAACGTGGGGCGCATGATCCAGGGTCCGGCTGACATTCTGGGTGATGGGGTCGGTGGCGAACTTTTTCGCCCAGTTTCCCGAAAACGAAAAGGTGTCCGCCGCCACATCCCACTCGAAGAGAATATCCGTGGTCTGATCCAGAATGATCTGGTGCTGCTTCAAAGAGTGCCGAAGCTCCCGCTCCGTTTCCCGATCCCGAGTGACGTCCTCCGCCGTACAGAGCCAGCCGCCCTCCATCCGGTGTCCCCTACAGGAGAGCCACCGGGGCATCTTTCCCGAAACGGCAAGGCGAAACTCCGCCTCCCATTCCGTATCTGCCTTTTCAATTTCCTGCAAAACGGCGTCCCGATCCCGGATGTCAACAAAACTCCCGAACCCATCTGGAAACTGCTGCAGCAGCTCCTCCCCGGAACCCCCCGCCAGTCGGAGGAACCGGTCGTTTCTTTCTCCAAAAGCCATTCCATCATCCGACAAACAGAAGAAGGCCCCCGGAAAACATTCCCCAAAGACCCGGAAAGCGTCTAAAAGCGCTTTATTCATCAATCTGATCCTCCCGCATTTTTTTAAAAGGCTCCGCGCCGGCCTTTTCCCGAACGCCGGCGAGCTGCTTGTCAAGAAGGTGTATTAAGTTCAGTATAGCATATTATCAAAGGAATGTATAGAACTTTCTGCGGATTCTTTTTGACTTTTTAGTCAAAGATAGGCAATTTTACCAAATTTGTGACGAACCTTTGCAGAAGTCGGTCGAAACCCCTTAAAAAACCCACTCCACCTTGTAAGGGTTCACAAAATTGCAACTTTTACACAATTTGCGCTGGAAAACCAAAATCAAAATCGTTATAATAGGATTAGAGCCTTTTAACGACATGGAATTAGATCGCATCCGATAAAAAACGAGGAATTTTAAGTGAAAACGCATACAAAACGGATCTGCGCCTTTCTTCTCAGCGCCTTCTTTTCGCTGCTGCAGATCTCCGTTGTTTCCGCAGAGGAAAGCACACCGGCCGAAGAGCCGATCTCCATCTCCGTCAGCATCCGGGAAAACGGGGACACCCATTATCTGGTTCAGCCCCTGACCCTCACCTGCCCTGACGGGACAACGGCGGCCGGACTTTTGCCCCTTTTGCAGAGATATGCCTATCTGACCAGCTACCAGCTGTCGGAAGGGACGCTTTTAGCCGTTACCATCGAGGAAAACGGCTCCCTCTCCCTCATCGGCGGCGACGGCAGCTGGATCTTGCGCATCAACGGCAGCGAAACAGAGGAGGACAACCTCCCCATCTTAGAAAACGGCGACCGGGTGGAGTGGATCTACCACCCCAATGACGCCGGGATCGAAACGGATGGGGATGTCCCTGCTCCCGACGTAGCCGACGCCGCCATCGCCGCCCTCTGGAACGACGAGTGCGCTGCCGCCCTTTCCGGCGCCTGCAGCTGGCTCAAGGAAAACGGCACCGGGACCCTCCGCCTCCTGGCGCTGGGAGCTGCCGGCGTTTCCGTGGACTATCGGGACATCGACGGGCTTCTCCGCACCGTGTCCGCCTCCGGCTCCTACCCCGACGCCGCCTCCGTGGCGGCGGATATTCTGGCGGTGACCTTCTGCGGCATCCATGCGGAAAATGCTTCGGGCGCCGACCTTCTCGCCGTTTTGTCCAATTACCCCGACATCTCCCGGGGTGGCGTTTACAGTGCCTCTCTGGCTTTACTGGCTGCCGATTCCAACGGCTACAGCCTCCCCTCCGACGGCATCAATACGAGAGCCACCCTCCGCACGGCGATCTTAAGCGCTCAGAATAGCGACGGCGGCTTTTCCCTCAATGCCGGGGAAGAAAGCTCCGCTTTTCTCACTTCCTGCGCCATTACCGCCCTTTCCCGCTACAGCTCCTACGCCGAAGTCCGTGACTCCATTCAGGAAGGACTTTCCTACCTTTCCTCTGTTCAGCGGCCGGACGGCGGCTTTGATTCCGACATCCGCTATTCCTCCGCAAGGACCACCGGAGCCGTAGTGGCTGCCCTCTGCGCCGTCGGTGTTTCGCCGGACAGCGCAGATTTCACCAAGCGTTCCGGCAACCCCCTGACCGCCCTTTTAAGCTGCCGCAAAGACGACGGCGGCTTTTCCGCCCGGGAAAGCGCCGCTCTCTCTGACGAGATCTCCACCCAGCAGGCCGTTATGGCACTGGTTTCCGTCAAGGGCAGCCGCAGCGGCTACGTCCTCCGCACGGCGATCCAGTCAAACGGGGCTCACTCTTCCGAGCCTTCCTCGGAGCCTTCTTCAAACACTTCCTCCGAATCCGGCGAAGACGATCCCCCGGATCCCGCCAAGCGCAATAACATTCTCTTCGGAAGCGTGGGACTTCTGGTGGGCATCGGTCTCGGCGTTCTGCTCCTCTTCGTCATTCTCCTCGCCTCCCGTCGTTGGAAGCACCGCCACCCCGATTCCTGACCCCCTCGCCGACGTGAAAACGCCGGCTTTTCTTTTATGTCATTCTTTTGCGCATTTCCGACGAGGGCAGCTGCATTTTTCTGCCTTAAAGCGTTTTCCAATTGCTTTAAGGCGGAAATTTCCATTTGCAATCTCACGGGGTTTCGTTATACTTTTTGCCATTCACCGAATGACCTCCCTTTGTTGTTCGCCGCAGTTGCCAGACCGCACCGGACAACAAAAGGAGTTTTCTTTTTATCCCTTTTCAAACGGTTTCAAAGAATAAAAAGGCATCGGGATCTCTTCCGGCTGCAGGGGCGGATTCTCGACTTCACCGGGAGCTCCCGACCACATCGGCTCCCTCCGCTACCGGTTTATCCCTCTTCACGAAAAGGCGCCGGGAAAAGTTCCCGGCGCCTTTTTCTCTTAAGAAAGTCCCGCAGCCTCCCGGCGGCGGTTATATTCGTTCCACACATTCTCGAACCAGTCGTCAGTCCGGGGCAGCGGGCGGATCGTCTGAAAGTCGGTTTTCACGCCGCCCCCTTCCCGCACCGTC
>USLH01000103.1 GCA_900555435.1 uncultured Oscillospiraceae bacterium | reverse complement strand
CCACCGATGAGGTGCGGAGCATCCTGGAAAACGGCGGGAAGCTCTACACCCAGCTTAAAATCGACGAGATCAACAATCTGGGCGCTGTGAAGATCCGGCTGCGGAGCCTTTTAGGCGCAATGGAAGAGCGGGCGGCACGGAAAGCTGCCAAGGAAAGGAGCTGAAACCCATGGATCGTCCCATTTTTACCAAAGAAATGAAGGAGACCCATACCATCCTCCTTCCCACCATGCTGCCCATCCACTTCAACCTGATGTCCCAGATCCTCAACCAGCACGGTTATCACTCCGTCGTTCTTGCAAACGATGGACGTTCGGTCATCAACGAAGGGCTGAGGAACGTCCACAACGATACCTGCTATCCGGCGCTGCTGGTCATCGGCCAGTTCATTGATGCCTTGGAAAGCGGCAAGTACGATCTGGACAAGGTGGCGCTGCTCATTACCCAGACCGGTGGCGGCTGCCGGGCCTCCAACTATATTCACCTGCTGCGGAAGGCTTTAAAAAAGAGCGGTTACGGTCAGATCCCAGTGATCTCTTTAAGCGTAGGCGGGCTGGAATCGAACCCCGGCTTCAAGCTGACCCTGCCTATCATCATCCAGTTTTTGTATGCGGTGCTGCTGGGGGATCTGTTGATGCTCCTTTCCAATCAGTCCACCCCCTATGAGAAGAACAAGGGCGATACGAAAGCCATGGTGGATCGGTGGGAGCAGCGGCTGCTCCACGAGTTTGCATCTACGAAGATCGTCCATTACAACCATATTCTGAAGTTTTACGACGAGATCCTCGCCGACTTTGCGAAGATTCCGAAGACCGGTGAAAAGAAGGTCCGGGTAGGCATCGTCGGGGAGATCTATGTGAAATACTCCCCCTTGGGGAACAACAATCTGGAGGAATTCCTTCTGTCCGAAGGGGCGGAAGTAGTGGTCCCGGGGCTTTTGGACTTCTGCATGTACTGCGTCTATAATGGATTGGTGGACGAGGATCTTTACGGCGGGAAATTCTGGAAATATCAGGGCTCCAAAGTGGTGTACCGCTATCTGTTGAAAAAGCAGAAGGACGTGATCGCCGCCATCAAAAAAGAAGGCTCCTTTCAGGCGCAGACGCCTTTTGATGAGACGGTCACCCTCTGCGAGCCTTACATCAACCATGGTGTCAAGATGGGCGAGGGGTGGCTTTTGACCTCCGAGATTCTGGAGCTCATCGGCGAGGGCGTGGAAAACGTGGTCTGCACCCAGCCCTTCGGCTGCCTGCCCAATCACATTGTGGCGAAGGGTATGATCCGCTCCATTAAAGAGAAGCATCCGGAAGCCAATCTGGTGGCCGTGGACTACGACCCCGGCGCCAGTGCGGTCAACCAGCAGAACCGGATCAAGCTGATGCTGGCAAACGCCAGACGGGGATAGGAGGAAAAACGATGCAAACGTTTTGCCTGTGGTTCCTGTATTTTACGGCTTACAGCATTTTAGGCTGGGCCTGCGAGACCTTCTACTGCTCGGTGGGAAGCCGGAAATTCGTGAATCGGGGCTTTTTAAACGGCCCGGTCTGCCCGGTTTACGGCTTCGGAGCCGTGCTGGTGATCCTGCTGCTCCGCTCTACGGAGAAAAACCTCGTCGCTTTGTTCCTTTCAGGGATGATGGTGACCACGGTGCTGGAATACCTGACCTCCGTTTTGCTGGAAAAGCTCTTTCATATGAAGTGGTGGGACTATTCCCGGTATAAATTCCAGATCAACGGCCGGGTCTGCCTTCTGAACTCGCTGATGTTCGGCGGGCTGTCGGTCATCCTCATGCGGGTGCTGCATCCGTGGATCTCCGGGATGATCGGGAAGATCCCGGAAAAGTGGCTCCTCTGGATCTGCCTTGCCATCGGGGTTATTTTTGTAGCGGATACCATCGTCACCGTCCGCTCCATCCTCATCCTCAAGGGCAAGATGGAGGAGATCCATCGGATCCTGGAGGAAGTCCGTACCCGCACCGAGGCGGCTGCCGCTCAGATCAAAACGGAGATGCGGGAGAAGACCCAGGAATCCAAGGCTTCTCTGGAGGCAAGGCTCAATCAGTACCGGCTGCCGGAAGGGATGTCCCTCAAAGAGTATGTGGAGGAGCATCGGAAGAAGGCCGCCGACGCCGCCAAGGGGAGCGGCTGGTTTCATCGCCGTTTGCTGAAGGCGTTCCCGAACCTGTCGGATGCGAAGCGGAACGATGCGCTGGATCGGCTCCGGGAAAACTGGAAGCTGCCCCGGCGGAAAAAATCGAAGGACGGAGAAGATCCGGCCGAATCTTAAGGAGGAGATCCTCGTGTCAGCGGAAGACAAGTTGGTCTGCAGCTGCCAGGGCATCTGGCGCTCGGATATTGCAAAGATCCTTTACGAGGCGGATAGCCTTGCGGATATGGACGCTGCATTCGATCTGGTGCAGAAGGGGACCGGCTGCGGTTCCATCTGCGGGAAGTGTCGGGATCAGGTGTTTGACGTGATCGCCGACCTGATGTACGAAGCGACGTAAAAATCTCTGATTTTGGAGGGGTAGAAATGGTGATCCACAGCAATTTTCCCGGCGGGAATATTCAGGTTGTTGAAGAGAATGGCACGGATATTTTTTTGAAAAACGAAATAAGGGATTCCGGACAGGACTGGTTCTATTGGGCCTTTTGCGTTGAAAATGCAGGCGGAAGCACCTTAACTTTCCATTTTGATGAGAATCGATTGGGGTATTTCGGTCCGGCTGTAAGTAGGAATCTGGCCCAATGGGTCTGGCTTGGAAGCGTAGGCGAAAACAGTTTTACCTATACCTTTGACGAAGAAGAAAATCGGGTCTATTTTGCACACCATATGCTTTATTCAGAGGAGCGCTTCCGGGAGTTTGCCTGCAAACACGGCGTAGAAGTTCAGGAGCTGTGCAAGACGAGAAAAGGACGGAGCGTTCCTTTGATCGAGTTTGGTCAAGGGGAAAAGACGGTTTTTCTGACAGCTCGGCATCACGCCTGCGAGTCTACCGGCGATTATGTGCTGGAAGGTGTTCTGGAGGATTTGTTAAAAGAAAAGAACTTGCCTTTCCATGTTCTTGCAGTTCCTTTTGTGGACCTTGACGGAGTGGTCGACGGGGATCAGGGGAAAGGCCGGATCCCTCACGATCATAACAGGGATTACATTGAAAATCCGATCTATCCAGAGACAAAGAGGATCATGGAGATTGCAAGAGAACGTTCTGTAGTGTTCGGCTGTGATTTTCACTCTCCCTGGCACATAGGCGGAGAAAACGATTTCTGCTTTATTACGTGCAATGATACGCAGCATGGGAGAGAGTACCGACATTTCGGCGATCTTTTGGAATCGGAGATCACTCCGGACGCTTTTCAGTATCGATGTGAAAACAACCATCCTTTTGGAGTCACTTGGAATAATTCAGCGAATAGCCATTTTGCGGGGTATATGAATCACTTGAGTGAAAAGGTAGCGTTTACGTTGGAAACAGCCTACTTTGGCACGAAAGAAAATCCTTTTACAGAAGAAAGAATCAAAAAGTTGGGGAATTGTTTTGCAAAAGCAATGCTTACTTATCTGAGTGAATAAAAACTCCCCGGCACGATCCGTTTTTCGGATGTGCCGGGGAGTTTTTGATTTCTTTTAGTTCCGGATCTCTAAGAGCTTCTGCTTCAGCTGGGTCTCAATGCGGCCAAGCTCGGCCTCGGCGTCCTTGCGGCGGGTACGACCGTCCTGCTGGATCTGCAGCACTTCGTCCAGAGTGGAGATAAGCATTTCATTGGTGTGGGTCAGGGTCTCGATATCCACGATGCCCCGTTCGGATTCCTTGGCGGTCTCTATGGTTGCCATCTTGAGGGTCTCGGCGTTCTTTTTCAACAGCTCGTTGGTCATGTCGGTGACGGCGTGTTGGGCGGCGGCTGCCTGCTGGGAGTGGGCAACGCCCAGAGCCAAGACCATCTGGCTCTTCCAGAGGGGGATGGTGTTGACCAAGGTAGACTGGATCTTTTCAGACATCAGGGTGTCGTTGCCCTGAACCAGTCGGATCTGGGGAGCCATCTGGATGGAGATCATCCGGGTCAATTCCAAATCGTGGATCTTCTTTTCAAAGCGGTTGCAGAGATTGGCGAGGTCGTTGGCGGCCTGTGCGTCTTCGGGGAGACCGGTTTTGGAAGCCTTCTCCACCAGGGCGGGCAGTTCGTTTGCTTGCACGTCCGCCAGCTTTTTCTTGCCGGCTAAGATGTACATGGAAAGTTCCTTGAAGTAGACCTTGTTCATCTCATACATCTTGTCCAGCATAGCGGCGTCCTTCATCAGCTGGACCTGATGGTTTTCAAGGACGGTGCTGATCTGGTTGATGTTGCCTTCGGCCTTTTCATATTTGGCACGGAGAGCGGTGACTTTGTTGGCATTCTTTTTGAAAAAGCCGAAGAAGCCCTTTTCCTCCTCGTCCACGTCGAAGCTCTTGAGCTGGGTGACGACGCTGGAAAGGACATCGCCAACTTCGCCTAAGTCCTTGGTGCGGACGTTTGCAAGGGCGGTTTCAGAGAAGTCGGCGATCTTTTTCTGGGCACCAGATCCAAACTGCAGCACCAGATTGGTGTTTGCAAGGTCGATCTGGGCGGAAAAGTCGTCTACCATTTTCTTTTCTTCGGGGGTCAGGGAGCTTTCGTCAAAAACGGGAGCTTCCACGGCGGGAGCCGGTTCCTGAACGGCAAGGGTCTCGGCCTTTTCTTCGGCGAAGGGCTCGAAGGTCAGGGTCGGGGCGGCGTCTTTCAGCATTTCTTCGGTCATTGCGGGTTTCCTCCTATGTTAAGTGTTTGTTTTGTCTTTGGAAAAATCCGAGCCGGTCAGGCCCTCCTGCGCCAGCATCGTGTGCAGGACAGAGATGTCGGTAGAAATATCCAGCGCATCGTCTTCAAAAAGACTGTCCAGCAGGTTTTCAAAGGAAGTGTTGATGGTGTCAAGGGAGGTGCAGATCTCCTCTTTGGCTTTGCAGATGTTTTCGCCCTGCACCGGCTGTTTTTCAAAGTCCCGATAGGCGTTGACCAGCTTTAAGGTCGTGGGGAGGTAGTAGCGCAGGAACTTGCCGATTTCCGGCAGTTTTTCCGGATGCTTCTCCACATGGTCGAAGATCCGGGTGATAACATTTTCCAGCCGGAAGAGCTTTTCGGAGATCTCCTCGCCAGGGATGGCGTCGTTTGCCTCCTTGATCTGGCGAATGTAGTCCTTGCCCTCCTGAACAGTGCGATAAAGCTCCGCCCGCTGGGGGTCGGCTTCGCATTCCAGGCGGATTCGCTCTTCCTCCGCCTGCCGGTCCTTGATGGACCGCTGCAGCTGGAGGTACTGCTGATAGGTGGCATTGTCGAGCATCAGGCAGGTGCCCTGATCGTCTAAGTGGGCGTTTTTGATCATTTTGCCGCGGATCATCCGGGAAAGGTCTTTGGCGACAAATTCCTGGGATCTTCCGGTGGCGGAAGCCAGCTGCTCCACGGAAATGAACCCGGCGTTCCCTGCAAGGATCAGATAGTCCCGGCAGCGGCGGTACCGTCCCCGCAGGGAGGATCCGGCCGCAGCCAATATGACCCCGAAAAGGCAAGCGGAAACCATAGCAATCGAAAAGGGAAAAAACCTCCCATAAGAACCGTCCATCAGCTTCCAGATATAGGTAATAACAGAAAGAGGTGTCAAGATCCCGCCTGCTACCGATAAAAGGGTTCCGGGCAAATCGGACTTATCCGGCATACGCCAGCCTTTTTTGGAGAGAGCGGATGTCTGCCGGACCGGAATCGGCTTTTTCTCATTGGGGTGGGCATAGTTCCACTGGGGCTTTTTTTCTGCATTCTCCTTGGGAAGGACGGTGACCTTCGGGCCGGAAGAGACCTGCTTCATTGCATCCTGAACCGAGTTCAGAACGTCGTTCACCGTCTGGTTTACGGTATCGCTGATATTCTGACCCAGCTGGGAAAAATCTTTGGACTCGGTGGCCTTTTTGATGTCATTGCCCAGATTGGTGAAAAAACGTTTATCCATGGAACTCCTCTTTTGACAGGATGATTCGATCTTACTTTTTATTATACCGCAAACCTTTTAAAATGACAACTGTATTTACAAATTTTCCGCTTGCTGCCTTGTCAAATTCCTCCGACCGTGGTACAATGGAATAAATGTTTCGGGAGGTGGGAAAAGTGGAACCCTTTGTCAAACTGCCGGTGCGGCAGCTGGTGGAGTTCGTCTTAAAGGGCGGCAGCATCGACAACCGGTTCGGCGGCGCCGACCGGGCGCTGGAGGGCAGCCGCATCCACCGCCGCCTTCAAAAAGAAGAAGGGGAGAACTACAAGGCGGAGGTGCGCTTTTCTCACAGCTGTTCTTATGAGGGAACGACCTTTGTGATCGAAGGGCGGGCCGACGGGATCTTTACGGAGGACGGCGACGTCTGGGTGGATGAGATAAAGACCACCGCCGTGCCGCTGGAGCTGATCATGCCGGACTATAACCGTCTCCACTGGGCGCAGGCGATCTGCTACGCCTATTTTTATGCGGCGGAAAACGGCCGGCAGGAAATGAAGATCCGGCTGACTTATTTCCATGTGGAAACGGAGGAGATCAAGCGGTTCGTCCGTTCCTACTCGCTTTCGGAGCTGGAGGAGTTCTTTTTCGACCTGCTCCGGCGGTACAAGATGTGGGCGGACTGGCAGACGGAGTGGGAATTTCTCAGGGATCGGAGCTTGCAAGAACTGAAATTCCCCTTTCCCTCTTACCGGAAGGGGCAGCGGCAGCTGGCGGTGGCAGTCTATCGCACCATCGAGCAGGAGGGGCGGCTCTACTGTCAGGCCCCGACCGGAACGGGGAAGACCCTTTCCGCCCTGTTTCCCGCTTTGAAGGCCATGGGGGAAGGAAAGACCCGGCGGATCTTCTATCTCACCGCCAAGACCATTACCCGAAAGGCGGCGGAAGATGCCGTGGCGCTGCTCCGGAAGCAGCCCATTCGGATCAAGACCGTGACCCTGACGGCAAAGGATAAGATCTGCTTTCTGGAAGAACGGCGCTGCAACCCGGAGGAGTGCATCTATGCAAACGGGCACTTTGATCGGGTCAACACCGCCATTTTCGAGATGCTGCAAAAGGAAGACAACTTCACCCGGGAGGTCATCGAAGCCTATGCGAAAAAGCACCGGGTCTGCCCCTTTGAGCTGAGCCTTGACCTGACGCTCTGGAGCGACTGCATCCTTTGCGATTACAACTATCTCTTCGACCCCAACGTGTACCTGCGGCGTTTTTTTGCCGAAAGCGGCGGCGGAGAATACACGTTTTTAGTGGATGAAGCCCACAATTTGGTGGATCGATCCCGGGAGATGTTTTCGGCGAGGCTCAGAAAATCGGATTTTCTGGCGGTGAAGCGGAAACTTTCAAAAAGTGCCGGGGATAAGCGGCTGCGGACGGCGTTCGGAAGGGTGAACCAGGCGTTTTTGGATTTTAAAAAGTCCTGCGGGGAAGAACAGATCCATGTGCAGACGGATAAGATTGATGAGATCGGAGAGGCGCTGACCTCTTTTGTGCCCCGGTGCGAGGAATGGCTCCGGAAAAACGTCGGTTCTCCGGCTCATGGGGAGGTTTTGGAGCTTTATTTTGATGCTCTTAATTATCAGAAAACGGCGGAGCTTTACGACAGCCACTATGTGACCCTGGCTCAGCTTGGGGAGCGGGATACGGCGGTGACCCTTTACTGCGTGGATCCTTCGGATTTTCTGGGACAGGCTCTTTGCCGGGGGACGTCGGCGGTGCTTTTTTCGGCGACGCTTTCACCGCTCCCTTACTATGCTTCCGTTCTGGGCGGGACGGAGGAGTCGAAACTCTTTGCGCTGCCGTCGCCGTTTCAGCCGGAAAATCTGGGGATCTATCTTGCCGACCGGGTCAGCACCCTTTATAAGAAGCGGGAGGATACTTACGAGACGGTGGCGCAGCTGATCATGGAAACGGTGGAGGCGAAGGTGGGGAACTACATGGTGTTTTTTCCGTCCTATGCCTATTGCGGGGAGGTGTACCGGCGGTTTCTGGAGCTTTCGAAGGGGAAGATCCGCAGCGTGATCCAGGAAAGCGGATTGACGGAGGAGGAAAAAGAAGCGTTTCTTGCGGAGTTTTCTGAGGAGCCGGCGGAATCCTTCGCCGCTTTCTGCGTGCTGGGCGGGATGTTTTCCGAGGGGATCGACCTGCGGGGGGACCGGCTCATCGGCGTGATTGTCGTGGGAGTGGGGCTTCCCCAGCTGAGTCCGGAGCAGGATGTGATCCGGGACTACTACGACGAAAAGAACCACATGGGGTTTGCCTTCGCCTATCAGTACCCCGGGATGAACAAGGTTCTGCAGG
>USLH01000102.1 GCA_900555435.1 uncultured Oscillospiraceae bacterium | reverse complement strand
CGTAAGAGAAGCTCCATCCGCTCCATTTTTCCCGCGGCCGGGATCACCACAAAATGCCGCCCGCCTGCTCGAAAAAGAGCCCTCGGGCGGATCAGCTGCCGCACCGATTCCACGAGAACCCAAAGAATAAGCCCCATGAGCAGCCCGGCCCAGAACGAATCCCACATATTTCTTCCCCCTTCTGTCCGTCTGCACCATTCTATGAAGCGACGAAAAAAAGGGTTCCGTTTTAACCTACACGGGTCACGGTGTTAGTTTTGGGAAGGGCGTTCCGGTATGCGCCGATGATGGTTCCGATGCTGGCGGCGGCCATGAAAACGTATCCGATGGCAAGGTCGCCTATAAAGGCAGTCCGCACCTCGCTGCTTTCGCTTAAAAAGGCAAAAACCGCACCCAAGCAGTCAAAAACACTGTAGCCTTCCGGCAGATACACCTTGCAGATCTCGATGCCGTAGCAGAGATAGGTGGCGGCAAACAGCATCACGATGCTCACGATCGTCGAGGTCACGACCCCTTTCAGATCAGCGCAGCCGCCCAGCTTCTCGTACCCCTTCAGAGCAAAGAAGAAAAATGCCAGCCCGCAGACGCCGACGATGTACCCAAGCTGATACACCAGCACCCACAGCACCACGCCGACCAGAGAGCCTAAAATCGCCCCGATCAGCCCTTTCGGGAAGCTGCTCTTCACCTTTGCCTGCCGGGAGGCTTCCTCCTCCAGCCGGGCCTGCGCATTGACCGCACACTCGCCGCAGAGGAACTGGCTGCTGCCCCGGAGGGTGTAGAGCCCCAGATTTTCCGTTTCCCCGCAGTCCATGCAGCAGGAGATGAACCGGTTTTCGGAAAGATAGCCGGTCACCGCTGCAAAAACATCGTTAAAGGTGGCGAGCAGCTTCTTATAGCTCCGCTGGTTAACGGCGATATGAAGGGCGTACCCTTCTGCCATGACCCCGGCAATGTCCTTCCGACCGGCAGCAAAGCTCTTTAAAAAGTCCCCCGGAGCCACCTCCGGCGCACCGGCAGAAGGCCGTGCCGGAAAGGCCAGATAGTATTTTCTCTGCTGTACGTTTTCCGTCACCACGACCCGATAGCCGCCGATCGCACCGAAAAAGAGGTTATTTGCTCCGTTGCAGGTGAACCCGAAGGATCCTGCCAGCCGTTTTCCAAGTCCAGAAATCATAAAAAGCCGCTCCTTTTCCCGAATTGTTTACTCGACGATAGCTTTTAAAAGAGCTTCTTTCCGGTCGGTCTTTTCCCAGCTGACGCCCAAGTCCTCCCGGCCCATGTGGCCGTATTTGGCAAGATTCCGGTAAATGGGCTTTCTCAGCTCCAGTGCGTTGATGATGGCCGTAGGACGCAGGTCAAAGACCTTCTCCACCGCCTCGGCGATCTTTTCATCGGAGTATTTGCCGGTGCCGAAGGTGTCCACTAAAATCGACACAGGCTGCGCCACGCCGATGGCATAGGCAAGCTCTACCTCGCACTTCTTAGCAAGCCCGGCAGCCACTACGTTCTTTGCGACCCAGCGGGCGGCGTAAGCGGCGGAACGGTCCACCTTGGTCGGATCCTTTCCGGAGAAAGCGCCGCCGCCGTGACGGGCGTAGCCGCCGTAGGTGTCCACGATGATCTTCCGTCCGGTCAGACCGCTGTCGCCGGCAGGGCCGCCAATCACGAACCGCCCGGTGGGGTTCACATAATATTTGGTATCCGCATCCAGAAGCTCTGCCGGGATCACCGGCTTCACCACCTGCTCCAGCAGATCCGCCCGGATCTGGGAAAGAGGGATCTCCTCGGCATGCTGGGTGGAAATGACCACGGTGTCCACCCGGACGGGACGGTCGTTTTCGTATTCCACCGTCACCTGGGTCTTTCCGTCGGGACGCAAGTAAGGGAGCGTGCTATTTTTGCGGACTTCGGTCAGCCGCTTCGAAAGCGCATGAGCCAGCGAAATGGGCAGCGGCATCAGCTCCGGAGTCTCGTCGCAGGCAAAGCCGAACATCATGCCCTGATCTCCGGCGCCGTTTTCATCCTCGTGCTCCTGTCCGTCCCGAACCTCCAGGGCTTCGTTGACGCCCATGGCGATGTCGCCGGACTGTTCATGGATGGAGGTCAGCACCGAGCAGGTGTAGCCGTCAAAGCCGTATTTGGCACGGTCATAGCCAATGTCGATGACTACGTCCCGGACGATCTTCGGGATGTCCACATAGCAGCTGGTGGAGATCTCGCCCATGACCATCACCATGCCGGTGGTGCAGCAGGTCTCGCAGGCCACCCGGCCCATGGGGTCTTTTTCCAGAATGGCATCCAGAACCGCATCGGAGATCTGATCGCAGATCTTATCGGGATGTCCCTCGGTCACGGACTCAGAAGAAAACAGATATCTGGACATTTTGTCCTTCCTTTCCCTGTGTAAAGCACAGCGTCAAAAACGTGCGGAACGAATCGCATCTGCCCCCATCCGCACGGGGGACAAACGGGCAGGAAAGGGCGTCTACGCAAGAAAAAAGCGCCCGAAAAATCGAGCGCTTACAGTTTTCTGGCAAACCTCATCTCTCGACTGCGTCGCAGGAATTGGCACCTTTCCGGAAACCGGTAGGTTGTCGTGGCATCACAGGTCCTGTGCCTCCGCCACTCTTGATAAGGTGATTATCACTTTGGATTATACCGAATTTCTCTCTCTTTGTCAAGAGACGGATCCTTGCAAAATCCGCCCGTTTTCCCGAAAGAAACTGTACATTTGTCCATTTTACTGAAAATCCCCTCTCTTTTTCTCCGAAAGATCAAAACAAATATTTTTTCTATTGACTTTTTACCCATTTTCTTTTACAATAATATAGAAAGAGTGCTTGAAATCCGGAAAGGAGAAATGGGATTCATGAATCTTCTCATTATCGGTTGCGGCCAGACCGGCGCGGAGCTGGCCGGGATCCTGAGCCGGGAGGGGCACGACGTTTCCGTCGTCGCCGAATCCCCGGACGCTTTTTCTCTGCTTTCGGAGGATTTTTCCGGGTACCGCACTGCCGGGAGCCTCATCGACCAGGACGTCCTGCGAAAGGCAGGGGCTGAAAACTGCAGCGCTTTGGCTGCCGTCAGCGACGACGACAACGTAAACATCATGGTTTGCCAGATCGCACGGGAGGAATTCGGCGTCACCGAACTGATCGCCTGCGTCAACGACCCCCGCCGGGAGGACGTGTACAGCCGGTTAGGCCTGCGCACCATCTGCCCCACCCGCATCACCGTGGACAGCTTAAAAGGCATCCTTCTCCCCGAAGATCATCAGCAGCTGCACTTCGGCTCCAGTACCGTGGGCTTCCGGGACTTCCCCATCCCCCGGCGGCTGGTGGGCGTTTCCACCGATGCACTGGATCCCGGAGGGGATCGGGTGCTTTTCGCTGTGCGCCGGGGCGACGGCAGCTTTCATCTGCTGGCAAAAGGCCCGTTGATTCTGGCTGCAGACGACCACCTCATCGCCTGCAGTCATGTGGACTGAAAAAGGGAGGGTGTTATGAAGATCGTCATTGTCGGCGGAGGATCCGTCGGCTACTATTTGGCTCGTACCTTAAAAGAGCACGGCCATGAACCCTCCCTCATCGAACCGGATCGAAAAGCCTGTTCCCGGATCGCCGATGACTTGGACATTCCGGTGTTTCAGGGCGACGGCACCACCATTGAAGCCCTGCGGGAAGCCGGCTGCGACAAAGCGGGCGCTTTGGTGGCGGTTACCGGAAAAGATGAAGCAAACCTCATTTCCTGCCAGCTGGGGAAGCTGGAATTTCACCTTCCCCGGACGGTAGCAAAGGTAAACAACCCCAAAAATGCCAGCCTTATGAGCCGGTTGGGGGTGGACATTGCCGTTTCCAGCACCGACTATCTGACCCAGATGCTGGAACGGGAGGTGGACACCTCCGTTCTCCGCCATGTGGTCTCGCTGGATCAAGGAAAATCCTCTATCAGTGAAGTGCTGCTCCCCGATGATTTCCATTTTTCCGGCAAAAAACTCACTGAGATCCGCCTTCCCGACCAATCCGTCATCGTCACGGTGGAGCGGAAGGGTGAAACCATCATCCCCCGGGGCAACACCCGGATCTATGCAGGCGACAAGCTCCTCATCGTAGCAAAAAACGAGGCGCTCCATGCCGTCAAGGAAAAATTAAGGCTCACCGATCAAGGAGGAACGCCATGATCAGCGCAAAAGCAGAACTCATCTACGATTACATCCGGGACTGCATCTTAAACCACAACTTCTCCCCCACCGTCCGGGAGATCTGTGAAAAAGTGGGGATCAAATCCACCTCCACCGTCCACTACTACTTAAAAGAGCTGGTGGACGAAGGATACATCGTCAAGGACGACTTGAAAAAGCGCACCATCAAACTCCCCGGCGTTTCCAATTTTGCCGTTCCCCTTTTGGGCACGGTCACAGCGGGCATCCCCATCACCGCTATTGAGGAGATCGAGGAGTACATCCCCGTTCCAAACCTCCACGGTAGCCCCGATGACTACTTTGCTCTCCATGTCCGGGGCGAGAGCATGAAAAATGCCGGCATCTACGACGGTGACATCGTAGTGGTGCGGAAGACCCCCGTCTGCCGCAACGGCGACATCATCGTCGCCCTCATCGACGACGAAGCCACCGTGAAACGCTTTTACAAAGAAGCCGACCACTTCCGTCTCATGCCGGAAAACCCGGATTTTGAGCCCATTATCGTGGAGGAAATGACGGTTCTTGGAAAAGTTGCCGCACTGATCCGCACCTATTGACCGAAAACGGGAAAGGAGCCGCTCCTTTCCCGTTTTTTTGAAAGGAGAAGGCTTTATGAAGCTGCGTGACCGGATTCTCTCCCTGCTGTTCCCCAAGCGCTGCCCCTTCTGCAACCGGGTGATTCCGGAAACAGAACGCTGCTGCGAAGGCTGCCGGGAAGAATTGCCCCTTGCAGCAGGAAAGGTCTGTCCCCGCTGCGGAAAGTCTCCCTGCATCTGCGGGGAAGAAAGCGTCCTGTCCGGTGTTTTCCCGGCTTTTCTCTACGAAGGCTCCGCTACCCGGGCGATCCTTCGGATGAAATTTTACGGCCGCCCTGCCATTGCCCGGCATTTTGCACCCTTCTTAGCCGAAACGCTCCCGAAGGAGCTTTCCTTCGACGCCATCATCCCCATTCCCATGACAAAAGCCGCCGTCCGACGAAGAGGGTACAATCAGGCAGCGCTGCTGGGAAGATTCCTTTCAGAAGAAACCGGCATCCCCTGCCGGGAGCTGCTGATAAAAGTTCGAAAGACCCGTCCGCAGCATACCCTGAACGCCCGCCAGCGCCGGAAAAATCTCCACGGCGCCTACGACCTTGCAGCCGGTGCAGACGTGTCGGAACAGGTTCTTCTCCTCTGCGACGATATTATCACTACCGGCTCCACCCTCCGGGAAGCTGCCGGTGTGCTTTTAGAAAAGGGCGCCAAAGCTGTGTATGCCGTAACCGCCGCCACTACGATGCGGGACGCTCCCGACGGAAAAATCTGAAAAATCCGTTGCTCCCGCAGGCGTTTTGTAGTATAATAAGCCTAGCTTCATTCCCAAAGGAGGAATCATTTTGGCAGGAG
This sequence comes from uncultured Oscillospiraceae bacterium, assembly GCA_900555435.1. Classification (GTDB taxonomy): domain Bacteria; phylum Bacillota; class Clostridia; order Oscillospirales; family Ruminococcaceae; genus Merdivicinus. Next base: position 2,801 of record USLH01000102.1, on the reverse strand, counting down.
TGGATCTCGGTATCGATCTGGGTACCACAAAAATCATCGTTTACCGCCGGGGGAAAGGCATCGTTCTGGAAGAACCCAGCGTTGTCGCCTACAACATCCGCACGGAGCAGGTCGTGGCAGTCGGTCATGAAGCTCTGGCCATGCTGGGCAAGACCCCCGCATACATTCAGACGGAATGCCCTATCCGGGACGGCGTCATTTCCAATCATCTGTTCACCGAATATCTGGTCAAGGAATTTGTCCGGAAGGTGACCCGCAGCTTCCTCATCAAGCCCCGGATTGCCATATGCATCCCCTCTTCCATCACCCCGGTGGAAGCCAGAGCCGTAGTGGAGGCCGCAATGAGCGCCGGAGCCCGGAAGGTCTATCTGGTGGACGAGCCCCTTGCCGCCGCCATGGGTGCCGGCATCGACGTTACCGCCCCCAGCGGACATATGATGGTGGACTCCGGCGGCGGGACCACCGACGTTGCCGTCATTTCCTTAGGCGGCGTCGTCACAGCGGACTCCCTGCGGGTAGCCGGAAACACCTTTGACGAAGCCATCATCAAATACATCCAGAGCACCTACAAGCTGGCCATCGGCAGCAAGGTTTCCGAAACCCTGAAAAAAGAGATCGGCTGCGTTTTCGAGCCGGACGCTTCCGTCACCGCCACCGTCAAGGGCCGCAACCTCCTGACCGGCTATCCGGAGCAGATCACGATCACTCAGGTGGAGCTTTTCTCCGTCCTTCGGCCCATCGCCGATGAGATCGTTGCCTCCGTCCGCACCGTTCTGGAGCGCACTCCTCCGGAGCTGATCGGCGACATCCATGACAACGGCATCGTCATGACCGGCGGCACCTCCCTCCTGAGGGGTCTCGACCGGCTCATCGAAGAAAATACCGGCGTTGCCACCCGGATAGCGGAGGATTCCATCCGCTGCGTCGGCATCGGTACTGGCAAATCCTTCGAGCAGATGGACGAGTTGAAGGAAGGCTTTCAGAACGCCGCCACCTATACTCACTAAAAGATGCAAAAGCCGCCCCATCCTGCGTAAAATGGCAGGATGGGGCGGTTTTCAGTTTACCTGATTCTGAGGGTCGCCTTCCAGGAAACAGAAGAAGTTCTCCCCGGCGATCTGTAAAAGCCGCTGCCGGGTCTCTTTCGGGCACCACGCCACATGGGGTGTTACCAAACACTTCGGATGGTTCAGAAGCGGGTTGGCCCGTTCCGGCGGCTCCGCACTCAACACATCCACCGCCGCCCACGAAAGCTGCCCGATGTCCAGCGCCTCCGCCACAGCCGCCTCGTCAAGAAGCCCTCCCCGGGCGGTATTGAGAAGGATGGCGCCCCACTTCATCCGAGACAGAAACCCCTGGTCGACCATCCCTTTTGTTTCCGATGTCAGGGGGCAGTGCAGAGACAGAACATCGCTTTCCTCCAACAGCTTATCCCGCTCCACCATGGGAAAAGGCTCCTCTCCCGAAGGGTTCCGCCGGTAGCCCAGTACTTTCATCCCCATGGCACGGCAAATCTCCCCGAAAGCGGTCCCGATGCTGCCGCAGCCGTAGATTCCAACAGTCTTCCCGGAAAGCTCCATCATGGAGGTTCCGGTAACCAGCTTGGCGGTGGGAGAATCCCACTTTCCCGCCTTCACCCCATCCGAAAACTCCGGAATCCGGTTGGTCACCGCCAGAAGCAGCGCCGCCGTATGCTGCGCCACCGCATGGGCGGAATAACCCGGCACGTTGCAGACGGTGATCCCCCGCTGTGAGGCGGCAGAAAGATCTATTTTGTCGCAGCCGGTGGCGAAGATCCCCACATATTTAAGGTTCGGGCACCGGGCAAAAACCGCTTCGTCCAATCGGACCCGGTCGACAAATACCGCCTCCGCCCCGCCGATCCGCTCTGCCGTAAGCTCCGGCGGGGTCTCGTCGTACCATCGCAGATCCGGGAACCGCTCCGCTACCGCCCACGGCAACCGGCCGCAACTGACCCTTCCCCCGTCCAGCACCACTACGTCCATTTTAAGCGGTTTCCTCCGTCCGGGCAAACTGGCTGTTATAAAGGTTTGCATAAAAACCGTCTTTTGCGAGCAGCTCCTGATGGGTGCCCTGTTCCACCACATGGCCCTGGTTCATCACAAGGATCACGTCGGCTTCCCGGATGGTGGAGAGCCGGTGGGCGACCACGAAGCTGGTGCGCCCTTCCATCATCTTCTGGAAGGCTTCCTGTACCAGAATTTCGGTACGGGTGTCGATGTTGGAGGTAGCCTCGTCCAGAATCAGCATGGGCGGATCCACCAGCATCACCCGGGCGATGCACAGAAGCTGCCGCTGCCCCTGGGAAATGTTCCCGCCGTCCTCGGCGATCACCGTGTCGTACCCCTTGGGCAGACGCTTGATGAAACTGTGGGCATAGGCGGCCTTGGCGGCAGCCTCCACCTCTTCATCGGTGGCGTCAGGCTTGCCGTAAGCGATATTCTCCCGGATGGTGCCGGAAAAGAGCCACGACTCCTGCAGCACCATACCGAACAGCGACCGCATGCTGTTCCGGGTCATGGAACGGATGGGCGTGCCGTCGATGGAGATCTGCCCGGCATTCACATCGTAAAACCGCATCAGGAGGTTTATTAAAGTCGTCTTGCCGCAGCCGGTCGGCCCTACGATGGCTACCCGCTGGCCCGGCTTCACCTTCAGGTTCATGTTCTCGATCAGCGGCCGGGACGGATCGTAGGCAAAGTCCACCTTTTCGATGTCCACCTGCCCCTTGCAGCTTGTGGCCACAATGGCGTCGGAAGCGTCCGGCTCCTCCACCGGCT
>USLH01000101.1 GCA_900555435.1 uncultured Oscillospiraceae bacterium | reverse complement strand
TCGCCGGAGTCGCCTTATGCGGCCTGGTACCGTTTTAAGGACAAGGAGCGGAAGGAGTACGATTGCTGGTGGGGGATCCCCACCCTGCCCAATGTGAACGAGGAAGAGCCTTCTTTTGAGAAGTTTATCTGCGGGGAAGGCGGCGTGCTGGACTACTGGATCGAGAGAGGCGCCGGGGGCTGGCGGCTGGATGTGGCCGACGAGCTGCCCGACGGGTTTCTGGATCAGGTGAGGCGGCGGCTGAAAGGGCGGTCTTCGGAGCTTTATTTATTGGGAGAAGTCTGGGAGGACGCTTCCGACAAGGTGAGCTATGGGGAGCGACGCCGGTACCTGCTGGGGGGACAGCTGGACGGTGTGATGAACTACTGCTGGCGGGAGGCGCTGCTGGAGTTTATCAAAGAAGGGGACGCTTCGCTTTTCAAGCGGCGGATCCTGACGATTTGTGACCACTATCCTGCGCCGGCGCTGGAGGCGGTGATGAACCCCCTTTCTACCCATGATGTGGCAAGGGCGGCGACGGTGCTGGGCGTTTTACGGGATGTGCCGGAAGAAGAGCAGGGAGATTTTGTTCCACTACCGGAAGAACGGGAGCGGGGGCGTCTGGGATTAAAGCTTGCGGTGCTGCTCCAGTATGTGCTGCCGGGGATCCCATCGATCTATTATGGGGATGAAGCGGGGCTTTTCGGTTTTTCCGACCCGTGGAACCGGCGGTGCTATCCATGGGGGGAAGAAGACGAGGAATTGATCGGCTTTTTCAAAAAGCTCGGGAGCATCCGGCGGGAGAATGAGAAGGTTTTTTCGGAACCGCTGCGGTTTCTGAAGGCGGAGGACGGATTTGTCCTCGTTTCCAGAGGGCGGCTCCTTGCGGCGGTGAACCGGGGGAAAGCTGCCCAAGGGGTTGAAGGGACGCTTCTGCTGTCCGTGGGGGAGATTTCGGGAGAAGGGACGGAGTGGGAGCTTTCGCCGGGGAGCGGCGGGATTTTTTGGAAAAAATAAGGGAACCGGACGTTCCTTCGATTCGGTTTTATAAAAAGTGCAGAAAGGGCATGATGTGCGGATACGGTCATGCTCTTTCTTTTTTTCGGACGGATGGATCGGGAGCCGGGCGGATTTTTCGGTAAGGTTTAAAGGGATCGAAAGGCTATCGCTTTGGTGAAGGATTGGAAAAGTTGCAGCAAAATGCCGGTTAAGCCGGATATTTTATGTGTAAAATAAGGGCAAAATCATCGAAATTCGGGACGATGATGGAATTTGACACTTTACTTTCCGGGGAAATGCCGCTAGACTGGAAACCAGCGAAACGAATTGACGTCAACGATCTCGCTTCCGTTCGGACGGGGGCTTCTCCGCCGGCGGGAATTTCTCTGAAAGGTGTGAACGCTTTCGATGAAGCAGGTTTCCGCAGAAGCCAGGAAGAAGAAATTCCAGGCGTATATGAAACGCAACTGGGTGCTCTACTTCATGGTTCTGCCCGGGATGCTGATTCTGATCCTTTTCCGGTATGTCCCGATGTACGGTGTGCTGATGGCTTTTGAAAAGTACTCGCCCGCCAAGGGGATCATGGGAAGCGAATGGGTCGGTTTCAAGCATTTTGTTACGTTTTTCCGTTCCCCTTATTTCGGGCGGCTGCTCGGGAACACCTTCCTTCTGGGGATCGCAACGCTGATCTTCACCTTCCCGGCGCCGATCCTTCTGGCGCTGCTCATCAATGAGGTGCGGAATCCCCGTTTCAAGCAGGTGACCCAGACGATCTCCTATGTTCCCTATTTCATTTCCACGGTCATTGTGGTGGGACTTTTAAAGGATATGACCAGCACCAACGGCGGCGTCATCAACACGCTGATCGCAGCTCTGGGCGGGCAGAAGATCGATTTCTTCGCAAGCCCCCAGTGGTTCCGGCCCCTTTACGTCCTGTCCGGCATCTGGTCGGGGATCGGTTATAACTCCATCATCTATCTGGCGGCAATCTCCGGCATCAACCCGGAGCTTTATGAATCTGCCGTTCTGGACGGAGCTTCCCGGGTGAAGCAGGCCTTCTACATCACGCTGCCCTGCATCTCCTCCACCATCGTGATCCTTCTGATCTTTGCGGTGGGCGGGATCGTGGGGAACGACTACCAGAAGATCCTGCTGATGCAGTCGCCGCTGACCTATGAGACGTCGGACGTCATTTCCACCTATGTTTACCGGGAAGGCATCTTGGGAGGAGGCTACAGCTATACCACGGCCATCAACCTGTTCACTTCCCTGATCTCCTTATTCTTCATCCTTATGACCAACTGGTTCGCCCGGAAAGTCGGCGAATCCTCCATCTTCTGAAAGGAGGCTTCCAAATGCATACAAAAGCTGCGGGAAGAAAGCGCAGATGGTCGCTGTTCGACGTGGTCAACACAATCTTTCTGGTACTGCTCAGTGCGATCTTTCTGTATCCGCTCCTCATGACGCTGGGGCTCTCCTTCAGCAGTGCCAAAGAGCTGGTGGGGAAGAACGTGATCCTGATGCCAATCGGCTTTTCCCTCCAGTCGTATCAGACGATCCTGGCGGATCCGGCGATCCTCCGGTACTATCTGAACACGATCCTTTATGCCGGCACCGGGACGATCACGTCGCTGCTGCTTACGTCGCTGATGGCGTACCCGCTTACGGTCAGTGAATTCAAGGGGAAAAAGGTCATCAACGTCCTGCTCCTGATCACCATGTTCTTCGGGGGCGGTATGATCCCCACCTATCTTACCATCCGGAACTTACATATGATCGACACCCTCTGGGCGATGATCCTTCCGGGAGCCATTTCGGCGTGGAACGTGATCATGTTCGTGAACTTCTTCAAGGAGATCCCGGATTCCTTAAGGGAATCCGCCACTATCGACGGCGCCGGCCATGTCCGGATCCTTTTCGCCATCGTGATCCCTTTGTCCAAGGCGCTGCTGGCCACCATCGCACTGTTTACCATCGTGGGGTTCTGGAACGACTATTTCAACGCCATGCTCTATCTGGACAGCACCACGAAGATGCCCATCCAGATCTTCCTGAGAAAGATCCTGGTCAACATGGAGATCAACCGGGGGAACACCCAGGACACGGATATGTCCCGGCTCCTCGATATGATCAACGCCAACCCCCGGACCGTCAAAGCGGCGGTCACCATCATCACCATTCTCCCCATTTTGTGCGTGTATCCCTTCCTGCAGAAATATTTCACCAAAGGTATGATGCTGGGCGCAGTCAAGGCTTGACCGCAGCTGCCCCAATGGCATATAATTTTTAAGGAGGCTATCATTATGTTCCAAAAGAAAACCGCATCCCGCATCTCTTTGGCGGTCTGCGCGGCGCTGCTGGTTACCGGGCTTGCCGGCTGCGGCGACAAGGGCGGTTCCAACCAGGGCGGCGGCTCCGCCCCCGAGACCATTACCTTCCCCTATACCGGCGAGGAGATCGTTTTTAAAGGCTACGGCTATGAGGGCCTGGATCAGAATCCGGAGCTTCTCTGCCAGAAGGAATGGAAAGAGCACATTGGCAACATCCGCATCGACTGGGAATTTGCCGCTTATTCCGATTACGTCGAAAAGAGCAAGATCTATCTTGCCACCAACGACATCCCCGACGTGATGCCGGTCTCCGACATCATGGGCACCATCAATGAGTACAGCTCCACCGGTATGCTCCTGGACTTCAACAAATATGCCCAGTATATGCCGAATCTTGCCGAGTATCGGAAGACCTACTCCAATTTAGACTACATCTGCAAGGACGGCGGCGCCCGTTACGGCATCATCGGCGTGCAGCCCATCGACTATTCCGGCGAAGGCTGGTTTGCCAACATGGACGTGCTGAATGCAGCCGGGCAGAAGATCCCCTCCACTTTTTCGGAGATGCTGGACATCATGCGGGCGGTGAAGGCAAACGATCCTTCCATCGTCCCCTTCCAGTCCTATTGGAACATCAGCTACACCCAGCGGTGGGTGGCGGATTCCATCGGGGCGCAGAAGAACCTTGTTTATTACGATACCGACGCCAAGGAGTTCAAGTGCTCGTATCGGGAAGAATCCGCCAAGCGCAAAGAGCTGATCCAGACCTTAGCGGATATGTACAAAGAGGGGCTGATCAACTCCGAGATCCAGACGATGTCATTCGAGCAGGAGCAGAATGCGGTGGCTTCCGGGAAATGGGCCTTTACCGCCATGTATAACGGCTCTTTGGAGAGGGAGATCTTCAAGGTGCAGCCCGGCGAGAAGCTGCCCTTTAACATTCAGGCCATGACGCCTCCCGCCGACGCCGACGGGGTCCGCCGCCTTTTCACCGCCTATCAGCACGACGGCCTTCCCGGCTGGGGACTTGTCTGCTCCAGCAAGACGAAGAATCCGGAATACCTGGCTGCTTACATGGATCAGGTGGTCTCTCCCTTCGGCCGGGACATCTTCAACTACGGCGTGGAAGGTGTTACCTATGACATCGTGGACGGCGAGTATGTCATGAAGGATGGCATCGACAAGGCTGAGTACGGCGTAGGCACCCAGTACGAGGTCTGGATGGTCGGCATGGGCCCGAAAGTACGCAGCGCCGAGGGCTACCTAATGGTGGAGGAAGATCAGGATCTGAATCTCAAGAACTTCATCGATGGCACGGTGAAGGCGGACTTCGATCCGGCATTCGCCATCTTCAACATCGACGATGGATCCGAGAAAGCGAACATTGAAAATACCCTGACCACCTGCATCGAGGAAAACGAGGCGAAGTTCATCTACGGCATCCGGGATATGAGCGAGTGGGATGCCTATGTGGCGGAGCTGGAAAAGCTTGCCAGCATCGACGACCTTTTAAAGCTCTATAACGGCGCACAGGTCATTGTCCGGGATCCGGAGCGGATTTTCGTGGCCAAATAAGCGTTCACCCTTGCAGAGCATCGAACACACGGGAAAAATCTCCCCGTGTGTTTTGGTGCGTTACAGGATCGTTACCGGAAGGAAGGAACAGGTGCAATGAAGAAGACGGCAGGAATCTGGCATGGCAGCATTTTTCGGAGGATCTTTACCATCTTTGCAGTGCTGATCGTCCTTACTACGGGGTTTAATCTTTCCATGACGCTGTTCATCCGGAACCGTCTCTTTTCTCAGAAGATGCAGGAGCAGGAGGTCTTCATCGACACCAACCTTTCGTTTATGGATGAGACGTTTGAGTCGCTTCAGAATGTAGTCATCCACCTGCAGCAAAACGACGCCATCCGGAACCGGAGCCTTCCGGATTACCGGCAGAGGGAGCTTTACCTGCAGAACGAAGAGGACATTTTAGATCTGCTCAAGCTCTTTTCCTCCACGTCGGCGGGGCTGGATGAAGTGATCCTTCTGTGGGACGATTCCCCTTACCTTTACACCAAACAGGGTCTCACCCAGCGGCAGGTCTATTTTGAGAACCGGTTCGACGGGGATTTTATGGCGTGGAATCAGATTCTGAGCAGCCGTTATGCCCGGCTCACCCTGAAAAAGAGCGATGCGGATCGGGTCAGTCTCCTGAATAACCCCAATCCCACGAACCTGACCGGGCTTTCCGGGATCTATCTGCTGCAGTCACTGACCAACGGGAACCGGTATGTCGGCACGCTCTGCCTGGTGCTGGAGGATTCTTTTGTAAAGAGCATTTTCCGGAACCAGGAATTTGCCTCCAGCCGGCAAATCTATGTTCTGGATCAGGATCAGCAGGTCATCGCCGCCAATACCGATGCGGATTTCAACCAGCTGCGGTACGGCGAGGCGTTCCTCTCTGCTAAAAATACCAGCTGCTATTTAAGGGGGAAGGGGATGCTTTCCCGGAGGGAGTCCGCTATCAGCGGGGTGGAGTATGTGATCTTCACGCCGTATCAGGAGCTGGCGGGGCCCTTTGACCGGATCTTCTGGTTCGTAAACCTGTTTTCCGCCGTTGCGGTGGCGGGGTTTCTGGTTTATGCTTACGGCAGCTCCCGGACGATTTCCCGGCCCTTTTGGGGGATCCTGAACGCCTTGGGGGACGATAACGGCGGGGGAAAGGTCAAGGACGAGACAGCCTTTATCACCGAACGGGTAGTGGATCTTCTTTCCGCCAACCACACCATGCAGAATGCCATGGAAGGGGGCAGCCGCATGGTGCTGCAGGCTGTGCTCTATAAGCTCATCATGGGAAGCCCCAGCGTGGAAGACGTTATGGCGTCCGCCGAGCCGTATCAGCTGTCTTTTTCGGAGGGTGCATATGAAACGGCGGTAATCCGGCTGGATCTTCCGTCGGATCAGGAGGAGCTTTTCTATACCAAATACTACGACCGGTTCGATCAGGTGCTGAGAGGGCATCTGGGCGGGTGGATCGTGGAGGTGCTGGAAACGCTGCCGGACGAGTACACCCTGGTGCTGTGCCTGAAAAATCCCGGGGAGCGGGAACAGATGGTGGAGGCGCTGCGGCAGGCTTACGAGGACTGGCGGAGCCAACTGCCCGGGGGCGCTTTCTGCGTTGGGGTCAGCAGCTCCGCTGCCGGGATCCGGGATCTCCGGAAATGCTACGAGGAATCCATCACCGCCCTGCGCCGGCGGCCGGTACAGTCGGAGGAGACGGTGGTCTTTGCCCAGCCGGACAGCAGCCCGCCGAAGCCACCCTTTCTTCCGGACGACCTGGAGGTGCAGCTCCGGGAATTTCTGGAAAAACCGGCTTCCGCCTATCTCACCGCTTATGTGAAGAGCATCCTGGACCGGAACTATCAGGATAACGTTTCCTATGAGGCGTACCTTTCCGCCTGCGACGTGATCAACCGGTTTGTGGGGCGGGTGGTCCGAAGCAGGGACGAGATCGTCTATGCCGACCTGATCAAGATCGACCCCATGAATTACGTTTACACCTCCCTCCGCTGCCGGGAGATCGTCCTTTCGAACCTTGCGGTGGCCATGCGGCTCACCGATCAGGGGGCGGCGGTGACGGTAGTGGATCAGGTCACCGATTATGTAAACCTTCACTTTCGGGAGGACATCAACCTTTCTTCGGTGGCGCAGGTGCTGGGGTATACCCCGAACCACCTGTCCCGCTGCTTCAAGCAGAATAAGGGCATCAACTTTACGGATTATCTGAACAGCCGCCGGGTGGCTTTCGCCCGGGAGCAGCTTCTGAACACTTCGGAGAACCTGAACCGCATTGCGGCGGCAAGCGGGTTCCACAGCTCGAATCTTCTGATCCGGGCCTTTGAAAAGTATGAGGGCACCACTCCCGGCGAGTTCCGGAAACGAATGGCGCAGCAGAAAAAATAAAGCCGCACTGCGGTAGAACGGAGAACAAGAATGAACGATCTGAGATACCTCACCGACCACTACGATGAAAAGATCAAACAGATCAAGGAAGCAAACGCCCCCTTGAATTTTGTTTTCATCACCGATGAGCACAACCGCCTGAACGAATACGCCGTAAAGGGGGAGCCGGGGAAATTTGAGCTGGCGGCCAACGCCATCCATTCCATCCAGTACATCCTGGACCGGTGCCCGGAGATCTCCTTTGTGGTAAGCGGCGGGGATATCGGCAATGACTACGACCCTGATCCGGCCAAAATGCGGGCCTCCCACCAAGAGGTCATGGACGCATTGTACAGCCTTTCGGTGCCGGTCTACTGCACCGTGGGCAACCACGACGACGGCATCGGAAATGCCGTGGATCGGGGAGATCTGGACATCCGGAGGATCGCTATTTTCCCGGAGGAGATGCACGCCCTCTGCATGAAATATAACCCGACGAAGGAGAACTACTATTACATCAACGATCCGACGCTGCCTTATCGATATGTGTTTTTAAACACCAGCGACAAGGCATATTTTGCGGATCCGGAGGAGAAGGAACCCTTCGGCTGGCGGCTGGAGGCGTCCAACAAGCAGGCGGAGTGGCTGGAGGAGGACGCACTGAAAACGGATCGGGAAATCTTCATTTTCAGTCATTCGCCCATTCACAACGCAGGAATCTTCGGCAGTGAGGGGATGCCCTGGGGGATCAAGCCCTATGACGACCTGCTGAACGGGCCGAGGATCTATCATGCCATCAAGCACTGCCCCAATGTGATTGCTATGATCGCCGGGCACGTCCATTATGATAACCTCCTCTATGATGACGGGATCTTATCCATCACCTCTCTCTGCTCCTTTGTGCAGGAGTGGGCGCCGGGCTGCCCCAAACGGGAGTACGGTACCATTACCGAAACCGCCTTCGACGTCTTCTCCGTCACCAGGGAAAAGGTGGTCATCACCCGGTTTGGCGCAGGCGAGGATCGGGTCGGCTGCATTCTGCGGTAAGACTGCGCCTTGAAAATTCCCCACGGCTTCGATAAACCGTGGGGAATTTCTGTCTCTCACTTGCGGAGAGGAGGCGTTCGTGGTACAATAAAAACAGACGAACCCCGAACCCTTGATTTTTCAGGGGTTCGGGGTTTTCTT
>USLH01000100.1 GCA_900555435.1 uncultured Oscillospiraceae bacterium | reverse complement strand
ACCAACGAGCTTTCCGCCGCTTTCCCCATCAAAGGAGAAATCGCACGCCGGAGCTTCCGGACCGTTGCCCTGCAGGATGGTGAAAGTGCCAAGGATCAGATTGGAAACAGCCTCGAAGTTGTCGCCTTCCGTCATGCTGATCTTCACGGTATAGGTTCCGGCGTTGATGGGTGTGACTCGCTGGCCCTCTTCGTTATAATGCTTCACCGTGATCTCTCCGCCGCCGGTATAAGGCTCGCTCAGTGCCACTGCCGCCAGTTTGGTATGGCCGTTATAAACGAGGTTGTGCGGAGCCTTAAAGATAAAGTCGCCGGCTTCCGGTACTTTTTTGACGATGCTCCACTTAACGTTCACGGAAGCGTCCCCGGAATCGTCGCTCCACTTGTAGCCGGGATTCAGAGTAGCGGTGATCTCATAATCGCCGACCTCCGTCTTTTCCGTGTCGCCGGTCAAAACATAGCCGTCGTTTTCTGTTACACCGCTCTGAGCCGCACCGTTATAGGGAAGTTTCCTGCTTTCCGGCTTCTCCAGAGAAACGACCTGCCGCTGCAGCACCACCTTCCGGGTGGTGACGGCGTCATCCCCCTCTCCGGTGGTAGTCTTCACGGTAACGCACTCATACTTGTCCGCATCCGTATGGAAGAAGACGCTGTAATTATCGGCGAACTCCGAACTGTCGGTCGTAAGACCATAGTTCGCAATGACGTCCTGTGCCCCCAGCTCGGGATAGCTCTCCGGGCTGATCCAGATACCGGCGCCTCTGGTAAGACCCGGCAGTTCCTCCGCCGTGACCGTTCCGTCCTCGGCATTGACGACTTCGTCTCTGCCGATGGTCAGCACCGAGCCGGTCTCCATATAGAGGTTGTTCTCCGTGCCGTTTCCGGAGCAGACGTTGTCCTGTATATCCGTTGTGCCGGACACCGTAAACGTGCCTTTGCCTTTCTCCAGATACACGCCGCCGCCGTTGATTTCCGCCTTATTCTCGTAAAAAAGGGCATCCTTTAATACATAGTGATAAAAACTGTTGTAAGTCCGGTTCAGCGGGGCATATAAGCCGCCTCCGTTTTCCGAAGCCGTGTTTTCAAAAACCCTGACGTCATCAAGGGTCAGTGTGCCGACGCTGTAGTAATTCGTTCCGCTGTAAATACCGCCGCCGTTCTTGGCTGTATTTCCGGAGATCTCCGTGTCAGTCAGGACACATTTTTCTTTCTGGTAAGCGTAACCGACCTGAAGACCGCCGCCGTTTTCCTCGGCGGTGTTGCCGGTCAGCTTGCCGCCGGTCATATCGACCAGGCCGTAAATACCGCCGCCGTTTTTGGCGGAGTTATTGGCAAATGTGCAGTTGGTGACCTTGCTCATAGCGTCCGAATAGAGACCGCCGCCGGTTTCCGTCGCCTGATTGTACGAAAGGGTGCTGTCGGTGAACGTGCTCGAGACGTAATAAGCGTAAACACCGCCGCCGTATTTCGCAGTGTTGCCGGAGATCGTGCAGCCCGTCACGGTTCCGCCCTCCAGATACATGCCGCCGCCCCGAATTGCGGCTTCATTCCCGGTGATCACGCAGTTCGTGACCGTCTCAGCCCCGTAGATGCCGCCGCCATGACCGTATGTGGCATCGGATGCTTTGTTATTTCGGATGATGCTGTCGCTTACGGTAATATCGGAGGATCCGTTGTAAACGCCGCCGCCGTACCGGCTGGCTTCGTTGTTTTCGACTACGCAGCCTTCATAAAGGCTGCTCCCGTAAGTGCCGCCGCCGCAAACGGCAGCCGTATTGTTGGAGATCGTGCAGTGATAAAGGTCGCCGCTGTGGCAGGCTCCGCCGCCACCGTAATTCAAGCTGTCGTAGGTGCTGCTGGCATCCGCCTTCAGGTCGGCTGCCGTGTTGTTAGAGAAGGTGGCGCCCCAAGCCTCCCACTCGTATCTGCTGCTGTAAACCGCACCGCCGCTGTAAGCCGTGCAGTTTGTGATCTTACTGCCAGGGAGCAGATTGACGTGCGCATTGTATGTAATGTAAATACCGCCGCCGTTGCCCTGGGTGTCCGACGGGGACCAGACCTTATCCTTACCCCAGGTGATCTGCTTGTAGCCCTTGTTGACGCAGTTTTTGATCTCGACCTTTCCGCCTAAAACCAGCGTGCCCCAGCCCAGAGCATTCTTGTTACTGTTGCTTGCGATTTCCTCCATGTAAATGGCAGGACCGGTCGCCTTGATGTTCTTGCCGTCGATGACAAGGTTCTGCATCCGAACATGGCCCGTCTGCACATTGCCGCTGCCGATCTGGAACAGGGCGGAAGTGTAACCGGAACCCCTGCTCAGCACCGGTGCTTTGCTTCCCACGCCGATGATGGAGACCGGATGCCGCACCGTCAGCTTCGACGGGATCGTAATGTCTTTCGTTACATAGATCCGCCGGACGCTGGGCGATTTCTGGGTCAGCGCCGCTTTCAGCTCGTCAAAGGTGGAGACCCATTTCACGCCGTTTCCCACAAACTGGACATAGGCGTATTCACCCAGAGGATCCTCTTTGTCCCAGTCTTTATCCCAGTCCTCCAGGTTGTCGGCGTCTGCACCCACCTTGCCGGTGTACTGGGAAAGGTGCGCATTGGCAAGCTTCTCGACCGAAACGCCGCTCTTTCCGCCCTTGGCCGTCAGGTAAAGAGGATAGCCGCAGTTATTGGAGACCATATTGGTACCCTCATACCGAAGGCTCTGGGCTTTGATCCCGTAGCTCTCCGCACCGATGCCCTCCGCCGACAGAACGCCTGTTGCATAAACCGTTCCGCTGGCCATGACGCCGGCCTGAGCGCCGATCGCCGTCACCGTGGCGGATTCGCCCACAGAAACGTCGTACCCATTATCGGTATCGCCGTTCGTAGACTGCACGCCGTAAGCGCCGCCTTTTGCGACCAGTGTGCCGATCCCCACTTCGTAGCCGTTGGAGCTGGAAAACCGCCGACTGTTGTCAAAAATACTGGAAAACCGCACGGGCTTCCCGTTTGCAAGGATCGCCGCACTGTCCTCCGCCGTTGCGGTGACCGTGCTGTCGCCCACCAGATCGACGTACAAAGCGACCTGGCTTTCGATGGCGGCGCCGCTGCCGTTGTTGGTCAGGTGAAAGTCCTGCATCCGCAGGGCATACCCCTTCCCGGTCTCGGAGCTGTACAGGGGACGTCCGCTGTCGTTATAACCGCTGGTCACCTTCTGTACCGCCCAGTTCCAGCCGGTCCTGGGCAGAAAATCGGAATTTGCTGACGTGACGGTGATTTCCGTCCCGTCCTCGCTGCTGGTGCCGTAGGTGTAGTGTGCCGAATCCTTCGGCAAGGCAACCTCCAGGATCTTCCCGTCTCCGTAACGGAGAGTGATCCCCTCATAACCTTCCGTCGGTTCGCTGCTCCCGCCTTCCTGCGAGACAGGAGTGCCCGACTGGTTCTGCCCCGGATCCGATCCTGCCGCCAGCACAGGGGTAGGCAGCAGCGTCAGCGCCATGCAGCAGGCTGTGAGCCAGCTGATCAACCGCTTTTTCATGTGCGTTCTCCTCTTTTCCGTTGTGTAAAAGAGATGGAAAGTCCCACCGTCTTTTCTCCCCCTTATCTTAGCACATTTCCTCCTTCCGGTGGAGAAAAGGGCGTGAAATGTCGTTTTTTCGACACGAAATGTAAAAGCGCCTGAAGCTCGGAGCTCTCCGAAAGATCGATTCCCACACGATTTGCTGGAAGCTCATAGGAAAAGCCGCAGGAGAGCAATGGCTTTCCTGCGGCTTTTCCTTTTTAAGAAACTCCCGATCAAAGATCGTTCCGTACCAGATCCTCAAGGCTCTCGCCCCGGACGATCACCCGGGAGGTGCCGTCCTTTACCATGACCACGGGAGGGATCCCCACCCGGTTATACCGGGACGCCATGGAGTAGTTGTAAGCGCCGGTGGCGAACACCGCCAGCAAATCGCCGGGCTTTGCCGGAGCAAGGGGCACGTTCTCCCCCAGCAGGTCGCCGCTTTCGCAGCAGCGCCCCGCCACGGTGACCGTTTCCGTCGCCGGTTCATTGACCCGGTTTGCCAGGATCATGTCATACTTTGCCTGATAGAGGATGTACCGGGGATTGTCCCCCATGCCGCCGTCTACGGACACATAGGTCCGGATATCCGGGATCTCCTTCACCGAACCGACGGTGTAAAGGGTGGTACCTGCCTCGCCTACAATGGAACGGCCCGGCTCGATGAGTACGAAGGGCTGGGAAAGCCCCAGCTTTTCCGCCGAAGCCTTGACCGCCCGGGACACCGGCTCCATATAGTCGCCGAAGGGCACCGGCTCGTCCTCATCGGTATAAAGGATCCCGAAGCCGCCGCCTAAATTAAGCTCCGGCAGCTCCACGCCGGTCTCCGCCTTGATCTGTCCTAAAAAGCCCATCATAACCTCAGCCGCATGGACGAAGGGGTCTACGGAGAAGATCTGGGAGCCGATGTGGCAGTGCAGCCCCCGAAGGGTGACGCTCTCCGCCGCAAGGGCCTCCTTCACACCCTCCATGGCCTCCCCCGTCTCCAGAGCCAGACCGAATTTGGAGTCAATCTGCCCGGTGCGGATGAAATTATGCGTGTGGGCGTCGATGCCGGGCTTGATCCGTAGCAGGATCTCGGCGATGATGCCTTTTTCCTTTGCCAGTGCGCTTAACGTATGAAGCTCCGTCAGATTGTCCACCACGATACGGGTGACACCCCAGTCGAGAGCCGCTTCCAGCTCCCGGCGGGTCTTATTGTTTCCGTGAAAGCAGACCTGATCCATGGGAAAGCCGACGCTTTTCGCCGTGTACATCTCGCCGATGGACACCACGTCTGCTCCGATCCCCTCTTCCTTTGCGATCCGATAGATCTCCTTGCAGGAAAAGGCCTTGGAAGCGTAGCAGACCAGCCCCTTGCCGCCGTAATACTTATCCATGGAGGATTTAAACGCCCGCATATTGCTGCGGATCACGTTTTCGTCCATGACGTACAGCGGCGTGCCGTACTGAGCCGCCAGCGTTTTCACGCCTACGCCTCCTAAGATCAGTTCCCCGTTTTCTTCTTGAATTTGCCGTTTCAAATCTGTTTCACGCCTTTCGCTCAATGTTTACGCAGGATCTTCGTCGTCCTCCGGCTCCGAAAGCTCTTCGAGGATCCCCCGAAGGGCCTCGACCCCTTCACCCGTTTCCGAAGAAAAGGGCAGCACCGTCAGCTCGTCGCCGCAGGGAAGCTCGTCAGCGATCGCCGCCAGCCGCTTTTCCCGCTCGGTCTTGTTCAGCTTGTCTGCCTTTGTCAGCACTACAAGAAAGGGTTTCTCCGTCTCAATGAGGTAGTTCACCATATCCACATCCAGCCGGGTGGCAGGGTGCCGCATATCCACCAGCAGCACTACCAACGCCAGATCCCGTCCCTCGTCGTTCAGGTACCCCTCGATCAGCTCCGCCCAGCGCCACTTCTCCGACTTTGCCACCTTGGCGTAACCGTAGCCGGGCAGATCGACCAGATGGATCCTCCCATCCAGGTCGTAGAAGTTGATGGTGGCCGTCTTTCCCGGAACGGCACTGACCCGTGCCAGAGCCTTCCGGCCCAGGAGCTTGTTGATCAGGGAGGATTTCCCCACATTGGATCGCCCTGCAAAGGCCACCTCCATCTGTTTGGACGGCGGCAGCTGCTTCGACAGGCCATAGGACGCCAGAAACGATACGTTATGATAGTTCATAGGGTTCCTTTCCCGGAAGATCCCGGCTCACTGAATGGCAATGTGCTCTTTCTTTCCGTCCCCCATAGGCGGGATGGGAAGAGGCTGGGGCTGCAGCTTCTGGAACGCCTCCGGCTGTCTTGTGAGGGCGCCTTTCAGCACCTCGCTGACATGGGAGACCGGCACGAAGGTGATGTGCTCCTTCACCACCGGATCCACCTCTTCCAGATCCTTCCGGTTGTCCTGAGGGATGAAGACGGTCTTGATCCCCATTCGGTACGCCGCCATGGATTTCTCCCGGAGGCCGCCGATGGGCAGCACCCGTCCCCGCAGCGTCACCTCACCGGTCATTGCCACGTCCTTCCGGACGGGGATCCCGCTGAGGGCGGAGGTCACGGCAGTGACCATGGTCACGCCGGCGGAAGGCCCGTCTTTAGGGACAGCTCCCTCGGGGGCGTGGATGTGGATGTCCTTGTTCTTATAGAAATCCGGGTCGATGCCGTAGCTTTCGGCGATGCTCCGGACATAGCTGACTGCGATCTGGGCAGATTCGGTCATGACCTCGCCTAATTGGCCGGTAATCTGCACCTTTCCCGTTCCGGGGAGAACGATGGTCTCGATGTCCATGGTCTCGCCGCCGACGGAAGTCCAGGCAAGGCCGGTGACCACGCCTACCTCATCGGCAGGCCGCTGACCCTGATCCAGATACCGTGGTGCACCCAGCAGGGAGCCGATGGTCTTCGCCGTCACGCTGAAGATCGTGACCTCCCCGGAGACTACCTTCTTTGCCACCTTCCGGCAGATGGAAGCGATCTCCCGCTCCAGGCTCCGGACGCCGGCTTCCCTTGTATATCCGTCGATAAGGGCATAGATGCCATCCTTCGAGAACTTCAGCTCTTTTGCGGTCAGACCGTGGCGCTTCGTTTGCTTGGGGATCAGGTGCTTCTTTGCGATGTTCCACTTCTCTTCCCGGGTGTAGCTGCCCATTTCGATCAGCTCCATCCGGTCCAGCAGAGGGCGGGGAATGGAGGACACGTCGTTTGCCGTGGTGACAAAAAGCACCTCGCTCAGGTCAAACGGCACTTCGATGTAATGATCCCGGAAAGCACTGTTCTGCTCGCTGTCCAGCACCTCCAGCAAAGCGGCGGAGGGGTCGCCCTTGAAGTCGGCGCCCATCTTGTCCACCTCATCCAGAAGGATCAGCGGATTCCGGGAGCCCGCCTGCTTCATGGCGGTCATGATCCGACCGGGCATGGAGCCTAAGTAAGTTTTCCGGTGTCCCCGGATGTCCGCTTCGTCCCGGACGCCGCCTAAGGAGATCCGGACGTAGTTCCTCCCCAGAGCCTTTGCGATGGATTTGGCAATGGAGGTTTTGCCGACGCCGGGAGGGCCGGCCAGGCAGATGATCTGCCCTTTGATGTCGGGAGCCAGCTTCCGGACGGCGATAAGCTCTAAGATCCGATCCTTGACCTTTTTCATCCCGTAATGATCCTTTTCCAGCACCCGGGAAGCCCGCTCCACGTCTGCGTGATCCTTCGTTTCTTTGTCCCACGGCAGCTCCAGACAGGTCTCCAGATACGTCCGGACGATCTGAGCTTCCTGAGACTGAGGCGGCATTTTATAAAGCCGGTCGCACTCCTTGAAGAGCTTTTCCCTCGTCTCCTCCGACATATTTTTGAAGGAGGCGATGGTGTCCATGTACTCCATGGACTCTTCCTGAGGGTTATCCCCCTCGCCCAGCTCATTGGAGATGACCCGAAGCTGCTCCCGCAGGAAATAATCCCGCTGGTTCTTGTCCATCTGCTCCTTGACCTGACTGTAGATGTCCTGCTCCAGAGAAAGGATGTTGGCTTCCTTTTCCAGCACCTCCACCAGCAGCTGCATCCGCCGGATCAGGTTCCGCTCTTCTAAGAGCATCTGCTTATCCTCCACCTGGAAGAACAGGTTCTGGACGATCTTGTCAAAAAGCCCCTGCAGCGTCTTCTGGGAGAGAATGTTCGCATGGATCTCCTTGGGCATCTTCGGCACCAGTTCGCAATAGCTCTCGAAACTGGAGAGCACCGCCCGGAACAGGGCCTGCTCCACGTCCCTCGGGATGGCCCCCGCCTTCTGATCCGGCAGGCCCGTGACCTCGCAGGTCATAAACGGCCCTTCCAGATTGGTTCCCACGATGGCAGCCCGATAAAGCCCCTCCACCATGATGCGGACGGAATCCTTCTCGGAGTTCAAAAGCTGCACGATCTTGGCGACGACGCCTACCCGATAGAGATCCTCTTCTTTGGGATCCTCCACGGTGTAGTCCTTCTGCGCCACCAAGAAGATCTGCCGATCCCACTCCATGGCCTTTTTGATGGCGAGGACGGACTTTTCCCGCCCCACGTCGAAATGCATCAGCAGGGAGGGGAAAATCACGATCCCACGCATAGAAACGGCCGGCAACGTAACGGAAGCTGCCGCCCGGACGGCTACGGTTTTATTTTCAGCGCTCATCCTGACACGCTCCTTTTTCAAAAATGATTCAAACGGGCAAAAACCCGCTATTTTATTATACGGACGATCCTCCGGCGTTTCAAGACCCTTTTTGTGAACATTAAGTGCGGCCGCTTCATAGGATAAGACAGCGGCGCCGCTTAAAATAGAGGAAAGCCCGCCGGGGAAAACTTGCTCCGGCGGGCTTTTTCCATTGCATTAAAGAACCTTGACGCTCCATCCGAAGGGATCGGGCTTGGTGCCCCACTGAATCCCGGTCAGCTCGTCGTAGAGCTTCTGGGAAAGGGCGCCGATCTTGCCGTCGGACAGCTCCATGT
>USLH01000099.1 GCA_900555435.1 uncultured Oscillospiraceae bacterium | reverse complement strand
GGAGAGGGAGTAGATACCGGGAAGGTCGGTGATGGTCACACCCTCGTGTTTTTTCAGCTTGCCTTCCTTTTTCTCAACGGTAACGCCGGGCCAGTTACCTACGAACTGGTTGGAGCCGGTCAGCGCATTGAACAGGGTGGTTTTACCGCAGTTAGGGTTACCCGCCAAAGCGATTCTCAGATTCATGATTGATCCTCTCTTTCGTCATTCGGGGCGGTAAGCAAGAGCTAACCTGAAGCCCGAAAAATAAGGGGAAACTCCCCTTGGCTGCCTTTTTACGCAATCTCGATCATTTCGGCGTCAGCTTTCCGGAGAGAAAGCTCATAGCCTCGGACCGTGACCTCTACCGGGTCACCCAGAGGCGCTACCTTGCGGATGAAGACCTCGACGCCTTTGGTGATGCCCATGTCCATGATGCGGCGCTTGATGGCGCCTTCGCCGTGGAGCTTGACAACCGTGACCGTCTCGCCGATCTTCGCCTGTTTCAGTGTTCTCATGGTGTATTTCCTCCTTTTAATCGGTTTGGGTTACAAACTTCAGATCATGATTTTCCGGGCCATTTCCTCGCTGATCGCTACCCGTGCTTCTTTCACGTTGACGATAACGTTTCCGCCCAAGGAAGTGATGACCGTAACATTTCCGCCGACGACAAAACCCAGATTTTCCAAATGCTTTTTCACTTCCGGGCTTCCGCCGATTTTCATGATGGTGTTGGTCTCGCCTGTATTTGCAAGGGTCAGCGGCATCATGATGGATCCCTCCTCTTGGTTAGTGCTGGCTAATCTATGATGCCAGAAGATGGGTTAGTTGTAACTAACTATCTAATAGAATACTCATGTTCCGGCTGTTTGTCAAGGGGTTTTCGGGGAGGATTTCCCGAATTTTGGAGATTCGTCGTTTTACAAAAATAGTTAGCGTAAGCTAACAATTTGTTTGTACACATTTTCCAGAAATGAAAAAGTCTTGAATTGTTCACAAAATTGTGGTATCTTTAAACTAACCGGTACGGAAAGAGGTGGCGATTATGCATTTACAGGAATCCGGCGAAATGTATTTGGAAACGATTCTGCGCCTGTCGAAGGAGCGCAAAGAGGTGCGTTCCATCGACGTCAGTGAGTATATGGGTTTTTCCAAACCCAGTATCAGTCGTGCGATCGGCCTTTTGAAGCAGGGCGGATATGTGAACATGGATGAAGACGGCTTTCTTACTCTGACGGATGCGGGGAAGGAAGTAGCGAACAAAATTTATGAGCGGCATCAGGTGCTGACGGCGGGACTGATCCGGCTGGGGGTCAGCCGGGAGACCGCAGCTTCCGACGCCTGCAAGATCGAACACGACATCAGCGACGAGACTTTCCATGCCATTAAAAGCCATCTGAACCGATTGGCAGAATGGGAAAAAAGGGACGAAGAACGCTGAAAAAGCGGTTTCGGGAAAGAGAAGCGGTATGACCTTTTGGGGGAATACCGCTTTTTGTATGTGGGAGGAATTTATGGGAGTAACGATCCGCAGGATGCGAAAAGACGATGGAGCAGCGCTTTTCCGGCTGCTGTCCGATCCGGAGGTCATGCGGTATCTGGAACTGCCTTATGATAGGGCTCGGACGGAGGCTTTTTTAATGCAGGCAGGGCTTTGTGAAGCCCCGCTTATCTATGCCGTAGAGGAAGAAGGTGCTTTTCTCGGTTATGTGATCGATCATCCTTATGAGGAAGGAAGCGTGGAGATTGGCTGGGTGCTTTTTCCGGAATACTGGGGGAAAGGGATTGCATCGGCGCTTACGGATCAACTGATCGGAAAGGCAAGGCAGGAAGGGAGGAGCGTGGTGATCGAATGCGCTCCGGCTCAGGAGGCAACAAAGCGGATCGCCGAGAAAAAGGGATTTGCTTTCTGCGGCGTTCATGATGGGCTGGAGGTTTATCGGCTGGAAAACGAATAAAAAACTCCTCTGCAGGCTTTGGGCTTGCGGAGGAGTTTTTGCTTCCTTATTTCTGGTTTTCCTCATCGAATTCCCGGAGACGGAACACGTCCTCCTCCGGGAGGTTTCGCACTTCTGTCCCGTTTACCGAACGGGTGCGGTAATCGGTCAGGGGAAAAGTGAGAAATTCCGGGGTGGTGTCCCGGTGAAGCGGAGGCTTTGCGTAATTGCCGACGACCTTTTTGCGGGGAATTTTTCCGGAGTTTTTCGTGACGATCCCTCCTTTGCGGCGAAGAGCCGCAGAATTAGGGTATCCGGTTTCAGGGCAAAGCATACGTTAAGCCAGATATTTCCCGGCTTCCACGGCGGCGACGGCTCCATCGGCGGCTGCGGTGATCAGCTGGCGCAGGAGCTTGGTGCGGCAGTCCCCTGCGGCGAATACGCCGGGCAGGGCGGTGTGGCAGTCTTCTCCGGCGGGAATATAGCCGTTTTCCAGGGAAAGCTCCCCTTCAAAAAGCGACGTATTGGGCGCCAGCCCCACAGCAATGAACACGCCGGACACCGGCAGCTCGGAGAGGGAGCCGTCTTTTGTGCTGCGGAGAGTGAGGGAGGAAACGAGCCGGGCGCCTTTGATCTCTTCCACGGTGGAGGAGAGGAGGAAGCGGACGTTTTCCCGCCGGCGGAGGGCTTCCACGGCGGCGTGGGAGGCACGGAACTCCTCCCTGCGGTGGATGACAAAGACGGTTTTGCAGAGATTCGAGAGGAAGAGGGCGTCTTCCAGCGCCGTTTCCCCGCCGCCTACGACCGCCGCATCCTTCCCCCGGAAAAAGGCTCCGTCGCAGGTGGCGCAGTAGGAGACGCCTTTTCCTTTGAATTTCTCCTCGCCGGGACAGCCTAAGTTCCGGTGGGAAGCGCCGGTGGCAAGGATGACCGCCCGGGCTTCCAGGATTTCATTGGAGGTGTGGATGTGCTTGACAGCACCCTGCAGTTCCGCGCTTGTAATGGTGACGGATTCGGGGGTGACACCGGCTTTTGCGGCGTGATCGGAGAGTTTCTGGATAAAATCAAAGCCGGAGATGCCGGGAAGCCCCGGATAATTGTCCACGTCGGGGGAATTGAGGATCTGCCCCCCGCAGACGCCGGTCTCCAATAAACGGACGGAAAGCCCTGCCCGGACGGCGTAGATGGATGCGGAAAGTCCGGCGGTGCCGGCACCTAAAATAATCAGGTCGGTCATGGAAATCCCTGCCTTTCGGATGAAATCGGTTTTGTTTTAGTATAACACGAAAACGGAAAAGGGACAAGGCAAGGGCAGTTTTTCGTGAATTTTCCTGTTGGCAGGAGAGAAAAATCGTGGTAAAATAAAAAAGTCTGATCGATTCGGAAACATTTGGAAAAGGATGGAGCTTTTTATGAAGACGGTTGGCTTTCAGGCCGGGGAGATCCTGCTTCCCCGCTGTGATTTGGAAAAATGGAGCGTGGTCGCCTGCGACCAGTTTACGTCCCAGCCGGAATACTGGGAAGAGGTGGAGCGGATCGTGGGGGATGCCCCTTCGGCGTACCGGCTGATCTTTCCGGAGGCGCTGCTCTCCAAGGTGAATTTTGAAGAGAAGATCGATTCCATCAACCAGAAGATGGAGAAATACTGGAACGAAGGGCTTTTTCAAAGCTATCCCGACGCCATGATCTATGTGGAGCGGACGCTGCTGGACGGATCGGTGCGGAAGGGGATCTTAGGGCTTCTGGATCTGGAGGAATACGACTACCGGAAAGGCTCCGGATCACTGGTCCGGGCCACGGAAGGGACGGTCATGGAGCGGATTCCGCCCCGGGTGCAGATCCGGAAGCACGCTTTGCTGGAGCTTCCCCACGTTCTGGTTCTGGTGGACGACCCGGAAAAGGCGGTGGTAGAGCCGGTTGCCGAGCGGAGGAAAACGCTTCAAAGTCTTTACGATTTCCGGCTGATGCAGGGCGGCGGACGAATCCGGGGATGGCTTCTGGACGAAGTCGAACGGGAGCGGGTCACGGCTGCCCTTGAAAAGCTGGGGGATCCGGAAAAGTTCCGGGAAAAGTACGGCGTGGATGCACCGGTGCTTTTGTATGCCGTGGGGGACGGGAATCATTCCCTTGCTTCGGCGAAGGAGTGCTGGAACCGGATCAAGGCGGGACTTTCCCCGGAGGAAGCGAAGAAGCATCCCGCACGGTATGCCCTGGTGGAGCTTGGAAATCTGCACGATGATTCGCTGAAGTTTGAAGCAATCCACCGGGTCATCTTCGGTGTGGAGCCGGATACGTTCCGGGAAGCCTTCCGGAAATATGCCGATTCCAGACAGGGGACGCTTCCTGCGCAGACGGTGAGGATGGTCACGGGACAGGGGGAGGAAGCTCTCACAATCTCTCACCCGGATCGGACGCTTACCGTGGGGAGCATACAGGCGTTTCTGGATGAATTTCTGCCGGAAGCGGGCGGAACGGTGGACTACATCCATGGGGAAGACGTGGTGCGGTCGCTGGCTGAAAAGGGCGGTATCGGCCTGCTGCTTCCGGTGATGAAAAAGGAAGAGCTTTTTCAAACGGTGATCTTGGAGGGAGCGCTTCCCCGGAAGACCTTTTCCATGGGGGAGGCCCCGGAAAAACGGTATTATCTGGAGAGCCGGAGGATCCGATAAAAGATCCTGTTCCGATTCAGAAACCCGGCGGCTCTGCCGACGGAAGTGTGCCGGAAAGTCTTTGTTTCTGAAATGGGGGAAGCAGGCGATCGGCAGAAAAACGATGGGAATGTTCCCATTTGGATGGCAAGTCGCCCGTTTTCGGCTTTGAGACGAATTTCGGCGGGTTTGAATTTTTCAGGTGAGGGGACGAAGGTATGGCGAAAAAACGGCGGAAAAAACGGATCCGCTGGGGGAAGCTGGCAGTTTGTCTGGGGCCCTTTCTCAAAATTGCAGGCTCCTATCTGATGATGAAGCTGACGGCGGCAGTCTGCGTTGGGCTGTCGGCGTGGAACGACATTCAGGCGGAATCCGGCTTCGGAGTGGTGCTTTCATCCGAAGCGGAAGCCCGGAAGGAAGGACCTTCGGAAGCCCGGACGCAGTTTAAGGCGGAGCGGCTTTCCTTTGAAGAGCTGCCCCAGCCGGAACCGGAGCCGGACTGGCGGCTGACGTTGGTGAACCGGTGGAAGTGGAGACGGTGACCCTTTCAAACGGCGAGAAAGTGGACGCCCGGATCTATCCGGAGCTGCAGCAGATGTTCGACGACGCAAGGGCGGAGGGGGTCTATATGATCGTCCGCTCCGGCTATCGGACGCCGGAGGATCAGCAGGACATCTATGACTCCCGGATCCGGGAGTATGAGGCGCAGGGCTATTCGGCGGCGGACGCCAAAAAGGAAACGGAAAAGTGGGTGGCGATCCCAGGAACCAGCGAGCATCAGCTGGGGCTGTCCTTGGACATCAACGCCGACGGCGTTCACTCCAAGGGATCGGACGTTTATGCGTGGCTGCAGATCCATGCGGCGGATTACGGGTTCATTTATCGGTTTCCCGCCGACAAGGTGGCGGTGACGGGAATTTCCAACGAGCCGTGGCACTACCGGTATGTAGGGGTGGAGCTGGCTCATGCGATCAAGGATTCCGGGCTTTGTCTGGAGGAATATGTGGCCGCTTTGGAGGAAGACAAGGCGGCGTAAGAAAGCGTCCGTTTCCGGGAGACCGGGGACGGGCGTTTTTGCATGGGAAAAATCCAAAAAAACGCCGCAGCAGGCCTGTGAAAGCGTTTGTTTGAGGCATGAGAGAAAGAGGGGCGTCAGAAACGGTATCGGGGAATGGTTTGGAAAAACAGCGGTGTTGGCGGTCGGATGACAGCGATTCTTAAAAGTAAAAAATCTATGAAATACATGAATAAAAAATGAACAAAACAAGCGGAAACACAGCCGTTTGTGGTAAAATAAGGACGGTGAGAAATCACCGTTTGTTCCGTATAATTTGTTTTTATAAAGGAATGGGTATGGGTATGTTGAAAAGCATGACCGGATACGGACGGGGGCAGGCGACCGGCGGCGGCTTCGACTTTACGGTGGACATCAAATCGGTGAACCACCGGTATTTCGAGTTTGCAGCTCGGCTTCCCAAAGCCTTTCCGTTTCTGGAAGAACGGCTCAAGGGACTTTTGCAGTCCCAGGTCAGCCGGGGAAAAGTAGAAGTCACGGTCACGGCTGTTTCGGTAAACGGCGGCGACACGGAGGTCGTTGTCAACGAAGCCGTGGCGGAAGCCTATGTGGAGGCCCTGCGGAAGGTGCGGGTGCATCTGGATCTACAGGACGATTTAAAGCTCTCCCATCTGCTGCGGGTGCCGGATATTTTCACGGCCAAGCGGGCGGAAGTAGACGAAGCGGCGGTCTGGGAAGCGGTCTCCCAGGCGACGAAGGAGGCGCTTTCCTCCTTCGGCGCTATGCGGGAGGCGGAAGGCAGCCGGCTGAAGGCGGATCTTTTAAATAAGCTGGACGGGATCGAGGCGCTTCTCGCCCAGGTGGAGGAAAAAGCTCCCCAGCTGCGGCAGGAATACTACGACCGGCTGTATCAACGGCTTTCCGAGGTACTGCAGGACAAGAACATCGACGAAACGAGGTTGGTGACGGAAGCTGCCATCTTCGCCGACCGGGTAGCGGTGGACGAAGAAACGGTGCGGCTCAAGAGCCATCTGCATCAGTTCCGGGAGTTTTTGGAAAGCGACGGCCCCATCGGGAAAAAGCTGGATTTCTTAATCCAGGAAATGAACCGGGAGACCAACACCATCGGCTCCAAGGCGCAGAATCTGGCCATTGCAAAGGTTGTGGTGGAAATGAAATCCGAGATCGAAAAGATCCGGGAACAGATCCAGAACATCGAGTGAGGTGGAGTATGAAACTGATTAACATTGGGTTCGGCAATATGGTGTCCGCCAATCGGATCATCACCATCGTCAGCCCGGAATCCGCTCCTATCAAGCGGATCATCCAGGACGCACGGGACAGCGGCTCTCTGATCGACGCCACCTACGGGCGGCGCACCCGGGCGGTCATCGTCATGGACAGCGGCCACGTCATCCTCTCGGCCATTCAGCCGGAGACCGTCGCCAACCGCTTCGGTCAGCCGGAGAATCTGGAAGAAGAGGAGGATGAGGATGAGTAAGGGTTCCCTGATCGTCTTTTCCGGGCCGTCGGGCTGCGGAAAGGGCACGGTCCTGAAGGAGTTCTTCGCCACCGGTGGGGAAGCGTTTCTTTCGGTGTCCGCCACCACCCGTTCCCCCAGAGCCGGGGAAGAGCACGGCGTCCATTACTTCTTCTTATCCAAAGAGGAGTTTGAGGAGAAACTCAAAAACAACGAAATTTTAGAGCACACCACCTACTGCGGGAATTACTACGGCACCCCCAGAGGGCCGGTCTATGAGCGGCTGGAACGGGGCGAGAACGTGATCCTGGAGATCGAGGTGGAAGGGGCGCTGCAGATCCGGAAGAAGTGCCCGGAGGCGGTTCTGGTTTTTGTGATGCCGCCCAGTCTTTCGGAGCTCCGCCGGCGGCTCATCGGCCGTCAGACCGAAGACATCGCCACCGTTGACCGCCGAATGGAGGCGGCCAGGCGGGAAGTGAAAATGGCGTATCAGTACGATTACGTCATTGTGAACAACGTAGTGGAAGAAGCAGCCGAGGAACTGAAGACCATTCTTCGTGCCGAGGCTTTGAAAACGTCCAACCGGAAAAAATTGATCGATGAGGTGTTAGATTATGATGCATAGACCTTCTGTTCCCGAACTTCTGAAACCCGGCCAGAGCTATTATTCTCTGGTAGTTGCCGTCGCCAAGCGGGCGAGAGAGATCGCTCAGGAAGCCGACGAGAGCGGTACCATTCTGATCGAGAAGCCCGTAAAGCTGGCGGTGGATGATTTTGCAAAGGGTCGCTATAAATTCATCGAAAGCGATGACATCGGCGTGATCCACGATCGCCGCCTGATGTATGTTCCCTCCACTTCTTTAGAAGACGAGGAGTAATTTTAAACCTGCCGGAAAGGAGGAAAGACCTTGGAGCTGGTAGCGGAAGTGGCGGTGGAAAACGCCCTTTTCTATTTCGACCGCCTGTTCAGCTATCGGATCCCCGCCGCCCTGCAGGGGCAGGCTTTCAGGGGAGTCCGGGTCTTAGTCCCTTTCGGGCGGGGCAACCGCAAGGTGCAGGGGCTGGTCTTCGGCGTAAAGGAAGCGGAACCGGAGAGGCCTTTGAAGCCGCTGCTTGCGGTCATCGACCGGGAGCCGGTGCTGAACGAAGAAGGGTTCCGGATCCTCTCTTTTCTGGCGGATACGACCTTTTGCAGCTATTATGATGCTTTGAAGTGTATCCTTCCGGCAGGACTCAATGTGACGCCGGCGGAGGAGTTCCGCATGGTGCGGGAGCCGGAGGAAGGGGAAGCTCTGACGGAAGCGGAGGGGCAGCTGCTGGAGTTTTTTAAGCTCTCGCCTTCTCAGAAGGAGTTGGATGCGTATTTCAGGGAAGGAGATATCTCCGAACGGCGGAAAACCGCCATGGCTTTGACGGAAAAGGGGATCCTTGCCTGCGAGGCACTTTTGAAGCCGAAAGCGGGGAT
>USLH01000098.1 GCA_900555435.1 uncultured Oscillospiraceae bacterium | reverse complement strand
GAGCGTCACCGCACCGTTTGCTTCCTCCGTCACAGTCACCAGCTCCGGCGAATAGTCGAAGTATTCCGGCGCGGTCAGAAAGGAGATGACCGGCAGCATCAGCGCCAGCTGGAACACCGCCGCCAACGGGTACGCCGCCAGCTGCACCGCCCCGTACCCCGCTCCTACATCGTGAAGAGTCGCCGTAAGCAGATTAAAGGAGCGGCAGACGTACAAGAGCACCACCAGCTGAAATACCGAGATCCGTTCCTTTTCCATCACTTTTTCTCCTTTCCCATAGGCTTCCGGGACGCTTCGCTGCCCCGCAGGTCTTGGATCTTTTCCGGCTTCGTCATCTTTTTCCAGCTGGCCCGCCAGAACACGTCCCGCAGTGCCTTCGGCGTCACCGGCGAGACCGGCGCCGTAAACGGAACCCCCAGATTCCTGATCTGGCAGACGTTCACCAGTAAGACCCCCAGTGCCAGCGAGATCCCGTAAAGTCCCGTCCATCCCCCCAGCAGGATGAACAAAAACCGCAGGATCACCCCCGGCGCATATAAAGACGGCACCACAAAGGAGCTGATGGCCGTCAGCGCTACGATCATCACCATAGGCGCCCCGATGATCCCCGCCGTCACCGCCGCATCCCCAATGACCAGCGCCCCCACGATCCCTACCGCCTGCCCCACCGGCCTTGGAAGCCGCAGCCCCGCCTCCCGCATGATCTCGAAGATCAGATGGATCACCAGCGCTTCGATCATCAGCGGAAAAGGCGTCGCCTCATCCGCCGCCGTAATGTTGAAAAGCAGTGCATGGGGCAGCACCGCCGGATGAAAGGTCGCCACCGCCACATAAAGCCCCGGCAGCAGGATACTTAAGAAAAACGCCCCGTACTTCAGAAGCCGGATAAACGTGGCAAAATACGGCCGGCTGCAGTAATCGTCAAAGCTCTGGAAATTTTCGGTAAACAGGTACGGCACGATGAGGGCATGGGGCGTCCCGTCCAGCAAAATCGCCACCCGTCCCTCTAAAATCTTGGCGCACAGCGTGTCCGGCCGCTCCGTCGTCCCCACTTCACTGAAAAGCGACAGCGGCTTCCCCTCCAAAAAGGGCTTCAGATACCCCACATCCAGCACCAGCTCCAGCGGGACTTTCAAAAGCCTTTTCCGTACTTCGGAAAGCACTTCCCCGCTGACCGCCTGAGGGCTGTACACAAGGCACGCCCCAGTCTTGGTGGTTGTCCCCACCTCCAGCTCCTCAAATGCCACCTGTCCCGACTTCATCCGCCGCCGGATCAGGGTCAGGTTCACCTTCAAAGGCTCCGTGAAGCTCTCTTTTGCGCCCTTTTCGTTGACCTCCCCGTTCGGCTCGGAAACGGAGCGGTAGGGAAAGCTCTGGGCTCCCAGCGCCAGCCCTCCCGCTACCCCCTGGATCAGCAGCACCGCAAACCCGGAGGTCGCCTTCTGGATCACCTCCTCAAAGGTGCAGACCGGTTTCACATCCCCGACGAGAGCGGAGCCTCCCACAAAATCGAAAAGCGCCTGCCCCGACGGAAACACCCGCTCCGACAAGGGCCGGATCAGCGCATCCCCCAGCTTGGAAAGAGAGCACATCCCTTCGATCAGAACAAAGCAGGCTTCGATCCCCCCGATCTCCACCGGCCGGAAGGTCAGATCGGCAGAATTCCAGAGCTTCTCCCTTAAAAGGATCCGGTTCCGATCCAGATCCGCCCCAAGCCGCTGATCCGGCTTTCCCGCTTTTGCTTCCTTCTTCATCCTCTTTCCCTCTTTCCGCATAACTTCCCGCAGAGCGGCGATACTAACAGAAGTATGGGCGGGCTTTCCAAAATTTATGCGCCCGGAAAGGAAGAGCCTTATGATCGTCTTTATCCGTGCGATCCTTCTTTACCTTCTCATTATCTTCTGCCTGCGCCTGATGGGAAAGCGGCAGTTAGGCGAGCTTCAGCCCTCGGAGCTGGTCATCACCATCCTCATCTCCAACATTGCCTCCCTTCCCATCGAGGACAACTCCATCCCCATGATCATGGGCATGGTTCCCATCGTAGTGCTGGTGGGCTTTGAGCTGATCATCTCCGGCATCTCCCTTCACTCCCGCCGATTCCGCACCCTCGTTTCCGGAAAACCGGTGGTCCTCATCCAGAACGGCCAAATCGACCAGTCCGCCATGAAGCAGCTGCGTTTCTCCATTGACGACCTGATGGAGACCCTTCGGGGCAAATCCGTTTTCGACCTTCGGGACGTACAGTACGCTATCGTGGAGACCACCGGTCAGGTGAACATCCTCCAGAAATATAAGGCCCAGACCGTCACCGCCCGGATGCTGGATTTAAAAGGCTCTGATGCCGACCCGCCTACCGTCGTTTTAAGCGATGGACGGATCCTCCGCTCCGCTCTTTCCGCTTACGGGCTGACGGAGCCATGGCTCCGATCCGTTTTAAGGGACAACCGCATCCGGGAAGAGGACGTTTTTCTCATGACCGCCGACCGGAACGGCCAATACTGCCTGATCCCCAAAAAGGAGGGCAGCCGATGAAACGAGTCGTAACCATCTCCATCCTGCTCCTCTTGATCCTGATTTTCGGGATTGGGTCCCTCTGCTGGCTGAAAACCGTCACCAACGGCTTCTCCGCCCGATTGGAACAGCTGGAATCTGTCTCAGAGCCTTCCGAAGCCCTGAACGCTCTTGCGGGGATTCAAGAGGAGTGGGAACAGAAAAAACGCTGGATCGGCGTTTTCGTCCGGGAGGAGCCCTTAACGGAGATCAGCGACCGGTTGGAGGAGTGCGCCGCCCTTCTCCGCACCGGGAACACCGATGATTTCTCCGTCCGCCTGCGCCAGACCGTCTTCTCCATCCGAGATCTTTATCAGCG
Organism: uncultured Oscillospiraceae bacterium; assembly: GCA_900555435.1. GTDB lineage: Bacteria > Bacillota > Clostridia > Oscillospirales > Ruminococcaceae > Merdivicinus. The sequence goes on along the minus strand of USLH01000098.1, from coordinate 5,688 downwards.
GGAACGCCCCAGCCTGCAAAATATCCTCTGAAACGCAAAAACGCCCCGGCGGCAGAGCTTTCTCTGCGCCGGGGCAAGTTCCTTGTTCTTTTATTCCATTCCCAGATAGTGCAGCACGAACTCGGAGAAAATGGAGTTGGACCATGCGAACCACGGACGGGTGAACTGGGCCGGATCGTCCACGAAAACGCCCTCGTGCATATATCCGGTGCCGGCGTCGGAATTCTCCAGGAGTTTCAAAAGCTCCTCCTGCTCCTCCCGGTCGGAGGAGGTCAGCCCCTGCATGGAAAGGGCAATGTGCCAGACATAGCGGGGCGGCGTATGGGGAGAACCCACCCCCTTCAGCACCTTTCCTTCGTAATAGAATGGGTTATCGGAGCTTAAAACGAACCGACGGGTGTTCTGATAGATCTCGTCGTCAGCCTTGCACCATCCCAGATAGGGGATAGACAGCAAACTCGGCACGTTTGCATCGTCCATCAGGGTGTAATGCCCCATGCCGTCAGTCTCGTAGGCATAGATCTTCCCGAACTTCTCATGCTCCACGATGCCGTATTTCCGGATGCCCTCGTCGATCTCGCCCTGCAGCTTTTCCGCCTTCGCAGCCGCCGCTTCATCGTGATAGATCTCACGGAAGATCTCGGAAAGATACCCCAACACCACCGAAGCGAACATATTGGAAGGAACCAGATACCCGTAAACGCAGGCGTCGTCGCTGGGACGGAAGCCAGACCAGGTCATGCCGGTGACCGCCACCGGTGCGCCCTTCCCTTCGTGGGAAAGAGTATCCGTAGGCGGGCAGTTTTTCCGGATAAAGTAGTAGTCCGAATCCTCCGGATGGTTCTGCTCCTTCGTCCACAGCTCCATGACCAGCTCTGCGGTCTTCTTGAATTCCCCGTCAAAGCAGCCGGTGCGGCCGGTGGCTTTCCAGAAAAGCCACGCCAGCTGGAAGGGATAGCAAAGCGAGTCGATCTCGTACTTCCGTTCCCAGACCCACGGAATCTGCGCCGGCTCGTCCCGCTCCCAGCATTTTCCATTGGGCTCCTCGTTATAGGCGTTGGCGTACGGATCCAGCTGGATGCAGAACATCTGCTTCTTCAAAAGCCCCTCGATCAGCTCCGCCACCTCCGGGAACCGCTTGGCAGCCCCGATGTAGTGCCGCACCTGTGCGGACGAGTCCCGCAGCCACATGGCAGGGATGTCCCCGGTGAACACAAAGGTGGAGCCGTCCTCTAAAATTTTCGTCGTGGTGGCAAGCGTGTTAGGATAGCAGTTTTCAAACAGCTTCGCCAGCTTCGGCCGGTGGGAAAGCCGGGCTTTTACCTCGTCGATCACAACCTGAAGCTCTTTCATCGGCAATGTTCCACTCATATTTTTTCTCCTTATTTCTGATTTTTGGAAGAGTCATAGGCCCAGACGGACCCGCATTTTTCGCAATCGGTCTTCTGTACGGCATGGCCCCTCCCTCTGCAAAAAGTATAACAGATTCCCCCTCCTTTTGTCAATCGCAGCCGCCCCTTGCGCTTTCCCCCATCTCATGTTAAGATAAAAGAAAAACGCAGAAGCTGCAGAGGGAAATACCATGTACGAAACTTACAGCAAACAATCCTTACCAGAAAAAGAATATCGGGAATTATTAGGCACAGCTCTCTGTGTTTTTTCTTCAAATAACGGATTTCTAATAGAGAATATCATTCGCACAAACGTCTCACCTGATAGCTGGTATGATTTGATTGATAAAACGTCCGGACAGCTCAAGAAGCATCTGTCGAGTACCATTTCTAAAAAATCCGGAAACAAGGATATTGAAAATCTGTTTTTAGAAATTGTAGAAATGCGGAATCGAATCATCCACGGGTTTCGGATCACCTCAAAAGAAGGAGAACAGATCCTCGCGACAAAGGAGCGGAAAGAAAACGGTCATCTCCAATTTGAAATAACCCCAAAATACCTCATGGATTTCATCGAGAAAAACGACAAGCTAAGTGACTTACTTCACGAATACAGAGGATATTAGACAATGAAATTTCCAATCTTCTCTATTCATTCCCCCGCATGGCCGCAAAGCTCCTGCCGAATTTTCCCATAAAAAACAAAAGCCCCGGTTCTCCGCCGAAGCTCTGTTTTTTTCTTATTTTTACCTTTTCATGGAAGCCGCAAACCGCCGCCCCAGCTCTTTTGCGTTCTTCAGATCCTCCTCCGTGGGGACAAACGCCACCCGGAAAGGCTCCTCGAACACCGCCATCTTGAGGTTCTCCAGCCGGGACTTGATATTCCCGAACGCCTCGCCGCTCCAGCCGTAGGAGCCGAAGACCAGCGCCGGCCGCTTGGCGCAGTTGACGGCGTCCACCCGGCTCAGCAGGTCCCACACCGGCGGCACTGCATCCCGGTTCAGCGTGGGGGACCCCACCGCAAACCCGTCGGAACTGTTGAGCTTCGCCGCCATCTCCCCAAGGGGATGGGCGATGAGATCATAAGCTTCCGTACAGGCATCGGGAACCTCCTCTTTGATACCCTCGCAGATAGCCTCGGCGATCTTCGCCGTGTTGCCGTAAGCGCTGCAGTAGAACACAGGCACGGTCAGCACCGGGTTTTTCCGGGGTGCGGACCACTCCCGGTACTTCTCCATGGCGTACTCCAACCGTCCGCCCTTGGTGAGCACCGGCCCGTGGCTGGCGCAGACCATCCCGATGTCCAGATCGGCGATCTTCGCAAGCCCTTTCTGCACAAATCCGGGGAACGGCCCGAAAATGGCGTCGTAATACCCCTTGAACGCCCCTTCATAGGCTTCCGGCCGGGAAACGGAGGTGTCCATCACATACGGCTCGCAGTAGTGGCTCCCCAGGAAATCGCAGGTAAAAAGCACCTGCTCTTCTCTGTACCAGGTGAACATGGAATCCGGCCAATGAAGGAACGGCGCCATCCGGAATTCCAGCGTCTTATCCCCCAGAGAAAGGGTCTCCCCATCCTTTACCACATGGATCTTTAAGTCCGTGCGGTTGGTGATGTTCTTGATATAAAGAGACGCCGCCTGGGAGCAGTAGATCTCCATCTTGGGGTTCAGCTCCAGGAGCTGCGCCGCACAGCCGGTGTGATCCGGCTCGGTGTGATCTAAAACCAGCACGTCGATATCCGCCGGATCGCAGACCTCTTCGATGTTTTTCCGGTACTGGGAAAAATACTTCGGGTGGCTGCACTCGATCAGCGCCGTTTTCTCGCTGCCCCGAAGCAGGTAGGAGTTATAGGAGGTGCCGTATTCCGTTGCCATGACGATGTCGAAGACCCGAAGACCCGGGTCCTCGATCCCCACTGCGTAAAGATCCTTCAAAAGTTTTTCTGCTGCCATATCTGATTCCACCTTTCGGGATGATTTCCGAAGAATAGTATACCACTCCGGTATAGATCTGTCAATATCGTTTTTAAAATAATTCTAATCTTCATTTTTTCAGAAGCGGCTTTAAATACTGCCCCGTATAGCTTTCCGGGATCTTCACCAGCTCCTCCGGCGTCCCCGCCGCAACCAGCGTGCCGCCCCGGTCGCCGCCTTCCGGCCCCAGATCGATGACCCAGTCGGCGGTTTTCAGAACATCCAGATTATGCTCGATGACCACCACCGTGTTCCCCGCATCCACCAGCTTCTGCAGTACCTCGATGAGCTTCTGTACGTCGTAGGTGTGAAGCCCTGTGGTAGGCTCGTCCAGAATGTAGATGGTCTTCCCGGTGCTCCGTTTCGACAGCTCGGTGGCCAGCTTCACCCGCTGGGCCTCGCCGCCGGAAAGGGTGGTGGCCGGCTGCCCCAGCTTGATGTACCCAAGCCCCACTTCAAACAGCGTTGCGATCTTCCGCCGGATCCGGGGAAGGCTCTCGAAGAAGCTCATGGCCTCCTCCACCGTCATTTCCAACACATCGTAAATGCTTTTCCCCTTATATTTCACTTCCAGCGTTTCCCGATTGTACCGCTTCCCCTTGCAGACCTCGCAGGGCACGAACACATCCGGCAAAAAGTGCATCTCGATCTTTAAAATGCCGTCGCCTTCACAGGCTTCGCACCGGCCGCCCTTTACGTTGAAGGAGAACCGGCTGCTTCCGTAACCCCGCATTTTTGCATCGGCGGTCTGGGCGAACAGCTCCCGGATGTCGGTGAATACCCCCGTATAGGTGGCGGGATTCGACCGGGGCGTCCGCCCGATGGGGGACTGATCAATGTCGATGACCTTGTCCAGCTGCTCCATCCCATCGATGCCGTCGCTCAGGCCCGGCTTCGCCTTCGCCCCGTTCAGCTCCGCCGCCAGCGTCTTATAAAGGATCTCGTTGACCAGCGAGGACTTCCCCGACCCGGACACGCCGGACACACAGGTGAACGTCCCCAGGGGGATCTTCACGTCGATGCCCTTCAGATTGTTCTGCCGTGCCTTCCGGACGGTGAGGAATCCCCCGTTCCCCGGACGCCGCACCTCCGGAACCGGCACCTTCCTTGCCCCGGAAAGATACTGCCCGGTGATGGATTCCTTGCACGCCATGATCTCCTTCGGCGTGCCGGCACAGACAATCTTCCCCCCGTGAACGCCTGCTCCCGGGCCCACGTCCACGATATAATCCGCCGCCCGCATGGTGTCCTCGTCGTGCTCCACCACGATCAGCGTGTTTCCAAGATCCCGCAGCCGCTGCAGCGTGGCAAGGGCGATGTTCCCCTGAAAGAAGGGATCGTTGGGGTTCAGGTGCTTTTCCGCCCGCATTTTCTCATAATCGTCCAAATACCGGCCCGTTATGCCGATCGCCGCGCTCAGCCACTCGTTCTCCTCCGAAAACAGATCCTCCTCAAGCTGCCGCCTCGCTGCCGCCTCCGCAAGTCCGGTCGGATACGGACTCTGCAAAGTGGTCTCCCACATTTTCACCTTAATGAGCCTCTTTCCGTCCCGATACGGATAGTCCTTTTCCTCCGAATAGAGTACGATGTACCCCGGCCTCGTCTTTTTCGGCCTCAAACCGCGCTCCGCGTTGGCGCGCTCGCGGTTGATCCGCAGCAGGTTGGCATTCAGCGCCCGCTGATACGCGCTCTCGTCCTTCTCCGCCTCCAGCTCCTGCCGGAGCGCCTGCAGGCGTTCCCCGGCCTCTTTTTCCGCCTGTGCCAGCGCCTCCCGCGCGCTTCGGTTTGCCATTGCAAGCGCGTTGTCTCCCTCGTTTCTTATCCGCATGGCTTCCTGCCTCGCGTCGGAGACACAGCGGCACAAGCCGTCGTAATCCGCTCGCTCCATCAGCACATGGCTGCACTCCGGATCGTTCTGCCCTCCCGGGACCTCGGCAAATCCGCCCAGCAGCGTTTTCCGCACAAATTGGGTCATTTCAAGCCTCCCCTACAGTCCGCGGATATAGTTATCCGCCACCACGCTGATGCGGTTATGCCCCAGCGCCTTGCTGCATAAGAGCATCGCCGCCTTGTCCAGCTTCTTCCCCGCCTCGTCCTTCCGGCAGGTGTAGACATCGCCCTGAAACCGCTTTCCCGTCCCCTTGTTCACCCGGTCGTAGGGGATCTCCCCGATCGGCCGGGCGTAGGCCTTATAGATCGCCGTGGCGTATTCCGCGCGGTAGGCGTGAATGTCGGCACTCGTATGGATGTGCTGCCACACCTTCTCCTCCGCGGGCGTGTCGGCGATCCGCTCCACGATCTGCGCCGCGTTTTTTCCGATG
>USLH01000097.1 GCA_900555435.1 uncultured Oscillospiraceae bacterium | reverse complement strand
CGGGGCTGGGGCTCTCGCTGGTGTGGGAGATCGCCGATCTCCACGGCGGCTCCGTCCGCGTAGAGGAAAGCTCGGAGAAGGGCACCACCATTGCTGTGGAGTTGCCGGCAGGGACGGAAAACGATTCCTCCGGTACGGATACCCCATAGCAATCCTTTGCTGTTTCACGGCGATCGTTTTCCGACATCCGCAGCATTATCGCAGCAGCTCTCGATTCGTTCCCTGCCGTGGGTGATCACGAGAATGGTTCTGCCGTGCCGCGCTTCGCTTTTCAATTTTTCTGCAATCAGGCGCATATTCTGCCCGTCAAGGCCGCTGGCAGGCTTATCAAGGATCCGTATCCTGCGCCGGAAAAAGAGATGGCGCAGGCGATGGCAAGCCGCTGCTTCTGCCCGCCGGACAGGGCGGACGGGTGCGCATCCCTGTAGTATCGCATTTCAAAAACAGTGGCATTATTACCCTTCCTTGCTTCTTAGGGTATATTCACATTATAAGAAGCTGAAAATGCTAGTCTTCCATTGATAAACAGATTCCCAAATAACTCTATTGTAAAGTTTTAGAGCACTTCGGAAATCACAACCACCCGTCAAACGGATGGTTTACACAAAGGCTAAAAGCCTATGATCACCGGCCAGCGCCTGAAGACGCTGGCTTTCACTTTTTTCAAAAATTCAGGCCTATTGCTCTTGCCGCTTTTGCCGCCCCTTAAAGGGCGTTCATATTACTGCTGCCCTTGAAAGGGTCGTTCTCCCGTACGCTAAACTTATCCAAAGCAATGTCGTGCTTCTCCTGATCCTCTATATACTTTCGTATCGTTGCTTCGTTCAACCTCATCGTTGAAACATAGTACCCTTCTGTCCAGAAGTGCCGATTCCCAAATTTGCGTGTTTGTCGAACATCAGCAAGGCGCTCTTTCAGGCATCCCATGAAACTTGACACACTCCTTTCCGGTGGTATACTTAACAGTAGATGCCCGTGATCCGGCATCATGTGCCCTTCCGGTATTTCCACTTCCTTGTACCCGTACAATCTTTGGATGATTTCCTTCAAGCCCTGCCGGTATCCTTTGCAGATTATTTTTCTCCGGTACTTTGGATAAAACACGATGTGGTACTTGCACACCCATTTGGTATGCGCCAAGCTGTCTGTTCGGTTTGCCATACACTTCAACTCACCTTTCTGCTGCAATAAGCCTGAACACCCTGATTGTATCAGCTTGGTGAGTTTTCGTATAACCTTTTGTCTCCCACCCGCATAGCGGGTGGTTCTCTGTTTCGCTCCGCTCAACCGTCTCAAGGCACTAAAATAAAAAAATCCACCGTAATTCAATCAAAATTACGGTGGATCTTTGGCGGAGAAGGAGGGATTCGAACCCTCGATGAGCTATTAACCCATACACGAGTTCCAGTCGTGCGCCATAAACCAAGCTAGGCGACTTCTCCGTGACAACGAAAATTATTATAACATAGCCTTCCCCTTTTGTCAACCACTTTTTCAAAAAAATTCCCTTCCCGACTTTTTCCGTCTTCCTCCTTCGATTGTTCACAAATAGCTCTTGAATTTTCCTGCGGAATCCAGTATAATGAATTTGGAATTTTAAAGAAGCAGGCTGAACCGGCGGATCCCGTCCGGGCCGCCCGCCAAATGTATTGGAGGTTTTTATCATGTTGGTTTCCGCAAAAGAAATGCTGACCAAGGCCAAAGCCGGCAAGTATGCCGTGGGCCAGTTTAACATCAACAACCTGGAATGGACCAAAGCCATTCTTCTCACCGCTCAGGAGCTGAACTCCCCCGTTATTCTGGGTGTCTCCGAGGGCGCCGGCAAGTATATGTGCGGCTTTAAGACCGTTGCGGATATGGTCAAGGCCATGATTGACGAGCTGAAGATCACCGTCCCCGTTGCTCTGCATCTGGATCACGGCACTTACGAAGGCTCCAAGAAGTGCATCGAGGCCGGCTTCTCCTCCATCATGTTCGACGGCTCCCACTACCCCATTGCTGAAAACATTGAGAAGACCAAAGAGCTGGTCGCCATCTGCAACGAGAAGGGCCTGTCTCTGGAAGCCGAGGTCGGTGCGATCGGCGGCGAGGAAGATGGCGTCATCGGCGGCGGCGAAGTGGCCGATCCTGCTGAGTGCAAAATGATCGCCGACCTGGGCGTGACTATGCTGGCTGCCGGCATCGGCAACATCCACGGCAAATACCCTGCCAACTGGACCGGCTTAAACTTTGACGTTCTCGCCAAGATCCAGGAGCTCACCGGCACCATGCCTCTGGTTCTCCATGGCGGCACCGGCATCCCCGCCGACATGATTAAGAAAGCCATTTCTCTGGGCGTGTCCAAGATCAACGTCAACACCGAATGCCAGCTGGCCTTCGCCGCAGCGACCCGGAAATACATCGAGGAAGGCAAGGACCTGCAGGGCAAGGGCTTCGACCCCCGCAAGCTGCTGGCTCCCGGCGTAGAAGCCATCAAGGCTACCGTCAAAGAGAAGATGGAACTGTTCGGCTCTGTCAACAAAGCCTGACGAATTTTTTCAGCCGCAGCGAAAAATCCGCTGCGGCTTTTCTATTTTCCCATCTATAATAGAAAGGATCTGCAAAAATGGAAGCTGTCCGTTATTCCGTCAAGCGCATCGACGGCGATTACGCCATCCTCGTGGCCGCCGACGAGACGGAAAACCCCGTTGCACTGGCCCTCCTTCCTCTGGAGATCGAAGAGGGTGGCACGGTGATCTGGGAAAACTGGACCTATCGGATCGAGCCGTGAAAAATAGTTACAAATTGTAATTTCCCATTACAATTCCCCATTCATTTCTATCCGAATCGTCAAACGACCGGCTCTGCCCCTTCGGCAGATCTCCGGTCGTTCATTTTTTTCATATTCTCTTTTTCTTGAACATTTTCTCCTTCTTCCGTTTCCTAATCGATCCAAATTCTTCCACTCTTTTGAATTTTATTTTATATTAAGATTCATTTTCATTTAAAAAATTCAAATTTATACGCAATTTATGAAAGAAACATTTTTAGTCTTTTCATTTAATTTAAAAGCGCATCTTTGTTGATTCCGCCGAAAACATATGTGCGTTTTCCAAAAAGCCGCCGGAATTCCCCAGAAAATCCCGGATTTTTCCGGAAAGATTCGGGAAGATCCCGTCGAGCTGTTGCAAAATTGCACAAAAAATCACCCTTTTGATTTCTTGACAAACCTCACCTTGTTGAATACAATAGATACAAATCGGTAACAATGATTTACAGAAAGCATTTCACTGTGCCGGATCTCCGAAACGGCGCTGCCGGAACGGAGAGATTTTTTATGAAGGAGCAGCTTATGAAAACCTCAATACGAACGCTGAAATCGGTTGCTGTCGCCCTTGTCGTTCTCATTGCACTTCCGTTTATGATCGGCGCTTATGCCGTCCGGAACTTTGTCACCATCCGGGATGACGGCGGAAAGCCCGTCACCGTCTTCTCCAATTCCGAAGACCCCCTTGTGATCCTCAAAGAAGCCGGCATCCAACTGGGCGACTACGACGACTTCACCTTTGAAGAACGTCATAACAACGTCTACCGCCTGAACATCCGCCGGGCTTTCAACGTAAAGCTCACCTGCGACGGAACCACTCGGGACGTTCCCATTCTGGAAGGCACCGTAGCCGATGTCCTGAAACGGGCAGGGATCACGCTGGGTGAAGAAGACATCGTCACCCCCGCCCTCACCGAAACGGTCACTCCTCAGACGAAGGTAAAGGTCCAGCGGGTCACCTACGGGACTTCCGTCACCACCGAAGCCATCCCCTATGAGACCATCGAGCAGCACACCCCTCTCTTGAAGGACGGGAAGACCCGGGTTCTCACGGAAGGCGTCAACGGCGAACAGACCACCACCACGGTTTCCCGCTACATTGACGGCGTTTACGCCGAAACCGTCTCCGTCACCACCGAAGTGACCAAAGAGCCCTCTTCCGCCACTGTTATGGTAGGCGACAAGACCGCCACTATCACCACGCTGGAAGTTCCGGAAGATCTGGTTTTAGACGCAAACGGCAACCCCGTCAATTACACGGAAAAGATCGTCGGAAAAGCCACCGCCTACAGTGCCCGCAGCGGAGCAAAAACCGCCAGCGGACGCTACGCCATCCCCGGTCATGTAGCCGTCAACCCCAACGTGATTCCCTACGGCAGCAAGCTCTATATCAAATCTGCTGATGGATCCTTCATCTACGGTTACGCCGTAGCAGCCGACACCGGCATCGCCCTGATGGACGGTCGGGTCACCGTAGACCTCTTCTTCGACACTTACCTGGAAAGCTGCCTCTTTGGCGCTAAGACCATGGAGATCTATGTGATCGGCTAACCTTTAAAAAAGAACGACAAATGCAGCAAGTCCCGCCTGCCTCCCAGTGATATGGGAAGGCAGGCGGGACTTTTCTCTGCCTTAAAGAATTTCCTCTCAAAATTGCCGCCTATAAGCCGCAATAAGCCTGTTTTATTTCTTACAGTGTCTCCCTACAAATAAATCATAGTGCTTCCCCTGCGGCTTTCCAGGCGTCTTAAAATCGATTGTTCTTTTTCACTCCTATTTCTGAGCCAGCAGCTCCTGATTCGTCAAATTCCGACATTCCTCCCGGAAACTCTGAACCTCTGTCTCTGTCCTCCCTATCTCTTTTCCCGGAGCCAAAGGAGAAACCCACTTTCACCCTCTGTCAATCCCAATCCTATTTTCCTGCACAAAAACGCCGTCCGTCTGGATTCAGACGGACGGCGTTTTTTAAGTGCTAGAATCGTTGTACCTCAAAGATTACAGCTGAGAACGGTCACCAACATTCAGCTTATCCTTGTTGGCGGAGTACCAGTCGTTTGCAATCTTTTCGCAATCCGGACCGACACCCTTATCCCACATAGCAATCAGATCGTTGACAACGGTCTGCGCATCGGTGCCCTCGGCGATAGCTTTGATCAGAGCGTCGTTGATGTCGTTCTGAAGAGCGGTCAGCTCGGTGGGCATACCGGTGATGTAGCTCTCATAGTAGTCAACGTAGTTGTAATCGCCAACACGAGAGTTCATCTGCTCATAAGCAGCAGCCATCTCAGGGGGCTTTCTGGCGCGGGCCTGCCACATCTTGAAGACCTCGCTGCTTTCGGTAACGGTAGTGAACTTGTCGGAGTTGGTGTACTTGCTGAAGTCCATATCGTTCTCGTCGTCGGTGAAGATCGGGTAGTAGCTGCCGTTCTCGACCTTGTAAGAAACGCCTTCTTCGCCGATGTAAACCTTACGGAATGCTTCGGTATCAGCCAGAGCGTTGAACCAGATCATGGCGTGCTCGGGGTTTTTAGCAGTCTTCGGGATAACAGAGATGTTAGCGATGCCCTGAGCAACATAAACGGTAGCTTTCTCAGTGGCGCTGGGAGCCAGCCAGGTGGCGAACAGGTTGGTAGCATCGGGGTTGTTGGCTTCCAGAGCAGCCTTCATGGCGGGAATATCCCAGAACATCATAGGCATGCACAGAGCGTTGTCGGAACTGTACTTCTCCTGCGCATTGGCGGTGGCGTTGATAGGCATATCGTTGTCCAACAAGCCTTCGCTGTAGAGCTTCTGCATGAATGCGAGGTAATCGACCACGCCGTCCATCTTGACACGGGGAACCAGAGTGCCGTTCACATCGTACCAGAAAGGATCGCCCATGCCGAAAGCAGCCATAATGGTGCCCTGCCAGCCGCCCTTGGCCATGGTCAGAGAAGTATTTCCGGTCTTGTCGTGGTAAGCCTTCAGAATCTCATAGAACTCGTCGATATTGGTAGGAAGCTCTTTGCCCAGAGCCTCCAGCTCGTCGCTCCGGAAGCCGATGCCGCCTTTCAGAGTGCCGTAGGTGGACTGAGAAGAGCCGTTGAAGGACTCATGAGGAATTCCATAGATCATGCAGAGTCGTCGGTGGTAACAGACCAGGACAGATCAGAAGCGGCCTTCTTCACGTTCTCGCCATATTTGTCCAGCAGGGGTCCAAGGTCGGTCAGAGCGTTCTGATCCTTCAGCTGCTTCACGTCGGAAGCGGTGCCACGCATGAACCAGTCGTAAGAGGTGCCGCCGGCGATCTCAAGCATCAGCTTCTGGGTAGCGTTCTCCTGAGGCAGGAGGTACCATTTTACTTTGTATCCGGTGATCTCCTCAGCCATTGCGTAAGGCGGCTCGGTGTTCATATCATAAGCCTGATAGTAGTAGAGCAGGTTCAGCTCGGGTTTCTCGCCGGTGAGGAAAGGATCGTCTTCCGCCGTCGTTTTGCTGTCGTCAGTTGCCGTAGAACCGGTAGACGAAGGAGTGGAAGAAGAAGGGGTGGAAGATCCGCCATTGTCGCCGCAGGAAGCCAGAGAAAGGGCCATACCGGCAGCAAGAATTGCGCAGAGCGTCCGTTTCACGTTGGTAGTTTTCATGGGTTTGCCTCCTTAAAATTATAAATGAAAGCAGTTGTTCCGTGGCGACCAGCGCCATTGGGGGACAATCAGCCTTTAACGGAACCGATGGTAACACCCTTCACGAAGTATTTCTGCAGGAAGGGATAGAGCACCAGGATCGGGACAGTGGATACGACAATGGTCGCAGACCGGACAACTTCACCGGTGAAGTTTGCCAGCGCTTCGCTGTCAGCCACCGGAACACCGGTGGGGTCCATGGTCATGCTGGCCAGAGTGATCAGGTCGTACAGGTACTGCTGCAGGGATTTCAAAGAGGGATCGGTGATGTACATAACGCCGGAGAAGTAGCTGTTCCAGTAACTGACGCCGTAGAACAGGGTAACGGTTGCCAGCACAGGCATGGACATGGGGAGCACGATCCGGAACAGAGTAACCAAGTTGGAAGCACCGTCGATGCGGGCGGCTTCTTCAACCGTTTCCGGCAGGGATTCGTAGTAGTTCTTCACGATGAACAGGTTGAACACCGAGAAAGCACCGGAGAAGACCAGAGCCCAAACCGTATTGGTCAGATGCAAGCTGCGGTACAGGATGTAGTTGGGAACCATACCGGCTCCGAACAGCATGATGAAGACGAAGATGCCAAGGAAGAACTTCCGTCCCCGCAGGCTGGGTTTCGACAGAGGATAAGCGGTCAGCACCGTCAGGAACATGGCGAAAAGGGTGCCGACGACGGTAACGAATACGGAGACCTTAAAGGCATTCAAAAAGTCCGGCTTGCTGATAACATATTTGATGGTACCGAACTGAAGCCCCTTGGGAATCAGGTAAACCTGTCCGGTGATGACGTAGCCTTGGGAACTGAACGCCTTTGCCACCACGTTCAGGCAGGGGTAAAGGGTGATGATGCCAAACAGCGTCAGGATGATGATGTTAATAATCGGGAAGATCTCGACTCTTTTTTTCTTCGGGACATTCGCCGCTTCTTTCACTGCATTTGTTGTCATGGGTAAAGCTCCTTTCGACGATTTTACCAGATGCTCTTACCGCTCCATTTTTTCGCCAGAGCGTTGGTGGAGAGCACCAGCGTCAGGGAGATCAGGGAGTTGAACAGACCAACGGCAGTGCCGCTGCTGAAGTCCAGCTTACCCATATTGACACGGTAAATGTAGGTGCCGATGATGTCGGCGGATTCATAAACGGTGGGATTGTACATAACGAGGATCTGACCGAAGCCTGCGTCCATGATACTGCCGACCCGGAGGATCAGCATCAGGATGATGGTGGGCAGCAAACCGGGAACGGTGATGTACCAGATCTGCTGGAACCGGTTGGCGCCGTCCACTCGGGCCGCCTCATAGCATTCCTGATCCAGACCTGCAATGGCTGCGAAGTAAATGATAGAGCTCCATCCGACTTCTTTCCATCCATCGGAGAAAACTAAGACCCAGCGGAAAATGCTGTTGTTCATCAGGAAGCTCACTTTGCCAAGACCGATGGCTTCCAGAATGTGGTTCACCGTACCGGTGGAGCTTAAAAGGTCAACAAAGATACCGGCGACGACTGCCCAGGAAAGGAAGTGGGGCAGGTAAACGATGGTCTGCAGGCCCTTCTGATAGATGTTGCTCTTGACTTCGTTCAGCAGGATGGCGAAGATGATCGGGATCGGGAAGATGCAGACAATCTTCATCACGCTGATGGTCAGAGTGTTGCGGAGAGCGTACAGGAACTGCCGCTCACCCATGATCCGCTGAAAGTGTTTCAGTCCCGCCCAAGGGCTTTTCAGAATGGAAAGCATAGGCGAACCATCCACGGCAAACATATTGTAGTCTTTAAATCCAATCAAAATGCCATACATCGGAAGAATGTTAAAAATCAAAACGAAAACCAAACCGGGGATCAAAAGCAGATACATATCGTAATTCTGCTTCATGTAGGCTCGGAAAGGTTTCTTCTTTGGAAGAGTGCGTGCTGCTTGCATGAGTTCCATCTCGCTTTCTAAGTTTTCGCCTGATCCCAACCGAGCGAGGAGGAATCAGCAATTTGACGATGAATTTATTATAACCGATTTTCTTTTTGTAGAAAAGATGCAAGAATATCTGATTTTTACAAAATATTATGAATCCGATGGACTTTTTGTGAACGAGAATGTTAAGTATTGAAAAAAGCTTATGA
>USLH01000096.1 GCA_900555435.1 uncultured Oscillospiraceae bacterium | reverse complement strand
GGCGCGATTTTCGCCGCGAACATCTATGAAAACCTCGGCTACCGCGTCGTGCCCAATTCCACCGAGTCCCGCCACGACATCATTCAGGCCGTTGAGCTGGGCAGCGAGGAGGCCATGGTCGCCTTCTGCCGCGGCATTCAGGCCGCCGCGCCGGTGGATAGCTACGTCTCCCCCATTCCGGGCGACATGCCGGGCTACGACAGTCAGGTCATCATGGCGGCGGGCGCGTGCAGGGTTCCTCCATCGAGCTTTCCGCCGACGGCCCGAATCGCCCGCCCTACGCCGTCTATTTCCAGGGCGGCCTGACGTGGGTGCATGCCAAGCTCGGCATCCTGATGAGCCTGCAAAAGATGGTCGAGGCCGGGCTGGTCAATCTCTAATGCGTTCCCTTTTATAAAATTTAATACGAGAGGATACAAACAACTATGTGGTTCTGGTTTTCTATCATCGCGCTGCTCTGCTGGAGCGGCTCTGACCTCTTTTCCAAGATCGGCTGCCGCGAGGCGAACGACAAGACCGCGCACCTGAAAATGGTCATGGCGGTCGGCATCGTGATGGGTCTGCACGCCTGCTTTGAGATCTTCGTCAACGGCGTGGAAATCAACATGCAGATCATTATGACCTATCTGCCCGTCTCCCTGCTCTACATCATCTCGATGGCGATGGGCTACATCGGCCTGCGCTACATCGAGCTGTCGATCTCCTCCCCGATCTGCAACTCTTCCGGCGCGCTGGTGGCCATTGTGGGGCCCACGGGAGCGGGGAAGACCACCGTTTCCGAAGCCTTTGAAAAGCACGGGTACGCCGTGATCAATGCGGATCAGCTGGCCCGGACGGTGACGTCGGAGCCGGAGGTGTTATTGAGACTTTCGGAGCTTTTCGGAGAGGAGATCCTGCTTCCCGACGGGAGCCTTGACCGGAAAGCCTTGGGCGCCCGGGTCTTTTCCGATCCGGCGGAGCTTCAAAAGCTGGACGGCACCCTTTATCCCATCATCGTTTCCCGGATCGAAGGAGAGATCCAAAAATTAACGGAAAGCGGGCGGCGGTACATTTTGCTGGATGCGCCGACGTTATTTGAAAGCGGGGCAGACAAGCTCTGCGATAAGACGGTGGCTGTCCTTGCGGAGGAAGACCTCCGGCGGGAGCGGATCATCAAGCGGGACAAGCTGACCAAAGAGGCAGCATCCGCCCGGATTTCCGCCCAGCACCCGGACGGCTACTACCGGAAGCGGTGCGACTATATCCTCCGGAACAACGGCACACCGGAGCAGCTTTTCTCCCAGGGGGAGCAGCTGGTCCGGAGCATGGAGAAAAAAGACTCCCAGTGGCAGTCCATCCTGCTGGCGGCGGGAGGGTTTCTCGTTTTTCTGCTGGTGATCTGGGGCGGCTACCGGTTGGTCATCGGGGCGCAGTACCCCTTGAAGTATCAGGAATACGTTTCCGCTTATGCAGAGGAATACGGGGTGGACGAGGCGCTTCTCTACGGCTTGATCCGGACGGAGAGCAGCTTTCGGCCCGACGCCGTTTCCAATGCCGGAGCTATCGGCCTGACGCAGATCACGGAGGACACTTTCGACTGGGCGAAAGCCAACATGGGGGACGCCGCAGCCGGGGACGTTTACGACGATTTATTCGAGCCGGAGACGGCCATCCGATACGGGAGCTACCTGCTCAGCCGGTTTTTGGGGGAGTTCGGCACCGAGGAAAATGCCCTTGCCGCCTACCACGCCGGGTGGAATCAGGTGAAGCGCTGGCTTGCCGACGAGGAGGTAAGCTCCGACGGGGTCACTTTGGACTCCATCCCCAGTCAGGCCACGGACACCTATGTGAACCGGGTACTGTCTGCCAAACAGGTTTATCAAAAATTATACCGCCTTAATGCGGGAGAAGAGGAGAATGCAAAATGAACGCAAACGAATGGAAAGAAAAGCTGTATCTTCAGAAGAAGAATGGCGGGCTGGTCTTAAGCGAGGAGGAGCTTCAGAAGGCCGATGCTTTCTGCGAGGAGTATAAAAACTTCTTAAACGCCAGCAAGACCGAGCGGGAGGCCGTTCACTACGCCGTCGCCCGGGCGGAGAAGCTGGGCTTTACCCCCTTCGATGCAGGCAAGGCTTACAAGGCCGGCGACAAGGTCTACCTCAACAACCGGGGCAAGGCGCTGATCTTAGCGGTCGTGGGCAAGAAGGATCTCAGAGAGGGCGTTCACATTCTGGCGGCCCACACCGATTCTCCCCGGCTCGATTTGAAGCAGGTTCCCGTTTATGAAGACAACGAGATGGGGTACCTGAAGACCCACTACTACGGCGGCATCAAGAAATATCAGTGGGTGACCATTCCTCTGGCGCTTCACGGCGTGCTGGTGAAGAACGATGGCTCCGTCGTTACCGTCCGGATCGGCGAGGACGAGGGAGATCCCGTGTTCTGCATCACCGACCTTCTGCCCCACCTGGCGGCGGATCAGATGAAGCGCCCTGCCGGTGAGCTGATCCGGGGTGAGGAGCTGAACGTGGTCATCGGATCCCGGCCCTTCCGGGACGACGACGCCAGCGAGCGGGTGAAACTGAACCTTTTGAAGCTGCTCTTTGAGAAATACGGCGTCACCGAAGCCGACTTCCTCTCTGCCGAGCTGGAAGTGGTCCCCGCCTTCAAGGCCAGCGACGTCGGTCTCGATCGGAGCTTCGTAGGCAGCTACGGTCAGGACGACCGGGTCTGCGCCTACACCGAGATGGAGGCCGTCTTCGACTGCGGCGTGCCGGACACCACCGTGATGTGCATCTTCGCCGATAAGGAAGAGATCGGCTCCGTGGGCTGCACCGGCATGAAGAGTGCCTTCCTGCGGCACTTCATCGAGGATCTGGCGGCTCCCTACGGCATTGCCGGACGGACGGTGCTCCAGCACTCCCAGTGCCTGTCCGCCGACGTCAGCGCCGCCTTTGATCCCACCTTCCCCGAGGTCTGCGAGCGGAAGAACAATGCGTTCGTGAACTACGGCGTTTCCATTTGCAAGTACACCGGCGCCCGGGGCAAGAGCGGCTCCTCTGACGCTTCCGCCGAATTCATGGGCTGGGTCCGGAAGATACTGGACGAAGGCAATGTCCTGTGGCAGACCTCCGAGCTCGGCAAGGTGGATCAGGGCGGCGGCGGAACCGTTGCAGCCTACATCGCTGAGTTGGACGTGGACACCATCGACGTAGGCGTGCCGGTGCTCTCCATGCACGCTCCCTACGAGATGACTGCAAAGATCGACGTGTATTCCGCTTACCGTGCGTTTGTGGTTTTCTGCAAGGCATAAGAAACCAAAAAAATTCCCCCGTATGGAACACATACGGGGGAATTTTTGCATCTTGCGAAGAGTCAGGATTGAAGGGGCTTGCCGTTATTATCGGTAAATCGGTTCATAAGGATCAGGATCAGGTCGATGAGGGGCCAGATTCCCCACAGCCCGCACAAAAACAGGCAGACGATACCGGAACCCCATTTCCCCACATACATCCGATGAATGCCGAAAACGCCGAAGAACAGGCAGAGGATGAATGCCACCCATTTCTTTTTGGGAGTGGTATCGGTCGTTTTCGGGGAGGAGTAGGAGGTGTAGCCGCCGGAGGCAGGCTTTGCGGAGGAGGGGGTGTTGTTCCAGTTGGTGAGACGCTCCGACTGTCCCCGGAGATCCCTGCCGCAGTGGCCGCAGTAAGCGCCCTTGGTCTCATGGCCGCAGACGGGACAGATCCGTGGGCCGGAGGGAATGTCCCGGGAGCCGGAATCGTAGCCGCAGCCGCCGCAGAACCGCCCGTGTAAGGGCCGCCCGCATTTGGGGCAGAGCCGGACGAAGGCGGCGGGGGCTGGCTGTTCTTTCGGTTTCTCCGGTTCGGGTTCCGGGGCGGCGGGAGCAGCTGGGGTCTCCGGAACGTCCGGGGCTGGAGAAGAGACGTCGGTTTCCCACTCGGTCTTGGGGAAGGGGTCAGAGTCGGGAGTCGTCAAAGGCTCCGGGACGGCTGGAGAAGGGTCGGCTTCGTGTGCCTCCCATTCCGTTTTGGGGAGGGGATCCGGCTCGGGAAGGGGCGGGGTCTCCGGCAGCTCCGGGGTTTGGGGAAGGTCGTGGGCTTCCCATTCCGTTTTCGGGAAGGGGTCGGATCCGATCAGTGGAGGAGTCTGGGGCACCTCCGCCGTTTTGAACAGGTCTTCCGGGTCGGAGGACTTCAGATCGGAAGCGTAGTTTGTGTATTGGGAAAAGGCATCGTCCAGATTTTCATAGGTCTGGATATAACCGCATTTCAGGCAGATGCCGCTGCTCATTTCTTCGCCGCATTTGGGGCATTTCATGGGTGCTTCCTCCTTTCAAGGTTTCTTCTTCCATCATAATACAAAATCCGCCGGGGCGCAACCGGAATTTTGAAAAGAACAGAAAAAAGCGGCTGCATTTGCAGCCGCTTTGCTCGTCATGGAATGATTTGTTGACGGAGTATTCGCTGTTGGCGACCACTATGGTCTCGCCGGTCATGGGGGGATCATAAGAGGAGTCACCGTAGGAGACGCAATAATCGCCGTAGGTGCGCCAGTAAGCGCCGTTTCTGACCAGATAGGTACCGTTCAGCTCTCTTTCCACGTCGGTACCGTCAGCCCGGTCGTTGGATTTATATGTGGCGGTGACGCCGGAAAGCTCTTTGAAGGTGTCCCAGGATAAAGCACCACGTTGATGTTTTCAACGGTGCAGCTTTCGACAACGGTATTGTCCACGCCGCTCTTGCGGAAGATGTTGTCGGAAAGACCGCCATGTTGTAGGCGGCACGGAAGGGGTTGTCCTTGGAAACGCAATTTTGAAGGTGACCGTTACATTGACGTCAGCACCCATTCTGCGGATGCAGCCGATCTTGCCATAGCCTTCGATGGCGCTGTTGGTGACCTGCACAGTATTGAATTCCGCAGTGCCGTAACCGCTGGTATTTGTACAAGTGTAGATCAGCAGGTTGCGGATGGTGTGGCCGTTTCCGTTGATGGTCAGATTGTTGACCGGATCGATGGGCCGCCAGAAGCCGGAGCCCAGATCGATGTCCTTGGTGATCTCCGCGGTGTAGCGGAGTAATCCACCTTCTGATCGGTGACTTCGTATTTGAAGAGAGCCGGCTCTTCGGCAGAGGCGATGGTGGCGACCTTGTTTTCGGTGTCAACAGGGGCCGCATAGCTGTCGGCCTTCCTGCCGTCCCACTGGGACTTATCGGAAGTGTAGGTGAAGGGGGAGGTCAGCATGGTGACCAGACCGGTGACGGAGTCGCAGTAGAAAACCGGATTGTTGGAGAGCCGCCAAATTCGGCTTCTGCAGGGTCGCTTTACAGGGTAGTTTTTTGGACATGGCTGTCATCAATGGTGACAGTCCCGGCTTCCGGATCCGGAGAAACGGTGCGACCCAGTGCTTCAGCCATCTCCCGAAGGGAAACCAGAACAACACCCGCTTCCTCATAGGGCGAGCGGAGCACTGCGGACAGATCCAAAAGCTGCCCGTTGACGGAAATCTGATAGGAAGGAGCTGAGGCAGAAACCGGCAGACCTGAGAGAGTCAGAATACACGCCGCCGCTGCCGGAAGAACGGGACGAACGCTTTTATGCGTCTTCTCTCTCCCGGAGGGCAAAAACGTAGGTGACGGTTCCTTCTTCCCAGTTGGCGGTGACTTCGTAGAGGAAGCTGCCGCTTTTGGGGAGGGCGAGGACGTTTCCGTTTAAGGGCTGCTCTTCTCCGTCGGGATAGGAGGTGCTGACGCCTCGTTTTTCATAGTCCCAACGAAGGACGGTGACGGCCTCCGGCTCCTTGCTGAAAAGCAGCGTGGCCGAGCCGTTTTTCCGGTTTAAGAAGACCAGGCGATCCTTGCTCCACGCAAGAGGATGGGGAGAGGAAACGGAAAGGACTTCTTCTCCCGCCCAATCGGAGGAGCCACTGGGGACGTTCAGACAGGAAGCGGTCGTTTCGGTGCGGGTCTCCAGCTGCAGGGTGGGGAGACCGGCGGTGGGAGAGGGATTTTTCCAGCTGTCGAAGAAGGGGTCGTTGTCGATGGGGTTGACCCAGCTGTCCGGCTGCTCGCCGGTCAGAGCAAGGGAAGAAATGTGCTGGATCTGCCCCGGATAGGTCTCTAAGATCAGGCCGTCCCAGGTGAGATCGAAGATCTGACCGGGGCGGATGGAATGGAAGGGTACGGCGTTTCCATCGGAGTCGGTGACGGAAAGGTCGGCGATATTCGCCACGGCGGCGTTTCCAGCGGAACCGTCTCGGCTTAAAAGCAGCTGATCCTCCCCGGAAACCAGCAGGACGGTGAAGGAGGCAGTGACGGTCTGGGGCGCTTCATTTCCGCAGGAGCCGAGGCACAAGGCAGCAAACAGCCCGGCTATCCCGGCAAATAGCTTTTGGATCGGTTGCATAAGAAAACTCCTTTCATGAGGGGGTTCATGAAAGGAGTGTCCGATTTGAAAGAAACTGTTGCAGGAAAAGGAAAAATCAGGTGACGTTTTTGATCCACCTGTTTCCCCGAAGGCGGAAAAAGGCAATGATCCACTTGAAGCACTGGTCGATGCGGGTGCAGAGATATACCGCCCACAGGGGCCATTTCCAGATAAAGCCCGCAAGGAAGGTAAGGGGCAGCACGATGAGCCAGCCGCAGACGATGTCCACCTTCATGACGAATTTCCCGTCACCGGCACCCCGGTTGATGCCAGTGAAGCAGGCGGCGTGATAGCAGGTGCCGAGATGGGTGAAGCCGCCGATGGTCAGCATGGTCACGGCTAAGTCCCTCGTTTCCTGGGAGACGTTGTAAAGGGAGGGCGCCAGCGTGCGGATGGACAGGACAAAGGCAGAGACCAGCACGCCCAGGCAGGCGAAAAGGATCTGGATGGTGTTCGAATATTCCCGGGTGCGGCGGTAGTCCCCGGCACCTACGCTTTTCCCGATGACCACACAGGCTCCGGCGGAAAGGCCGTTGGTAAAGATGACGGCAAGAGAGAGAAACACGTCGGCGATGGAATTGGCGGAGACCATGGTGACCCCCAATCTGCCGATGAGCATGGCCTTGACCGCTCCCACCAGCCCCCACTGGGAGTCGCCCACGATGACGGGGAGGGAATTTTGAAAGAAATTCCCCGCCATTTCCCGGTCCCGGGTGAAAAAGTCCCGGATCCGGAAGCGAACCCGCTGCTCCTTTTTCAGCAGATAGAAGGCGGCAATGGCAAACTCGCAGCAGCGGGCGATAACTGTAGCCACCGCAGCACCCCGGATCCCCAGAGCGGGAACGCCCAGCTTTCCAAAAATGAAGATCCAGTTAAAAACAAAGTTGCAGCCCAGGGAAATGCAGGAGATGGCAAGGCCGATCTTTACGATCTCCACCCATCTAAGAAGGACGACGGTGGTATTGGCGAGGGCGAAAAAGGGGTAGGAAAGGCACAGGATCCGCAGATAGCGAGCTCCTTCCCGGATCAGGGAGGGGTCGTTTGTGAAGATCCTCATGACGGCTTGGGGGAAAAGGAGGATCAGTCCGCAGACGGCAAGGGAAAGAAGGGCCGCAAACCGCAGCACCACCCCGAAGGTCCGGCGGATCCGGTCAAAGTCCCGTTTTCCCCAATACTGGGACACTAAGACGGCGGCGCCTCCGCCGATGCCGTTGACGATGAAAGTGAAAAGGGTGGAGACCTGATTGGCCTGCGCCACGGAGGCTAAAGAAATGTCGCCTAAGGAACCGACCATCAGGTTGTCCAACATGTTGACGCTCATGGAGATCAGCGCCTGGAACGCTGCAGGGAGGGCGACGATGAAAAGGGTGCGGTAAAAGTTTTTTTCCTTGACCAAGGTGATGCTCCTTTGCTGGGATTTTGTCAGCGGACTTCCGCTGCAAGGGCGGTGCAGTTGCCGGCGTTGGTGGCACATTCCGATACGCTGCAGGCGGAGAGGGCAACGTGGGCATCCATGAGAGCTTCCGGAACGATCCGGTCTCCGGCCTTTATGGCGATTTTTCCGTTGGCGCCCACTGTTGTGCACATAAAAAGATTTACCGGGCAGATGATGAGAAGGCGTTTTCCCGGCGCTCAGTTGATGTTGTCAAAGCAGTTCGGGCGCCCGTCCCGTTTTGATAGAAAAATTCGTACATTTCCGGGCGGCAGGAGGGGAAAAGCAGAACATGGATTCCCACATCGTCGGAAAGGATCCGGAACATCGGGCGGTAGAGATTGGTATAAAGGGCATCTCCTGCGTTCAGCTTCAGGAATTCGTGACAATCCAGCGTGACGGCAGGGGAGAGAAATTCGCCATTATCCTCGGCGGACACGGCAAAGAAATCGGTGGCCTGTCCGTCTTCCAGATCCGTGATCGTGAGGCGCTGCCCTCGTTTTATATTGATCTTCCTTCCCGGACAGGCAGGAATGAAATATTCCATGGAAAGCGCCTCCTTAATTTTCGCTGCAGCGGAATACAGAATCATTATAACACAGGAGTGCGTTCATTTCCACAAAAAGGCGAAAAAAGAACGCCCCGGGGTCAAACGGGGCGTTTGAAGGGCTACTTGTCGAAGGCGGGATTATAGGCGTAAAAGTTTTTGGAGTCTAAGTGATCCTGCACAATTCGGATCGCTTCGCCGAAGCGTACAAGATGGAGTAACTGTACTTGCTTAAATG
>USLH01000095.1 GCA_900555435.1 uncultured Oscillospiraceae bacterium | reverse complement strand
TCCGCCGTGGATGCCATAGCGTCCGTTTTCCATGTTGGTTCAGTCCTTTCTGTGGGCAGCTTTCACTGCCCGGAAGATTTTTTGCGGGTCTTTTTTACCGTCCGTTTCCACCCCGCTGCTCAGGTCGACGGCGTAGGGGGAGAAGCGGAAGATGGCTTCGGGAAGGTTTTCCGGCGTCAGCCCCCCTGCAAGAAAATAAGGGCGGGGGAAGTGAGAAAGCAGCTCCCAGTCAAAGGTTTCCCCGGTGCCGCCTTTGCCGTTGTCCAGAAGGGGAAAGTCGGCGGGAGTGGCGGCTGCCAGCTCCAGATCCGCCGGCGTCTGGATCGAAAAGGCTTTCAGCACCGGTCTGCCGCTTTTTTCTTTTAAGAAGCGGATCGTTTCCGGGGATTCGCTGCCGTGGAGCTGGATCCAGTCAATAATCCCGGCGGCGGTCAGGGAGAGGATGGTCTCCGGTGGGGCGTTCACGAAAACGCCTGCCGTCAGAATGGCGGGAGAAAGCCTTGCTTTCAGCCGGGCGGCTTCGGCGGGGGTCACCTTCCGGCGGCTCTCCGCAAAAACGAAGCCGATGTAGTCGGGACGAGCGGCGTTGACCGCTTCAATATCCGCCAGGCGGCTCAGACCGCAGATTTTGATCTTCGTCATCTGGCAGCCTCCCGGAGAGAAGCCAAGAATGCCGCTTTATCGGGGGCCTTCATCATGGCTTCGCCGACCAGAACGGCATCCGCCCCGAAGGCAGCTGCCCGGGCGGCGTCCTCCGGTCCCAGAAGGCCGCTTTCGGAAACGAAGACCGCTTTCGGCGGGACAAGGGAACGAAGGGAGACGGCTGCAGACAGGTCAACCTGAAAGGTTTTCAGATCCCGGTTGTTAACCCCGATGAGGGAGGCGCCGGAAGCGGCAGCCCGTCTGACTTCCTCGGCGGTATGGGCTTCCACCAGAGCGGAAAGCCCCAAGCCTTCGGCAGTTTCCCGGAAATCCCGGAGCTGCCGATCGCTTAAAATGGTGCAGATGAGAAGCACTGCCGAAGCTCCCAGCGTTTTCGCCTCGTAGATCTGATACGGGTCTACCGTGAAATCCTTCCGCAGCAGGGGGAGGGTCGCCTCTTCGGCAATCTCTTTTAAATAGGCATCGCTTCCCAGAAACCATTTCGGCTCCGTCAGGACGGAAACAGCGTCGGCTCCGGCGGCTTCGTATTCTTTTGCAATGTCCCGGTAAGGAAATTGTTCGACGATGATCCCTTTGGAGGGGGATGCCTTTTTTACTTCGCAGATAAAGGAAAGAGAGGGCTTCCGAAGGGCTTTTTCAAAAGGGAAATCCCCTTTCGGAAGGGAACGGGCGCATTCTTCCAACTGTTCTATGGGAAGGCGGCGCTTTGCTTCCTCCACCCGGAAGCGGGCGTGCTCGGCAAGTTCGTCTAAGATCATCTTTTTCCCTCACGCCGGCAGATTGGAAAGGCGGATGAAGTCTTCCAGCTGGACGAGAGCCTTGCCGCTGTCCAGGATCTCCCGGGCGGTCTCAAGCCCTGCTTCCAGTGAAACGCCGGTTGCCACATGGAGGGCGGCGGAGTTTAAGAGGACGGCGTCCCGTTTGGCTCCCGGCTCGCCGGAGAGGATGGAGCGGGCGATCCCGGCGTTTTCGGCGGGAGTGCCGCCCTGCAGATCCTCCATGGTGCAGCGGGAAAGGCCGAAGGTCTCCGGCTCTAGGGTGTAGCGGAGGAATTCCCCACCCCGGACTTCGCAGACGTCGGTGGGAGCGGTCAGGGAGATCTCGTCCAAGCCGTCCTGTCCGTGGACTACCATGGCGCTTTTGACGCCTAAGTTATGGAGCACCCGTGCCAGCGGCTCCACCAGCGCTTCGTCGTAAACGCCCAGCAGCTGCAGATTGGCTCCGGCAGGGTTGGCAAGAGGCCCTAAGAGGTTGAAAATGGTGCGGATCCCCAGCTCCTTCCGGACGGGAGCCACATATTTCATGGCAATGTGGTAGTTCTGGGCGAAGAGGAAGCAGATGTGGATGTCCCGCAGGAGCTTTGCGCTGACCTCCGGGGAGGCGGCGATGTTTACTCCCAGCGCCTCCAAACAATCGGCGGTGCCGCATTTGCTGGAAGCCGCCCGGTTGCCGTGCTTGGCGACCGGTACGCCGGCGGCGGAGACCACCAGTGCGGAGAGGGTGGAAATGTTGAAGGTGTTCGCCCCATCGCCGCCGGTTCCGACAATCTCCAGCACGTCCATGTCGTGGAGGAGCCGGACGCAGTGCTTCCGCATCCCGGCGGCGCAGGCGGTGATCTCCGGGATGGTCTCGCCTTTCAGGGACATGGCGGTGAGAAAGGCGCTCATCTGGACGGGGGTGGCCTGTCCGCTCATGATCTCGTCCATAACGGCTTCGGCGGTCTCATAGGGCAGGTCTTCTTTTCTGGCAAGGGCTTGAATGGCTTCACGGATCATAGGGATCCCTCCTGTTTCTGATTTTGGGCAAAGGTGAGAAAGTTTTTGAGGATCGTTTCCCCATCGGGCGTCAGGATAGATTCGGGATGAAACTGCAGCCCGAAGGTGGGATGGGTCTTGTGCTGAAGCGCCATGATCTCTCCGTCTTCCGCGACGGCAGCGGCCTCCAGATCGGGTGGGAGCGGCTCCTTCGCCGCAAGGGAATGGTAGCGTGCCACCGGGATCTCCGGCGGCAGATCCTGAAAGAGGGGGCAGGATGGGGCGAGCTTTGTCAGGGAGGATTTCCCGTGCATCAGGGCCTTTGCATACCCGACGGTTCCGCCGAAGGCTTCGCAAATGGCCTGGTGCCCCAGACAGACGCCTAAAATGGGGATCTTTCCGCTGAGCTTTTGTACCGCTTCTTCGCAGATTCCGGCGTCTGCCGGTCTTCCAGGCCCCGGGGAGAGGAGGATGGCTTCCGGAGAAAGGGCTTCGATCTCCGGGACGGAGAGGAGGTCGTTTCGGACGACCCGGATGTCCGGGTTTAAAGTCCCCACCAGCTGGAAGAGGTTATAGGAAAAGCTGTCATAATTATCGATAAGCAGGATCATTGGTCGATGCCTCCTTCTGCGGTTTCCAGAGCCTGCATGACGGCTTTGGCTTTATTTAAGCACTCCTGATATTCGGATTCCGGCACGCTGTCGGTCACGATCCCGGCGCCGGAGCGGACGAAGACCTTGCCGTTTTTTCGGAATGCCAGCCGGATGCCGATGCAGGTGTCCATGCAGCCGGTAAAGTCCAGATACCCCACCGCTCCGCCGTAAATTCCCCGTTTGCAGTTTTCCAGGTCGTTGATGATCTGGCAGGCCCGGAGCTTGGGGGCGCCGGACAGCGTCCCTGCCGGCAGCACCGATCCGATGGCATCCAGTGCGTCACAGTCCTCCCGGATCTGGCCCCGGACGGTGGAACCGATGTGCATCACATGGGAGAACCGCTCGATGGAGAGGTACTTTTCCACCTTCACGGATCCGAAGCGGCTGACCCGTCCTAAGTCGTTGCGGCCTAAATCCACCAGCATGTTGTGCTCCGCCAGCTCTTTTTCGTCGGAGAGAAGCTCTTTTTCCAGCCGCTTGTCTTCCTCTTCCGTCCTTCCCCGGGGACGGGTCCCTGCCAGAGGGAAGGTGTGGAGCACCCCATCTTCCAGCTTTACCAGCGTTTCCGGAGAGGCACCTGCCAGCTCCAGATCGTCGCTGGAAAAATAGAAGAGGTAGGGGGAGGGGTTGGTGGTCCGCAGCACCCGGTAGGCGTCCAGAAGGTTCCCTTCAAAGTCCGCTTCCAGCCGGTTTGATAAAACCACCTGAAAGATGTCGCCCTCTTTGATATGGCGTTTTGCTTCCTCCACCATCCGGCAGTAGGCGTCTTTCTCAAAAAGCGGACGGAAGGGAGAGAGAAGGCACCCCGGGCGGCTGGGGGCGGGGGCACCGGTACGGAGAAGGCGGATGAGGTTATCAAGCTCCAGCTTCGCCCGGGCGTATTCGGTGTCCACGTCGTCCAGGCGGATGTTGACGATGAGGATCAGCTTCTGCATCAGGTTGTCGAAAACGATGACCTTGTCGAAGAGCATCAGATCCACGTCCTTGAAATGCTCCGGATCCTCAGCGTCCAAGCGAAGGGAAGGTTCGGCGTACTTGATGAAGTCGTAGGAGAAGTACTCCACCAGCCCGCCGGTGAAGGGCGGCAACCCCGGGATCCGGGGGCTTTTGTTTTCCTTTAGGATCTGTCGGATGGCTTCCCTTGGGTCGCCCTTGAAGGTCAGGGGGGAAGTGCCGGCTTCAATGGTCAAGTTCCCGTTGGTGCAGGAGATCCCCATGGAGGGGTCGAAGCCCAAAAAGGTGTAGCGGCCCCACTGGCGGCTGTCCTCCGCACTTTCCAGCAGATAGCAGCGGCGGCTGACGCTCTTTAAGATCTGCAGGGCTTTGATGGGGGTGGTGAAGTCGGAGAAGATCTCCCGGCTGACGGGGAGGGTGCGGAAGCGACCGTCTGCCGCAAACGCCCTTGCTTCTTCCAGTGTTGGCTTTGTCATGAAAATACCTCCTGACAAACCGAAAAGCCCGTCCACGACAGAAAATCGCTTTCTGCCAAGGACGAGCTTTAAAAACCCGCGGTGCCACCTTGCTTTGCGGAACGAGCCGCACGCTTTTGCAGGATACCATCATATCCCTGACCCTTGACGCAGGTCTTCACGTCGCAGAGTAATCGGGGGGAACCCCCTTTCACTGCGCCCTCAGTGGTCCATTTGGCAAACTGCGTCCGGTCGGGCTCTCAGCTGCCCCGGCTCTCTGTGCGTGCACATTTGCTTTGATCTCCACATCATCGGTTTGTGGACGGTATTCAGTTGTAATTTTGGTTTTATTATACACGTCGGATGGAGAATGTCAACCACTTTTTAAATTTTTTTGGAAATTTCGTATTTTATGCGGTTTTTTTTAAAAAAACCATCAGATATGCGAAAAACCTACGCCGCCGTTCGAGCAGGTGCAGGTTTTTCTGAAAAGGGAGTTTATTCTTCCGGATCCAGCTTCATGCTTTTCTCCATGGAGGAGTCGATAAGGGCGATGAAGGTGGGGCCGACGTTACCCTTCACGGGGCTTCCGTCAGAGAGGGTGAAGGTGAACTGGTTTTTATAGGAGCCCTTCGACCAGGTGATGGGGGCGACGCCGCCGTTGGTGAAAAACCATCCTTTTCCGCTGTCCAGCGCCACATCCCGGAGGTCGCCGCCGTTGTAGCTGGTGATGGTGGTGGACAAAACGAGCACGTTTGCGAAGGTCAGCACCTCGCCGGTGTCGGCATCAATGTGGGGCTGCCCTTTCCGGAGCTTTTCGTAAAGGCCGGTTTCGGGGTTGAAATTGAACTGGTCGCTGGAGTAGCCGGAGAATTTCACATAAACGCTGCTGCATTTTTCCGTCAGCTCCACGGGGGTTTGGGAGATGGTCAGAGGCGGGATGGGCGTCCCTTCCAGGGAGTATCCCCGTTTTTCGCAGACGGTCTGGATGCCGTCGGAGTTGATGAAATAGCTGTGCTCCACGCCCCGGGAGTTGGCACGCTCCTGATCCTTGTAGAAGACGGTGGTGCCATAGATCAGGCCGTCTACGTTGTCAAGACCCCGGTCAGCTACCGCTGCTTTTCCGGGCTTGCTGCCGCCGAAATGGACGAAAATGGGATCGTACGGGTAGGCAAAGTCGGTGTAATAGTGGCGGACGCTGCGGACCGGGCCGGTATAGGGGACGGCGTCCGGATCGGCGAAGACCGCCATCATCCGGGTGATGCCGCCTTCCACCACTACCTCATAGATCACGTCGGCGGCGGAGAGCCCCCGATGGGGAACGGCGGCGTCGATGTTGTTGACCATGACGGTCACCGGGCGTTTGCCGACGGCGGATTCCGGATAGTCGGCTTCCCCGGTCAGGGGGTTGATAGGGCCGGCAGGTTCCGGTTCCGAAGATTCTTCCGGAAGGGAGCTTTCTTCCTCCGGAAGGGAAGGCTCCGGCAGGACGAGGGAGCTTTCTTCCGGCCCGGAAGAAACATCCGGGGCGGAGCCGCCGCAGCCAGACAGACCGGTCAGGAAAAGGGAAGCCGCCAGCAGGGCGCTGAAAAATGCTTTGACAGGGCGTTTCATAGGCGTGTGCCTCCTTCAAGGATAATCGGGAAAACGGATGCCGGACAGCCGGCGGATCTTCTCCATAGTGCGGGAGACGGAAAGGGACAGCTTCGATGCCCTTTCGTATTCCTTTTGTGTCCCTTCCGGATCCTTTATGAACCGGTAAAAATCCATGGATTCGCCGCTCATGAGGGTCGGTTTTTCCTCGTCGCCCCAGATGAGGCGGGAGTCGTTTCCGGTAAAGAGGCGGATCCCGGTGAGCTTTGAGATGGACTCGATGACAAGGGCGCCCCGGTCGCCCAAGATCTCGGAGCCTAAATGGCTTTGTCCGGTCTTGGAGCAGGTCAGGGTCAAGAGCTTGTCTGGATACTCGAAAATTGCGGTGCAGCTTTCATCCGCTCCGGTGGGAAGGAAGCGGGCGGAGGCGTTGATTTTTTCCGGCTCCCCGAACCAGTCGAGAGCGGGGTAGACGCAGTAGACGCCTAAGTCCATCAGGCTGCCGGTGGCCATTTTGGGGTTGAAGATGTTGGGCAGTTCCCCCCGGAGCAGGGCGGGATATTTGGAGGAAAGCTGGGAAAAATCAAAGTGGGCGGAGGTGATCCTCCCCAGCTGGGGCAAAGCGTCTAAAACCGCCTGCCGTTGGGGAAGATGGAGCATCATGATGGCTTCCATATAGATGAGCCCCTTTGCCGCAGCCAGCTGCTGCAGCTCCTCACATTCCTCCGGGGAAACGGTGATGGGCTTTTCGCAGAGGACGTGCTTCCCGGCGTTCAGAAGGAGCTTCGACTGCTCATAATGAAAGCGGTTGGGGCTTGCCACATAGACGGCTTCGACGGCAGGGTCAGCCGCCAGCTCCTCTACGGAGGTGTAAACGGTGGATACCCCGTAATTGCTCCCAAATCGAAGCCCTTTTTCCCTGCTCCGGGAGCAGACGGCGGCAAGCTCCCACTTGCCGGTAAGGGCGGCGCCTTGTATGTAAGAATCGACAATCCAGCCGGTTCCGATCACGGCATAATGCATGGTGATCCTCCTTTGCTGCAAAAGATACCCTCATTATAGCAAAAAATTGTGTGGTTTGCAAGAAGACCGGCGGCTTTTTATTGGACCCTTATCCCTCCTTCCTAGGGGTCGGGCTTCCCGGGCCGGCGGCAGGAAGCCTTTCCGTAAAGCGTCAGCAGGCGGATCAGCTCCCGGCTGTTTGCTCCGCCGATCTGGGCCAGGGTCTGTTCTTTACACTGCAGGAGGGGAAGAGCTGCCACTTTGACGTCCCTGTAATTGGCTATGGTTCCGCTTTTTCCTCGGGAAAGGTCTGATCGCCGTCATAAACTCCGTCAGCATAGTCATGAGAAAAGGGCAGTCCCTATGTCAAAAAGAGGCAAAAATATCTGTAAACGAAAAGACGGAAGGTGGGAGGAACGCTACATCCGAATCTGTGATGAAAACGGAAAGGCCAAATACGGGTACCTTAACAAAAATCCCCGGCATCTGCGGGAAGCAGGTGCCGGGGATTTCTTACGGAGAGGCATCTCTTAGTACATGCCGCCCATGTCGGGGGCAGCGGGAGCCGCAGGAGCAGCGGGCTCCTTGATGTCGGCCACCAGAGACTCAGTGGTCAGAACCATGGCGGCAACGGAAGCGGCGTTCTGCAGGGCGCTGCGGGTGACCTTGGTAGGATCCACGATGCCCAGAGAGATCATGTCGCCGTATTCCTCACGGGCGGCATCGAAGCCGTAGCCGGCCTTGCCGGAGTGGATGATCTTGTCGATGATGACGGAGCCTTCCAGACCGCTGTTCAGAGCGATCTGGCGGACGGGCTCCTCCAGAGCCTTCAGGACAATGGACATACCGGTCTTCTCGTCGCCGGAAGCGTTGTCCATGAGAGCCTTGACGGAGGGGATGGCGTTGATGAAGGCGGTGCCGCCGCCGGCAACGATGCCTTCCTCGACTGCGGCCTTGGTAGCGGAGAGAGCGTCTTCGATGCGGAGCTTCTTCTCCTTCATCTCGACCTCGGTGGCAGCGCCGACCTTGATGACGGCTACGCCGCCGGACAGCTTCGCCAGACGCTCCTGGAGCTTCTCACGGTCGAAGTCGGAAGTAGTGGTCTCGATCTGGGACTTGATCTGGTGCACCCGATCCTTGATGGCCTTGGAGTCGCCGGCACCGTCGACGATGATGGTGTTCTCCTTCTGAACCTTGACCTGACGGGCGCGGCCCAGCTGAGCGATGGTGGTGTCTTTCAGCTCCAGACCCAACTCGGAGGTGATGACCTGGCCGCCGGTGAGGATGGCGATGTCCTGCAGCATTTCTTTGCGGCGGTCGCCGAAGCCGGGAGCCTTGACGGCTACGCAGTTGAAGGTGCCGCGGAGCTTGTTGAGGATCAGGGTAGTCAGAGCCTCGCCCTCTACGTCCTCAGCGATGATGACCAGCTTCTTGCCGCTCTGGACGATCTGCTCCAGCAGGGGCAGGATCTCCTGGATGTTGGAGATCTTCTTATCGGTGATCAGGATGTAAGCGTCGTCCATGACGGCTTCCATCTTGTCGGTGTCGGTGCACATATAGGGGGAGATGTAGCCCCGGTCGAACTGCATGCCTTCAACGACCTCGCTGTAGGTCTCGGCGGTCTTCGACTCCTCCAGAGTGATCACGCCGTCAGCGGAGACCTTCTCCATGGCCTCGGCGATCAGCTTGCCCACTTCCTCATTGCCGGAGGAAACGGTGCCAACCCGGGCGATGTCGTCGGAGCCGGAAACCTTCTGGGCGTGCTCCACGATGGTCTTCACGGCAGTGTCAACTGCGCTCTGGATGCCGCGCTTCACAACCATGGGGTTGGCGCCTGCGGCTACGTTCTTCATGCCTTCCCGAACCAGAGCCTGAGCCAGCAGGGTAGCGGTGGTGGTGCCGTCGCCGGCAGCGTCGTTTGTTTTGGTGGCGACTTCTTTTACCAGCTGAGCGCCCATGTTCTCGAAGGCGTCGGGAAGCTCGACCTCTTTGGCAATGGTCACGCCGTCGTTGGTGATGAGGGGAGCGCCGTACTTCTTATCCAGAACCACGTTGC
>USLH01000094.1 GCA_900555435.1 uncultured Oscillospiraceae bacterium | reverse complement strand
AGGCGTCCACATCGTCACTGTCAACGATTATCTGGCCAAGCGTGACTCCGAGTGGATGGGCAAGGTCTATCGCTACTTAGGGCTCACCGTCGGCCTTATCATCCATGATATAGACAATGACGCCCGCCGGGCCGCCTACAACTGCGACATCACCTACGGCACCAACAACGAGATGGGCTTCGACTACCTCCGGGACAACATGGTCACCTATAAGGAGCAGCGGGTCCAGCGCCCCTTCAACTACGCCATCGTCGACGAGGTGGACTCTATCCTCATCGACGAAGCCCCTCTGATCATTTCCGGTCAGGGCGACAAGTCCACCGACCTCTATAAGATCGTTGACCGCTTCGCCCGGACCCTGACCATGAACAAGGTCGTGGAGCTGGACGACAAGGAAGACAACGACAATCTGGAAGGCGACTACATCGTCGACGAAAAGGCAAAGACCGCCACCTTGACCCCCCGGGGTGTCAAGAAAGCGGAAATGGCCTTCGGCATCGACAACCTGATGGATCCCCAGAACCTGACCCTCCTCCACCACATCAATCAGGCCATCAAGGCCCACGGCGTCATGCACAATGAAGTGGACTATGTGGTGAAAAACGGCGAGGTCATCATCGTCGACGAATTCACCGGCCGTCTGATGATCGGCCGCCGCTACAACGAAGGTCTGCATCAGGCCATCGAGGCAAAGGAAGGCGTCGAAGTCGCACGGGAGTCCAAGACCCTCGCCACCATCACCTTCCAGAACCTGTTCCGCATCTACACGAAGCTCTCCGGCATGACCGGCACCGCCCTCACCGAGGAAGCCGAGTTCCGTGAGATCTACAAGCTGGACGTAGTGGAGATCCCCACCAACAAGCCCGTCATCCGTGTGGATCACGAGGACCTGGTCTTCAAAAACGAAAAGGGCAAGTATCACGCCGTCATCGAACAGATCAAAGAGTGTCACGCCAAAGGCCAGCCCGTTCTGGTCGGCACCGTCACCATCGACAAATCCGAGCTGCTCAGCAATATGTTAAAGCGTCAGGGTATCAAGCACGTTGTCCTGAACGCCAAATATCACGAAAAAGAAGCCGAAATCGTCGCACAGGCCGGCAAAAAGGGCGCCGTCACCATCGCCACCAACATGGCAGGCCGCGGCACCGACATCAAGCTGGGCGGCAACGACGAGTATCTGGCGAAAACCGATATGCGGAAGATGGGCTTCACCGAAGAGCTGATCGCCGAAGCCGACGGCTACGGTGACACCGACAACGAGGAGATCTTAAACGCCCGCAAGACCTTCCACGAGCTGGTGGAAAAGTATAAACCCGTCATCGCCGCAGAGGCGGAGGAAGTCCGTGCAGCCGGCGGCCTGTTCATCTTGGGCACCGAGCGCCATGAATCCCGCCGAATCGATAACCAGCTCCGAGGCCGTTCCGGCCGTCAGGGCGACCCTGGCGAGAGCCGCTTCTTCCTCTCTCTGGAGGACGACATCATGCGTCTCTTCGGCGGCGAGCGGATCCAGCGGATGATGGAAGCCTTAAAAATCGAAGACGATATGCCCATTGAGACCAAGCTCCTGACCAATTCCATCGAGTCGGCACAGAAGAAGGTAGAGGGCCGGAACTTCTCCATCCGCCGCAGCGTCCTGCAGTTCGACGATGTCATGAACCGCCAGCGGGAGCTGATCTACAGCCAGCGTGCAAAGGTCTTGGACGGCGAGAACCTCCGGGGCTACATCATGGATATGCTCCGGGATAACATCACCGAGACCGCCAACCTCTATCTCTCCGATGAGACCATCCACGACAGCTGGAACGTCGCCGGTCTCCGGGATCACTACTTAGGCTTCTTCACCGAGCCCGGCGATCTGGAGTTCACCGCCAACGAACTGGGCGGCATGGAGAAAAAGGACATCGTTGACATCCTCTATAAAAAGGCCGTCGCCAAGTACGAGGAAAAAGAGCAGGAGATCGGCCCCGACCGGATGCGGGAAGTGGAACGTGTGGTGCTCCTGCGGAACGTTGATTCCAAGTGGATGGATCACATCGACGCCATGGAAGAGCTGCGGAAAGGCATTTACCTTCGCTCCTACGCCCAGCGTGACCCCGTTGTGGAATACCGCATCGAAGGCTTCGATATGTTCGATGAGATGGTTGCCGCCATTCGGGAGGACACAGTCAAGATGCTCCTGACCGTCCGCCTCCGCAACCCCGAGGAAGAACCTAAACGGGAGCAGGTGGCCAATCCCACCACCGCTTCTCACGGAGACGATACCGTGAAAAAGCAGCCCGTCCGCAAAACCGCCGCCCAGAAGGTAGGCCGCAACGACCCCTGCCCCTGCGGCAGCGGCAAGAAGTACAAAAAGTGCTGCGGCGCTGGCCAGTTCCCCGACGACAAAGAAGACTGATTCCCTATAAAAAACCGCACCGGCGTTCCGATCGACGCCGGTGCATTTTTTTGCAAAAATCCCCGTCTCCGCAAACCGCAGGAGACGGGATCTCCTTTTTCTCGTTGATTGACCCGATCATAACGCCCTTTACGAAATACTTCTGTAAGAACGGATAGATAGGTTCTGCCAGATGTTGAAAATGACATAGATGGCGTCAAAGTTCTTCGGATCCATCAACAGGTTGCCGGGCGTTCCGCCTGTGCTTCCGCACATAAAAAGCGGCGCCTGCAGGAGCCCTTCCATGCAGACGCCGTTTTCGCCGCTTTTTCTTTATTCCTCCAATTCAAACCAGCACCCGATGTTCGGGTTCCCAAGCATCGCTACCAAAAGCTCCCCGTCTTCCGCAGCAGAAAAATCAAATTGCTGCTCCCCGGATGCTTCTCCGCTCTGCCCGTAGGCCGCCAGCGAGATCGTGACCGAATCGCCGCTCCAGTTGCCCCAAAGATCCGCCGGGAAGTCGATCCAAAGCGATTCATCGGTTTCCAGCACGCCGCCGTCCGCCGCCGATACGCTTCCGGAGGTCACCGGCTCCCCATTGACCCCGAGGGTATAACGAACACCGTAAAATTCTTCCCCTGCACAGAGGATCCGGACCCGGTACCTCCGGAGCTGCTCTTCTTCGCCCTCTTCCGAGCCGCAAAGCGTTTGCAGCTGCTCTTCCGAAAGCTCCCACTGATACCGGCTGGTGATCCAAATGGCGTATTTCCCGTCCGGCTGCCGGATGGTCAGCCGGGGTCCC
This sequence comes from uncultured Oscillospiraceae bacterium, assembly GCA_900555435.1. Taxonomy (GTDB): domain Bacteria; phylum Bacillota; class Clostridia; order Oscillospirales; family Ruminococcaceae; genus Merdivicinus. The sequence goes on along the minus strand of USLH01000094.1, from coordinate 5,967 downwards.
GGCAGGGAAAGCGGCTCCAAGCGATCCAGGATCTTCCGTGCCGTCCGGGAAAATGCAGCTGCATCCGCCGCATTTTCTCGCAGCGTCACGTTCAAAAGCTGCTGCTCTCCATAGCCGTCCAGTTCCTGATACGTTGTCTTTTCCGTCAGCCTCCCGTTCAGATCCTCCCGGATGTACAAATCGCAGTGCACCTCACTGATACCCAAGTCCCTGATGACATGATACACGTCTGTCTCAATGTCGTCAGCCAGCCGATCCTCCATCCGCTCCCGCAAAACCGTGTTGCGGTAAACAAACGGCACCATCGCCGCCCCGAAGCTGCCGCAGATCAGCAGGAAGCAGACAAACATGCTGAAAAAATCGTACTTGAGCCGGCACCCCTTCGCCGTAAAAACGCTGACTAAGATCTCCACGCCGATCAGAATCAGGATCACCGGCGCAAATTTCACCGCCGTAAACAGGTCAAATTCCGGCCAGAACATAGTGGCAAGCAGGACAAGCCCTGATGCGATCAGCGTTATTCCCAGAGTAAACCGCCCAACCCGCCGCTCCTTCACTGGCGCTGCCGGAGCCGGGTTCCATCGGGGCGCTTCCGGCGGGATCTGCGGAGCGGCTGCTGTCTCCTCCTTTACTTCTTCCGAAGCCGGATTGAAATTTTCGTCCATCTCTTTCTCCTTTTACTTTCCCTGATAGGGGGTCACGTCGTCCGCAGGCTCTTTTTTCTTTCCGCCCCGGACAAAATGCACGCCCAGCACGATCACGATCACTGCTACGACAATCCTCGGCAGGCTGTAATAGAGGTTCCAAAACAACGCCAGATTCATCGTCTGGAAGATCTGGGACAGGGCGTCCAGCAGATACCGCAGAGTCATGTTGACGAGCATGATCACGCCGGCGGCAATGAAGCACACGCCCAGCGCCACGTTCCGCTTCCGGAAAATGGAGGTATTTTTCAGCTCTTTTCCCGAAAGCAGCCCGAAGAACAGCTCATCCGGCACCGCCGCCCGCTCCTCTGCGGTAAGCCCCGCCAGATTGAGGTTGTCAAAAAACGCATAGAACCACAAGACCGGCAGCGCCAGGATGATCACGCCCATCTCCAGCACGGACGCAAGGGCGATAATCCCCCAGAAAAGGATCATGAACGTAAGGCCCTTCATCATCTTCCCAAGGTACATATGCCCTGCTCCGGGCAAAAGCCCGAAAAAGACCGCCAGCCCCCGACTCTTCCCACCGTTGGGCTTTTTGGGCGGCTGAGGAGACTGCTGGGGTGCGTTGGGGTACTGCAGTGCATTGGGCTGGTACTCCTGCGAATACCCAGCCTGAGGATTCCGGTTCTGTTCCGAACCGTTCTGATTGTAATTCCACATAAAAGGCTCCTACCTTTCTCCTGCCGGAGCACCGGCAGTCTCGTTCTTATTGGCATCCGTTCTCTCCGAACGGGGCGTATTAAGGAAAACATTGAACCCGGAGAGCAGCTTATCCAGAGCGTTGTTCCATCCGGAGAACTTCCCGGAAACGTACCGGGTCGCTTCGCTCATATTCTCGGCATGCTGATCGGTGGGGACAAACAGCCCGATCCGTTCAAATCCGCCCCAGAGGATCAGAGTCAGTGCCGCTGCGACCGATACCCGGACGAACCGGTTTACAAAGATCAGCCGCCCCCGCTTCCGGATCCGCTCCATCACGGAAGGCGCCGCCTCCTCCGGCGGGGTCAGCTCCACCTCTTCGGTCAGCAGTTCGCTGTACCGCTCCACGCACTGGTCGCAGAAGTCCAGATGCTCCGCCGTTTCCAGCCGTCCCATTTCGTCCAGCTCCCCGGCGATCAGCGCTCTCAGCCCCTCATCGGTCAGATGCCCGTCTTCCCCAAATAGTTTCATAGATGGATCCCCCTTTCCGTCAGTATCCGCTGCAGCTTCTGCCGTCCCCGGTACAGCTGCGTTTCCACGGTCTTCTTCGGCCGCCGAAGCGCTTCGGCGATCTCGTCCACTGACCGTTCCTCCAGAAAATAAAGCTCCGCCACTTTGTGGTACGGCTCATCCAGCGACAGAATGGCATCCCTTGCCTGCCGGAGCCCTTCCCGGGAAAGGCTCCTCTCCTCCGCCGACCCTTCCGGCCGCAGCGGCAGATCTTCCCATTCCTCCACCGTATCCACCTTCCGGTGGTAGGCGGATTTTAAGAAGTCCTTCGCCTTGTTGGAAGCGATGCGGATGAGCCATGGCTTGTAGTTGCCGTTCTGACAGCTTTCAATGTGCTGGTAAGCGGAAAAAAACGTCTCCTGGGTCAGATTCTGGGCTTCCCCGTAATCCTTCACCAGCTGATAGCAGACGGTGAAAACGAGCTTTTCATATTGCCGGACCAATGCTTCAAATTCCCGGTTGTCCATACACTCATTTTCACCGCCTTTCGTTTTCCGCTTCCGAAAGAGAGAACGACGTTTTTCCTTCCCCGCCTTCAGCCTCCAAAAAAGTTTTTCCGGAAGTTTGCGCATTTTCTTTCATTGTACCACAAATCGCCGAAAAAAAGAATTCCTATTGGAAAACCTGTCCGTCCGTGGTATACTAAAGAAAAAGCGCCCAAATCCATACCCGGCTCCGCCGGAGAAAGGACGTTCTATGTCCACCCCCTCTCTTTTCGACATCATGGGCCCCATCATGATCGGCCCCTCCAGCTCCCACACCGCCGGAGCCGCCCGCTTGGGCAAAATGGCTTACAAGCTGGTCGGCGGCGACATCCGGGAAGCAAAGATGTACCTCCACGGCTCCTTCGCCGCCACCTACCGGGGCCACGGAACTGACAAAGCCCTGCTGGCAGGGCTTTTGAACCTGAACCCCTCCGACGAACGGCTCCGCCATTCCTTCGAGCTTGCCAGAGAAAAAGGACTCCGCTACGAATTCATCCCCACCGACCTGGGGGAAAACGTCCACCCCAACACCGTCAAATTCGTCATCACCACCAACTCCGGCGAGATCCATGAGATCTTGGGCTCCTCCATCGGCGGCGGACAGGTGGTGGTCAGCATCATCGACGGCATGGAGGTGAACTTCACCGGCGAACGCCCGATCCTAGTCACCCACCACCGGGACACCCCCGGTGTTATCTCCAACATCACTTTCATCCTCTACGAACTGGGCATCAACATCGGCAATATGCGGGTCAGCCGGAATCAGGAAGACCGCACCGCCCATATGTACATCGAACTGGACAGCCTCACCGGCGCAGACCTTGCCGCCGCCATCCGGAAAATTCCTGGCATCATCTGGGTGAAGCTCCTCCAGCCCACCGATGAATCCGCAGGAAGCGTCCCTTCCGGAAAGGAGCAGAAATGAACGCTCTTCAAGTCCTCGCCGCCTGCAAAGAGCAGTCCCTCTCTTTAAGCAGCTACGCCCTCCTCCGGGAATCGGCCCAGAGCGGCACTCCGGAAAAGGAGATCCTCTCCCGCTTCGACCAGATGCTCGCCGTTATGAAAGCCTCTGCCGAAAAAGCCCTGGAAGCCCCCGTCCGCTCCGTCAGCGGCCTGACCGGCGGAGACGCCTATCTTTACGAGCAGCGCCGCAAGTCCGGCACTTCCCTTTTAAGCGGAACCGCCGCAAAAGCCGTGGCCTTCGCCCTCTCCTGCTCGGAGATAAACGCCTCCATGGGGCGGATCGTGGCCTGCCCCACCGCCGGCTCCTGCGGCATCGTCCCTGCCGCTGTTTTGTCCGTAGCTGACGAACACGCCCTCCCCCGGGAAGCGGTGGTCAGAAGCCTTCTCACCGCCGGACTGGTGGGACAGATCATCGGCGAGCACGCCTGCTTAGCCGGCGCTCAAGGCGGATGCCAGGCGGAATGCGGTTCCGCTTCCGCCATGGCCGCAGCCGCCGTGGTGGAACTGCTGGGCGGTGCCCCCGCTCAGAGCTTCGACGCCGCCGCCATTTCCATTAAAAATATGCTGGGTCTTGTCTGCGACCCTGTGGCAGGACTGGTGGAGATCCCCTGCGTCAAGCGGAATGCCGGAGGCGTCATGAACGCCCTGACCGCCGCCGATCTGGCTTTAGCAGGCATTACCAGCCATATCCCCTTCGACGACACCGTGGAAGCCATGAACCGGGTGGGACGCCAGCTCCCGACTGCCCTCCGGGAGACTGCCACCGGGGGCTTGGCCACCACGAAAACCGGCTTGGAGCTGGCTGCCGCCCTCCAGAAACGGAATCAAACGGATCCCGAATGAGTCCCACTTCCGGAAATTCCGTGGATTTTCGGCGAAAATCTGCCATTTTTCCCGCAGAACCGATTGACGTACCCTCCAAAATGGAGTAAAATATTCCTATCTGGCATCAATTCATAAATGGAGGCTTTTCTATGACTCGTACTGAAATTGCGGTGCTGCACCGGGATTTCCCCCATTACGGCGGGAAAACGGTGACCGTTTCCGGCTGGGTCCGCACCATCCGGGATTCCAAAGCACTGGGCTTTATCGAATTAAACGACGGCAGCTGCTTTAAAAACCTGCAGATTGTCTTTGAGGCTGACAAGCTGCCCAATTATAAGGACGTGACCCGCTACAACGTAGGCTCCGCCATCACCGTCACCGGTCAGGTGATCCTCACCCCCGAGGCAAAGCAGCCCTACGAAATTCACGCTTCCGAGATCGTCCTGGAAGGTGCTTCCACCCCCGACTATCCCCTGCAGAAAAAGCGCCATACTCTGGAATACCTCCGCACCATCGCCCATCTCCGTCCCCGGACCACCACCTTTGAGGCCGTCTTCCGGGTCCGGTCGGTCTGCGCCTATGCCATCCACAAGTTCTTCAACGAACGGGGCTTCGCCTACGTCCATACCCCCCTGATCACCGCCTCCGACTGCGAAGGCGCCGGCGAGATGTTCCGGGTCACCACCCTTGACCCGAAGGATCCTCCTCTCACCGAGGACGGCTCCGTCGACTTCTCCCAGGACTTCTTCGGCAAAGCCGCCAACCTCACCGTTTCCGGCCAGCTGGAAGCCGAGTGCATGGCCATGGCTCTGGGCAACGTCTACACCTTCGGCCCCACCTTCCGGGCTGAGAAATCCTACACCGCCCGCCACGCCGCCGAATTCTGGATGGTGGAGCCGGAAATGGCCTTTGCCGACATCCACGACGATATGCGCGTGGTACAGGACATGATGAAATTCGTCATCCGTTACGTCCTGGACACCTGCCCCGATGAGATGGCCTTCTTCAACAACTTCTATGACAAGGGTCTGGTGGAGCGCCTGACTGCGCTGGTAGACGCCGACTTCGCCCATGTCACCTACACCGAAGCCATCGAGCTGCTGGAACCCCACAAGGACGAGTTCGACTATCCTGTCTACTGGGGCGTGGATCTCCAGACCGAGCATGAGCGCTTCCTCACCGAAAAGATCTTCAAAAAGCCCGTCTTCGTCACCGACTATCCCCGGGAGATCAAGGCGTTCTATATGCGTTTGAACGACGACGGCAAGACCGTTGCCGCCATGGACCTTCTGGTTCCCGGCATCGGTGAGATCGTTGGCGGAAGCCAGCGTGAGGAGCGGATGAACGTCCTCCTTCAGAGCATGGAGTACTTCCACCTGAATCCCGATGACTACTCCTGGTATCTGGATCTCCGGAAATACGGCGGCTGTCATGCAGCAGGTATTTGACACCATGTCCGAGGCCACCGGTGTGGATTTCAGGGACATTCTGAAGGCACAGACGTATGATGCAAAGGTAAACCGGAACATCAATGTCAGCGGAATCACCGTTCCTTCCCCGGTGGATAAAGAGTCCTCCAATCCGGCTGACGCAGCTGCCCCGATCGATCCAACTGCTCCAGTGGAAACAGCTAATGATCTCCCATCGACAAACGTTTAAGTCGAGCTCCGTGAGCCCACCACTTCCACTGAGGTGAATTTGCGATTCATCTCAGGAAATTCCATAAAATGGGAGGCCTTTACCAGGATCGAATCCCCAGGCAGAAGAAGCAGCGGCAG
>USLH01000093.1 GCA_900555435.1 uncultured Oscillospiraceae bacterium | reverse complement strand
CCTTCTGGTGCAGACGGGCGCCGTTGAAGCCCAGATCCTGGCATCGGGTGATGTCTGCTTTCAGATCCTCGTCGGTGGGAGCGGTGTAAATGCCGTCAGGGTAGAAGCCCTGATCCAGCACCAGCCGCTGGTAGACGGGTTTGCCGTTTAAATAGATACCCTTGGGGCGGACTTCCACGTCCCGGAGGCCGAAGTAGCCGGTGATCGTATCTTCGTAGTCCTCGCCCTTAAGGGTGAGTTTCAGGTCGTAAAGTGCGGGGTGGCCGGGTTCCCACAGCTCCACAACGGAAAGGGGCAGCTCCAGTATGGTGCAAGGGCCGGCTTTCACAGCAGAAACACCGGCTTCCTTTCCGTCAAAGCTGGCGGAAGCGGTAAGGACGGCATTTTTTGTGCAGCCCTTGATGGAAGCCTTCAGCGTGACTTTGCCGTTCCGGCGGTCGGGAATGACCCGGTAGGAGTCGATGTAGGTGGAAGGCACCCACTCGATCCAGACGGTCTGCCAGATGCCGGTGGTACGAGTGTAGTCGCAGCCGTGGGAGTAGTACTTGCTGCTCTGCTTGCCCCGGGGCTGGGTACAGCTGCGGCCGTCGTCTTCCGCCCAGAGGACGACTTTGTTCTCACCGGCCTTGGCGGCTTCGGTGATGTCGATGGCGAAGGAGGTGTAACCGCCCTGGTGGCCGCCGCATTCCACGTCGTTGACCCAGACTTTGCAGCGATAGTCCACGGCGCCGAAATGGAGCAGGACGTGGCCGTTCAGTGCTTCTTCGGGCAGGGTGAAGGTGCGCTTGTACCAGAGGGCGGGGATGAAATCGGTAAAGCCGATGCCGGACAGTTTGCTTTCCGGACAGAAGGGGACGGTGATGGTCCGCTCAAAGTTTTCCTCCAGCTGATACTTGCGGTCGATGCCGCTGTTGGAAAAGTCAAAGGAAAAGTCCCAGGTGCCGTTCAGGTTCAAGAATGCGTCCCGGATCATCTGGGGCCGGGGATATTCCGGACGGGGGATTGGGTGCTGTGCCATAAAAGTGCCTCCTTAAAATTAAACTTAAAAGTTAACTATATTTTCCGCTTGATCAGCTATCTGCATTATAAACCAAAACGATAGGACTGTCAATGATTTTTTGAAAACTTACCGAGAAAATACGAACGAAATCAGAGTTGACTATTAAACTTTTTTATTGTATAATTAAAGAAAAAGGAGGGTTTTCCATGCAGGATCAGAGAGAGATCCGGACGATTCCGGAGAACCATGCGTTCTTTGAAGCGCTGGGGTCAAAGCCCCGGCTGCAGATCCTTTCGCTTTTGTCGGAGGGAAGCCGGAGCGTGAGCGAGCTGGCACAGGAGCTGGGACTTTCCGTCACCATCACCGCCCGGCATGTAAAACAGCTGGAGGAAGCGGGGATCCTCCGGACGGAGCGGACGCCCGGAAGGCGGGGAATGCAGCGGAAGTGCGAGCTGATCCTTTCCCGCAGCACCATTGTGTTCGGGGAGCCGAGGCCCGAGCCGGGGGTGCAGCGGCTTTCCATCCCCGTGGGGCATTACTGCGACTACGACGTGTCGCCGACCTGCGGGCTGGCGTCTGCGGCGGGGCAGATCGGGATCATCGACGACCCCCAGTATTTCAGCAGCCCGGAGCGGCTGGAGGCAGGGATCCTCTGGTTCGGGTCAGGGTATGTGAAATATCCGCTGCCGGGATACCTGTTCCGGAACCGGAAGGTAAAGGAGCTGCGGATCACGCTGGAGCTTTGCTCGGAATATCCGGGGTATCGGCAGGACTGGCCGTCGGACATTTCCTTCTATTTAAATGGAAAAGCCGTGGGGACCTTTACTTCCCCGGGGGATTTCGGGGAGCCGACAGGAGCTTATACCCCGGCGTGGTGGCGGATGGGAACCCAGTACGGGCTTTTGAAGACCCTTTCCGTCAGCGAAGAGGGCTGCCGCATCGACGGCATCCGGCAGCCAGGGGTGTTTTTAAGGGATCTTTTAGATTTCTCCGGGAACAGCCTGCTTTTTACGATCGAATGCAGCCGGGACGCCCGGAATTGCGGCGGTGTGACCCTGTTCGGCAGGGGCTTCGGGAACTATGACACGGACATCGAGGTGGAAGTGATCTACGACGAGGATTGAAGCAAAAATCCGGGACGGGGCGAAAAAAGAGTTGCGTTCCCGGCAGCAGTGTGATATGATGAAGGAGAAGATCCGGAAGGAGGGAGCAGATGAAACATTGGGTGCAGACGGCGGCGGCTGCGGCAGCTGCGGTGATCCTTGCGGTCAGCGCTCCCTTTCAGGTCAGCGCGGCGGCGACGGACTGGGCAAAGAAGGTCCGGGATGACGATCGGCAGCAGTTGATCCTGCTGGATCAGAAGGATCCTCTCGATTATGTTTATCTGATCACGCCGGATCCGGTGAAGCGGCAGATCCTGATTGTGACGGCTCAGGGGATCACCCGGGGCTGCAAAAGCGATGAGGAGAAGGCGCTGCGGATCTACGAATGGGTGACGGAGAACGTCTATTACGACTGGGACGGGGTCAATTCCGGAGAGCTTTCCGGGGCGGATCCTTACTCTGTGCTGACCAATCACTATTCGGTCTGCGAGGGGTATGCCACTTTATTTGCGGAGCTTTTGAACAGTGTGGGTGTTCCCTGTGTGACGTTTCACGGGGCCAGCACCTCCGGGCTTTGGACAGAAGAAGAGTATAACGACATCGACCACGCTTGGAATGCCGTCTGGCTGGACGGGGAGTGGGTCTATTGCGACCCTACCTGGGATTCCGGAAACAGCCGGCATCAGGGAAACTTTCAGCTGGGCGTTTCCGGGACGGATTACTACGCCCTTAACGCCCAGCGGTTCGCCGTGGGGCATCGAAGCGCTTATCGGATCAACGACAACGGCGGTTTCCGCTATGCGGGTGGAAACTGGCTGCGGTACGATGAAGAAGGGAATCTGCTGACGGGATTGGTACCGGACTATTACGACCGCTTCCTTTATGCCTACCGGCGGGGCGTCCCGGTTTCGGGGCGGACGATCTACGACTATCAGCTGGCGGAGTTTTCCGACGCCGGGAAATATCTGGAAACCTGCTACGATTTTACCGGCTGGTTCAAGGAAAACGGATCCTGGTACTATGTGCTGGAGGGCTTCACCTGTTACGGTTGGGGGCAGATCGGCGGAAAGTGGTACTATCTGGATCCGGACAACTGTATCATGAAGACCGGCTGGCAGAAAGTGGACGGCAAGTGGTATTATCTCACCGGAAGCGGCGCTATGGCCACCGGCTGGCAGAAGGTAAACGAAAAGTGGTACTACTTGTCCGGCAGCGGGGCCATGGCTACCGGCTGGCGGCAGGTCAATGGAAAATGGTATTACTTAAACAGCGATGGAGCTATGGCTATCGGATGGAAAAAAGTGGGGAATAAATGGTACTATTTGTCCCCCAGCGGCGCTATGGCCATCGGTTGGTGGAAGGTAAACGGAAACTGGTACTATTTGAATGGCGACGGTTCTATGGCGGCTAACACCACAGTGGACGGCATCCGCCTCAACGGGCAGGGCGCTGCGGCAAGAGAACCGGGCGTTTAAGGGGATTTTTTCTTCAAAATCCGAGAATCAGGCGTTTCCCGAAATTTCCGGTCGGTAACGCATGGAAAACCTGCGTTTCCTGCCGGTTTTTTAAACGCTTCCAGCGGAATATTTTTTGAAAATAAAAAGTGCGAAACTCTTTTATTTTTGAACCTTTTGTGATATACTAGAAACGTTAAAAATGAAAAAGGGGTGTCGCTTTGGAAAAGTATATTATCAGGGGCGGCAACAAACTTCAGGGCGAAGTTTCCATCAGCGGTGCGAAAAACGCCGCAGTTGCCATACTCCCTGCTGTCATTCTTTCCGACGAACCGTGTATTATAGAGAACGTTCCCAATATCAGCGATATTGATATTACCATAAAGATCCTGCTTTCCATGGGAGCAGAGGTCACTATGCTCAATAAATCCACCCTCCGCATCGATCCCAGACGGGTTCACACCCCTTGTGTTGAGTACGATCTGGCGAAAAATATGCGGGCTTCTTACTACTTCCTCGGCTCCTTGCTGGGAAAAGTGGGGAAGGCAAGGGTCTCCATGCCCGGCGGCTGCGATCTGGGCGCACGTCCGGTTGATCAGCATCTGAAAGGCTTCAGCTCCTTGGGGGCGGAATGCTCGGTGGATCATGGAATGATCCATGCTCAGGCGGACAAGCTGGTCGGCGCACACATTTATTTTGACATGGTCACGGTAGGTGCCACCATCAACGTCATGCTGGCGGCGGTAAAGGCCGACGGGCTTACGGTGATCGAAAACGCCGCAAAAGAGCCTCACATCGTGGATCTTGCCAACTTCTTAAACTCCATGGGCGCCGATATTATGGGCGCAGGCACCGACGTCATCAAGATCAAGGGCGTAAAATCCCTCCATGGCACCCAGTATTCCATCATTCCTGATCAGATCGAGGCGGGAACGTATATGGTGGCGGCTGCGGCGACCAATGGAAATGTTCTGATAAAGAACGTAATCCCGAAGCATCTGGAATCCATCACCGCCAAGCTCCAGAAGATAGGCGTGCGGGTGGAGGAATACGACGACTCCGTCCGGGTGATCGGCACGGGGCGGCTGACGAAGACCAATGTGAAGACGCTGCCGCATCCCGGCTTTCCCACGGATATGCAGCCCCAGATTACTACGCTCCTGACGCTGGCGGAAGGGACAAGCATCGTCACCGAGAGTATTTTCGACAATCGGTTCAAATATGTGGACCAGCTGCGCCGGATGGGCGCAGATATTTCGGTGGACGGCCGGGTGGCGGTCATCGAAGGAACCGGGCGCTTAATGGGTGCGCCGGTTCGGGCTACGGATCTTCGTGCCGGCGTGGCACTGGTGATCGCAGGTCTTGCTGCTGTGGGTACCACGGAGGTAGAGGACATCTATCATGTGGAGCGGGGCTATGAGGATCTGGAAAAGAAGCTCCGGTCTTTAGGAGCGGACATCCGCAAGATCGCCACTCCGGAAGGGTACATGGCCCAGGCACTGTGACCCAGAAAAAGAGTTTGGATCGGGCTGCTGCGGCGGTGCAGGGTGAATCCTTGACCGCAGCGGCCTTTTGCCGTGTTTAGAGAAAGGGGGGATCGAGTGTGTTTTTCTACAGCCTTTGCAGCTCCAGCGACGGGAATTCCAGCTATCTCGGTTCCCTGACCAACGGGCTTTTGTTTGACGCAGGCCTGGGTATCCGCAGCTTTCAGCGAGCTATGGCTCTGGCAGGAGTGCCGCCGGAAGCCGTGAAGGCGATCTTCGTCACCCACGAGCACACCGACCACGTTTCCGGGCTGGATCTGATCTCTGCACGGTACGGGATCCCGGTATACGGTTCCCGAGGGACCATCGGCACTTTAATGGAAAAGGGATTTTTCAAGCGAGGGCAAGAGGTACATATTTTAGACGGCCCGGTGGAGGCGGCAGGGTATCTGGTAACGCCCTTTCCGACGCCTCACGACAGTGCGGAAAGCACCGGCTTCCATGTGGATACAGAAAACGGCCGCTCCGTGGGGATCTGTACAGATCTGGGCTACCCCAGCGAGGAGGTCATGCGAGGGCTTTACGGCTGCGATTTCGTGCTGATGGAGTCCAATTATGACCGAAAGATGCTCCTAAACGGCAGCTATCCGCCCTTTTTAAAGCAGCGGATCCGCTCCCGGAACGGCCATCTCTCCAACGACCAGTGCGCCCAGACTTTGGAGCAGCTGATCTGCGGCGGGGCGACCCAGTTCGTGCTGGGGCACCTGAGCAAAGAGAACAACCGTCCCGAGATCGCATTGGGGCATACCCGTGCGTATCTGGCGGAAAAGAGCATGGAAGCCGGTCGGGACTACACGGCGGACGTGCTTCCTTGCGTGACTGAGGGCAGGAGGTTTGAGATCCGATGATGACGGTTCGGCTGATCTGTATCGGAAAGTTAAAGGAAAAATACCTGTCCGACGCCTGCAAAGAGTATCAGAAACGGCTGGGTGCTTTCTGTAAGCTGGAGCTTTTGGAGCTTCCGGAATATAAGCTCCAAAACGACCCATCGGAGTCGGAGATCACCGTCTGCATCCGCCGGGAAGGGGAGGAGATCCTTGCAAAGATCCCGAGAGACGCCTTGGTGATTCCCATGTGCATCGAAGGGAAACAACTTTCCTCCGAAGAGCTTTCGGAGGAGCTTTCCTCCGCCGGCGTGCGGGGGATCAGTCAGGTCTGCTTTATCATCGGCGGCTCCTACGGACTGTCCGACGCCGTCAAGGCGGCGGGGAAGCTGCGGCTTTCCATGTCGAAGATGACCTTCCCCCATCAGCTGGCGAGGGTCATGCTGTTCGAACAGATTTACCGGGCGTTTTCCATTGCGTCCGGAGGAAAATATCACAAATAACGACTGAATTTTTGGAGGGTTACTTTTGATTCGTGAAGATTTGAGAAACATCGCCATCGTCGCCCACGTTGACCATGGCAAAACCACGCTGGTAGACGAGATGCTCAAGCAGGGCGGCGCTTTCCGGCAGAATCAGGTCGTTGAGGACCGTGTCATGGACTCCAACGATCTGGAGCGGGAGCGGGGCATTACCATCCTTGCAAAGAACACGTCCTGCACCTATAACGGCGTGAAGATCAACATCATCGACACCCCCGGCCACGCCGATTTCGGCGGCGAAGTGGAGCGGGTGCTCAAGATGGTGGACGGCATCCTGCTGCTGGTAGATGCTTTTGAGGGTCCCATGCCCCAGACCCGTTTCGTGCTGCAGAAGGCCATGGAGCTGGGTCACAAGATCATCGTAGTGGTCAACAAGATCGACCGCCCCGACGCCCGGCTTTACGAAGTCCAGGAGGAGGTTCTGGAGCTTCTGATGGATCTGAACGCCAGCGACGAACAGCTGGACAGCCCGGTGGTCTTCTGTTCCGGGCGGGACGGCACCGCTTCCTTCGCACCAGAGGTGAAGGGCACCGATCTGCGGCCGCTGTTTGATAAGATTCTGGAGCACATCGACCCGCCGGAAGGAGATCCCGACGGCCCCTTCCAGATGATGGTCTCTGCCATCGATTACAACGAATACGTCGGCCGCATCGTGATCGGCCGTATCAGCCGGGGAACGGTCCATCAGGGTCAGGAAGTCTCCGTTTGCGTCTACCACAATCCCGAGACCCATTATAAGGGAAAAGTCGTTTCTCTCTATGAGATCGACGGCTTGAAGCGGGTTCCCTGCGAAACGGCAATGGTAGGCGATATCGTCTGCATTTCCGGCATCGAGCAGGCCACCATCGGCGAGACCCTCTGCGACGTGGGCAGCGAGGAGCCGCTTATCTTCTCCAAAATTTCCCAGCCTACGGTGGAAATGACCTTCTCGGTCAACAACTCCCCCTTCGCCGGACGGGAAGGAAAGTTCGTCACCTCCCGTCAGATCCGGGAGCGGCTTTACAAGGAGCTTTTGAAGGACGTTTCCCTGAAAGTCCACGATACCGATTCCACCGACAGCTTTTTGGTGGCAGGACGGGGCGAGATGCACCTGTCCATCCTCATCGAGACCATGCGCCGGGAAGGCTATGAGTTCCAGGTGTCCACCCCCCGGGTGCTGCTGAAAGAGGTCGACGGCGTCAAGTGCGAGCCCATCGAGCGACTGGTCGTAGACGTTCCGGAAGAGTATGTAGGCGCCGTTATGGAAAAAATGGGCCCACGCAAGGGCGAGCTGCAGCACATGGTGCCTCAGGGCAGCCGGATGAAGCTTGAGTTCCTGATCCCCTCCCGCGGGCTGTTCGGTTACAAGAATGAGTTCCTGACCGACACTAAGGGCGAGGGCATCATGGCCTCCGTCTTTGAGTGCTACCAGCCCATGAAGGGCGAGATTCCTCGCCGGAGCGTAGGCTCTCTGGTCGCTTTTGAGACCGGCACTGCCGTGACTTACGGCCTTTACAATGCTCAGGAGCGGGGTCAGCTGTTCATCGGCGCAGGCACCGAAGTGTATGAGGGCATGGTCGTCGGCCAGTCTCCCAAGGGCGAGGATCTGGTGGTCAACGTCTGCAAGAAGAAGCAGATGACCAACACCCGTGCCGCCGGCTCCGACGACGCTCTGCGGCTGGTTCCTCCGAAGGAAATGAGCCTGGAGCAGTGCATCGAGTACATCGATGAGGACGAGCTCATTGAGGTGACTCCGAAGAACCTCCGGATCCGGAAGGCAATCTTAGATAAGGCGCTGCGGGCCAAGGCGAAGAGCCGGGCGCAGCAGGGCTGATTCACAGATCATAAAAACCACCCCTGTAGGGATCGAAAAGGATCCTTACAGGGGTGGTTTTCTTTTAAAGTGTGGGGAAGACGGATCCCTCGGGAAGAGGAAGGGCGCGCACCAGCATTTCCTCCACATGGTTCAGGGCGTCCTGAACCTGAAGCTCCACCTGTGCTTCCCGTTCTGGGTCGGAGGAGAGGACTTTTGAGGTGGCGGGTTTGAAATAATCCTCCAGAAATCCGTGGATGGCTCCGGTGATCTCATGTTCTTCCACAGAAACACCGGCGCTGCGGAGAAGCTCTGCATACCGGCGCCCTTCGGCGTTCAGAGAGTCAAATTCAGCCGTCAGAATCAGGGCAGGAGGCAGACCGATCAGGTCCTCTTTCTGTGCAAAGACCGGGGAGACCAGCGTTTCCCGCCGCTGATCCGGGCGGGTGTACATTTCATTGAAGGAAAGAAGTGCTGCCGCCGGCAGGGCTTCCGGATACTTGGGCTTGTCAAAGGGGCTTTCTGCCAGATCCAGGTAGGGGTAGGTCATCAGCTGCGCCTTTAAGGGGAAAGCTTTGGTGCGGTTTGCAAGGATGCTTACCGCAGCCGTCAGGTTCCCGCCGGCGCTGTGGCCGAAGACCGCCATGCGGTCCGGATCGATGCCGTAAACGAAGGCGTGGTCGTGGAAGTAGGCGATGGCGTCGAAGACATCCTCCAATGCCGCCGGGAAGGGATGCTTGGGAGAGCGGCGGTAGTTGATGGAAACGACAGTGATCTCCAGATCCTTTTTTAAGTGTTCGCAGAGGGCGTCGCTTTCGGAAGCGTCGCCGAAGGCAAAGCCGCGCTCGCCCCGCCCCAGCAGCATATCCCTGAGCGACAGCAGATACGGCAGGTTGTCCGTCTCCGTGCCGCCGCCCAGATACGGCGTGCCGCCATACGTATCCGTCGAGAGGAAATAGAACAGCTTGCGCGGAATCAACTGCACAAAGCGCGGAATGTGGCGCACGATCCAGTCAACGGCCTGAC
>USLH01000092.1 GCA_900555435.1 uncultured Oscillospiraceae bacterium | reverse complement strand
GTTCTGGTGCTGGACCCCATGCTGGCTACCGGCGGCAGCGCCATCGACGCCATCAAGCTCTTAAAGGACAAGGGCGTCAACCAGATCAAATTCCTCTGCATCATCGCTGCTCCCGAAGGGCTCAATGCCTTGGTGGAAGCGCATCCCGATGTGCAGGTCTATGCCGCCAGCCTGGATGAAAAGCTCAATGAGCACAAGTACATCGTACCCGGCCTGGGCGATGCAGGCGACCGGATCTTCGGCACCAAATAAGACTGAGAATAAACGCAAACCGCCTTGCCTCAAATGGGGCAGGGCGGTTTTTTGTCGATGGGAGCGTTTAAGAGGATTGGCGGCGAGCGAGCCACTCTTCAAATTCCGCAACCGGGAGGGGAGGGGAATAGTAGTAGCTTTGGATCAAATCGCAGCCGGCTTCCGTTAGGAAGGCTATCTGCCGGTCGTTTTTGACGCCTTCTGCTACGGTCTGGGTGCCGATGGACTTGGACAGCTGCAGTATGGAGCTGATGACCTCCCGGGCGCGGGGACGGTCAATGTCCTTGAAAAAGCTCTGATCCAGCTTGATGGCGTCGATGTCGAATTCCATCAGCAGGCTCAAGGAGGAGTAACCCATGCCGAAGTCGTCCAGAGAGCAGTGGAAGCCCAGTTCGTGCATCCGCTTGATCTGCTTGCCCACATTGGGGAGGGAGTTGGCATCGAAGAAGATGGATTCGGTCAGCTCCAGCTCGATCAAACCCTTGGGAATCTCATATTTTTTCGCAATGGTTTCGTACTGATCCAAAAAATCCACATTCCGGAAATGCTGGCGGGAAACGTTGATGGAAACGGGGATGGGCTTTCCGCCCTTGTCGATCCAACGGCGAAGTGTGCGGCAGACTTCCTCGAAAACGTAAACATCCAAAGTGCAGACTTTTCCGTTTTTCTCAAAAAGCGGGACAAAAATTTGTGGGAGCAGCAGCCCTCTTTGAGGATGATCCCAACGTACAAGGGCTTCGACGCCGCCGGGGAGATGATCGTCCGTGCGGATCTTAGGCTGGAAGAAGATTTTAAAATCACCGTTTTTCAAGGATGGCTCAAGCTGGTCGTTTAAGTCGTGCTCTTCCTGCATTTTCCGGGTCAAAGCGGTATCATAGAAGATACATACGCCGTCCTGGTCAGAGGAACGGCTACGGCAGGCGGTGATGGCGCGGTCCTGCAGGATGGTCACATCCAAACTCGGGTCGTCCACTAAGTAAGCGCCGCTCTGGATGGTCAGGCGGTAAGGCTTCCGGAGTCGCTCGGCCGGGGAATTGATCTCTTCGGCGATCCGGCTCAAGCGGCTGCGGATGACGGAGGGGTCGGATTCCTTTAATAAGAGGAAATACCGGTCGGCGGTGGAACGGGTGGCAAGCTCGTCCTCTTTGATATTCTGCTGGATGGTCTCCATTACATAACGGAGGGTGTGGTCGCCTTGAGCAGAGCCGAACTCCTCGTTGACAAGCTTGAAATTTTTCAGATCCAGATAGACGAGGGTATAGGTGCAGGGAGGGGAGCCCTGCAGCAGGTCGGCACAGGATAGCTGGAAGGCGGCGTTGTTGATGCAGCCGGTAAGGGGATCCACGAAGGCAATCTGCTGCATATGGGTAAAATGCTGCCGGAAGAGGAAGAAAAGCAGCGGGAGCGTCCCGATGCAGAGAAGGATCACGATGCCGAGGCTTACGAAGCTCCGGGCGATGTAACGGGTGGTCTGGTGAGAGATCAGGTCGGCGGGAACCAGCGTTAGAAGCACCCAATCGTAGCTTTGCAGCGGGTTGTAAGCGAGGATCAACTCATTGCCGTCGGTGCTTTTAAAGGAGAAAACATTGCTTTCCCTTTTAGCGATGTTTTCCTCCATGGCACGGATGTTAGGGAGCAGATCCGGGTCTTCGGTGGGAAAGAGCTCTTCCAGTTTTAAAAAGGGATCCATGCCGGAAGGGGAGATGATCAGGGAGCCAGCGGTGTCGGCGATGCAGGTGAAGCCCTTCCCTTCAAAGCAGCGGGTGCCGATCAGCTCCTGCATCTGCTGCTGACTCCGGATGCCGGCCAAGACGGCGGAAGTGTCGCCTTTCACGGACACGGGGACGGAATAGAGGAGATCCTGCCCGCTTAAAAAAGAAATGCCGGGGGAGCCTTCAAAGGATTGCTGTACGCCGTCCAATTGGAAAAAGTCAACGTCCCGGTCGACTTGTGGGAAAACCGTCCCGTCCCGAAGGAGGAGGAAAAGGGAGGAAAATCCCAGCATCGACTGCTTTCGTTCCAGATAGGAGGAAAGATAGGCGTGGCGGTTCAGGCCCGTCAGCGAAACGGAGTCGCTGAGGGTCTGGAGGTCGATGGTGATCTCAGTCAGCCGCAGGTCGACGGAATCGGCAATCTGATCGGAAACATCGTCCACATAGATGAGGGTGCGGGTGTGAATGGCGTTTTGCAGCTTTACGGTGTTCCAGATGGCGATGCTGACGATTCCGGCTGTGATCAGGATCAGCAGGACGAAGACCAGACGGTACCAGGGCATTTTCCTGCGGTAGTCCTTGCTGTTCCACATAATGGTTGCGCTTTTCGGAAGTTTCATATGGATCCTCTGTTTTTGTCCTTGTGGAGAGGTTACTATTTCTATTATACGATATTTTACGAAAAATGGCAACAGAAATCCGGTCAAATGCTCCGCATAAAACGAAAAAAACAGCAAACGCCACAGCGGAAAAACTGCGGCGTTTGCTGTCGGTCACAGACAGGTCAGGTAGATCTCGCCCACCCGGACGATGCCGCCGGTGCAGGTGAAAACAAGGGAAAGCTTGCCCTGTTTCCCGAAAAGGGCGTCGGGGAGGGGGAGGTGGTAGCTGTGGATATCCTCGTCTGCGGAAGAGAGGAGCTTTTCTCCATTCAGGTAAAGGTCGAAGTGGCCGGCTATACCGGTCAGGTGCAGGACGCAGGGTGCCTCCGGGGCAGTAAACTCCCCGGAGAAACAGGCAAAACCGTGCTTTCCGCTCATCATCAGGCTCTGGGACACCCCTGCCATGGTGGGGATCCAGTTGTACATGAAATCGTGGATCTGATCCGGGCGGGGAGGGGTGTCGGTGACGTCGGACATCCGCCACGGGCAGATCCGCAGCCACGGCTCACAGGAGGGGATTTCCGGGATCCGGGCCGGGCGGATGGGGACGGTGGCTTCGGCGCACAGTCCGCCGCACCGGGCGGAGACGGTGAGAGCTTCCCCGGTTCCCGCCCGGACGATGGCCTGGGCGCAGCCGTGGTAGAGCTTCCGGGTATTGGCGCAGTCCGGCTCGTGGGAGCAGCTGTCGCCGTTGCCGACGCCGAGGATCTCGCCGGATTCCGCCGAGAAGGAAACAGGCTCTTCGCTGTCGACGAGCCGTCCGTCCTCATCGAAAAGGGAGACGTTGAAGGCGACGGCCTCCCCCTCCGGGGCGTCCTTGCGGGTGCAGCTCAAATGGAGCCGGGCAGGCGCTTTGGCAGGCACCCAGCGCTCTTCGCCGAGCTTTTCGCCGTTCCGGAAGGCTTCCACTGTGACGGGGATCCCGGCGGGTACGGGGCAGGGGCGGGGATCAAAGGGGTCAAAGTCCGCTTCGATGGGGGGATTCCCTTCCGGTATGATCCGAAGGCGGTCGGCGTTTGCATAGCAGCAGAGCAGGGCGCCGCCCTTCCCGTCGGGATAGCAGGAGAGGTGAAGGGTCGGCTCTTCCTTCCAGAGGGAGCGGTTCCAGTAAAAGGCGTCCTTCGGGAAGCCGCAGAGATCCATGGCGCCGAAATCGGCGATCACGCCGGGCCAGTCCGTTTCGCCCCGGTAGTCAAATCCCGTCCACGCAAAGCCGCCGGCAACGAAGGGGCGTTCGGCGATCCTTTTCCATGTGTCGCCGGGGGTGTCCGACCACATATGGAGGTTCACAGTGCGGGTATGGACGCCGTCGCTGCGCTTCCGTCCGAAGGCGCTGCGGCGAAGGAGGGTCTCGGTGTCCGTATCCTTCCACTCGCCCCGTTCGCTTAAATAGGAAGCGGTCTCCGACCCGACGACAGAAAGTTCCGGGAAGCGGGCATGGAACTCATCGTAGCCGTACTGGAGGTAGTTGAAGCCCATGACGTCGACAACGTGGACGGCACCTTCACATTCCAGAGGGCCGTTCATGCCGCCGGTGACCGGGCGGGTGCCGTCTTCTTCGTCGGCGACCCGCTTCATGGTACGGGCGATCTTTTCGCCCATGGCGCTGCACTGGAGGGGTTCTTCGTTAAAAAGGCTCCAGAGGAAGACGGAGGGGTGGTTCCGATCCCGGCGGATCATGGTGCGCAGCTGCCGCAGCTCCTCCGGGGCGGAGGAAAAGTGGCGGGTTTCGTCCATAACGGCGAAGCCCAACTCATCGCAGGCTTTATAAAATTCCGGATCCTGGGGGTTATGGGAGGTGCGGATGGCGTTGCAGCCCATATCCCGGAGCCGCTCCAGGCGGTAGCGGTGGAGGGGATAGGAGAGGGCGGTTCCTACTCCGGCGTGGTCGTGATGGAGGCAGACACCCTTCAGCTTCACCGGCTCGCCGTTTAAAAGGCAGCCGCTTTCCGGGTCAAACTGCACCGTCCGGAAGCCGAAGGGGATGGTCTCTTCGTCGAAGAGATGGCCTTCCCGGTCGGTGAGAGTCACGGTTACCGGGGTGAGGTTTGGGGTTTCCATGGACCAGAGGAGCGGGTTCTTGACCGGCAGGGTCAGCTTTACAAAAGAGCCGGTGACCGGGATCTCGCCTTCTGCGTCAAGGCAGCTGACATGGAGAAGCTGCCCGCCGGCGGGGCGGTCAATCTCCGCACGGATCTGCAGCCGCCAGTTGTCCTCTTCTTCCGGTCGGGCGGAGACGAAAACGCCGTTTTCCGCAAAGCGGGTTTCTTCTGTGACGGTGAGCCAGACGCTGCGGTAAATGCCGCAGCCGTCGTACCACCAGCCCTCCGAGCGGAAATTGTCGGCACGGACGGAGAGGAGGTTCGGCTGGCCGTAGTGGAGCAGGTCGGTGATTTCGACGGAGATGGGGGTATAGGTGCTCTCGCTTTTGGCAATGCAGATATTGTTTAAGCAGATGCTGCTGCGGCAGGCCACACCGTCAAAGCGCAGGAAGATCCGGCTCCCGTCCCAGTCGGCGGGCACTTCAAAGGTCTTCCGGTACCAGACGGCTTCCCGGGGCTTGAAGCCCTGTGCACCTTTGGGATCGAAGGGCTCTTCCGTCAAAGCATCGTGGGGGAGACGGACTTCTTTCCAGTCGGCGTCGCAGAAGCTGTCGCTTCCGGGACCTTGGAGGGCGCCGGTTTTGGTGTAGCCGGAGAACATATCGAAATCATCGGTTCCGGAAAAGCCTGCAGAGGAGGTCTCCCTGCGGAATTTCCAGCCGGCGTTCATGGAATAGATGCGTTTCATGGTAAGCTCCTTTTTGCCGCCCCCTGATCCGGGGGCGGCTTAACTTTCGGAGACTATTATAGCCGATTCTCCCTAAAAAGGCAAGAGAGGAAAGGTGAATTTTGACAAGAAAAAAGCGGAACGGAAAAAAGCATCCGTTCCGCTTTTTGAAAGGTTCAGACGTGGAGGATCGCCAGAGCAACGTTAAAGTAAACGAAGATGGAGCAGGCATCCACGATGGTGGTGATAAGGGGGGAAGCCATGATGGCAGGATCCAGCTTGCACTTTTTCGCTACGATGGGGAGCATACAGCCGATCATCTTCGCCACGCAGATGGTGACAAACAGGCTGATGCCCACAGTGACGGCGATGAGGAAATTCTTGTAGAGGAACCAGATCCACAGGATATTGATGGGCACCAGTAAAAGCCCCACCAGAAGCGATACCTGAAATTCCTTGAAGACCACCCGGAAAAAATCCTTGATTCGGATCTCGCCCAGGGCAAGGCCGCGAATGACCAGTGTGGCGCTCTGGGAGCCGCAGTTTCCGCCGGTGTCCATCAGCATGGGGATGAAGGAGACCAGCAGGGGAATGGCGGCGAAGGCATCCTCGTAGCGGTTGATGATGTTTCCGGTGATGGCGCTGGAAACCATCAGGATCAGGAGCCACACCACACGCTTCCGGGCGTGGGTAAAGGCGGGGGTCTTCAGGTAGGTGTTTTCGCTGGGGGCCATTGCAGCCATTTTCTCGAAGTCTTCGGTGTTGGCTTCCTGGATAACGTCCACGGCGTCGTCGATGGTGATGATGCCTACCAGCCGGTGTTCCCGGTCGACGACAGGCAGCACCAGCATATCGTATTTGCTGAAGAGCTGGGCGACGTCTTCGTCCAAATCATCGGTGGAAACAGCGATGGGGTTATCCTCCATGATGTCGCCTACCCGTTCTTCGTCTTTTGCCATGATCAGATCCCGGAGGGAAACGACCCCCTCCAGCACCCGGGCGGAGTCGGTGACGTAGCAGGTGTTGATGGTCTCCTTGTCCACGGCGATGCGGCGGATCCGGTCAATGGCCTGCCGGATGGTCATGTCCTGCTTCAAGTCCACGAATTCGGTGGTCATGATGCTGCCGGCGCTGCCGTCCTTGTACTGGAGCAGGCGGTTCAGCATCCCCCGGGTCTCCGAGTCGGTGAGCCGCAGCACCCGCTTTACCACGTTTGCGGGCATTTCCTCCAGCATATCCACGGTGTCGTCCATAAACTGGCTGTCCAGCACGCCCTGAACCTCCACGTCGGTCAGGGCGGTGATAACCTGCTCCTGCACCTCGGGGGTCATGTAGGCGAAGGCTTCCGCAGCCGTTTCCTTCGGCAGGAGCCGGAAGAGCATGACGGTCTGCTCCGGATCCAGCTCCTCAAACACGGCGGCGATGTCGGCGGGCTGCATTTCCTCGATGACGGCCCGGGCCTCGCTGAACTTCTTGTCTTCGATCAATTCCATTGCACGATTCATTTGATTCAGCCTCCTTTTCGGGCGGCTGAAAAAGAAACCCGGCCAAAGGGGAGCACAGCAAAACAAAGCGTCTGTTTTCAGACGCTTTTTCCTGTATTTCCGTTTGGTCGGGCGGTTTTTCGGGCTGATTTTCGTTTTTTCTATTCCGGAGTGTTCCGGAACACAAAAAGCGAAAATCAGCAGCCGCCCGTTCTTCGATAGATGGTACTAGGGGGGTACGGACTTAAGTCCATGTACTCTCACGTCCTTTCTGCGGATCACATACGTTTTCCGCTCTCTTATTATAGCGCAGTTTTTCCGGTTTGTAAACACCCGCCCGGGCTTTTTGGCAAAAATTTCGTAAAAATCACGCAAAAACGCAAAAGAACCGCCGATATCTCCCGAATAGGGGTAGATACCGGCGGATAAGATGCCGTTTTTCGGCTTTTCTCGGATTTGTGGATTATTTCCGGTTCTGCTGCTTCCACTCCAGATACTCATCGTAGGTGCTCAGGCGGTCGATGAGACCGTTGGGGGTGAATTCCATGATCCGGTTCGCCACCGTTTCCACGAACTCGTGGTCGTAGGAGGCGAAGAGGACAATTCCCTTAAAGGCAGTCAGTCCGTTGTTGACGGCGGTGATGGATTCCAGATCCAGATGGTTGGTGGGCTGATCCAAAATCAGGACATTGGAGCCGAACATCATCATCCGGGAGAGCATACACCGGACCTTCTCGCCGCCGGAGAGGACCTCTACGGGCTTTAAGACGTCATCGCCGGAGAAGAGCATCTTTCCTAAGAAGCCCCGGAGATAGCTGTCCAGCGCTTCCGGCGGGGCATACTGCCGGATCCAGTCGAGGATGGACAGGCGGCATCCGTCGAAGTAGGCGGAGTTATCCTTGGGGAAGTAGGAGCGACTGGTGCTGATGCCCCACTTGAAGGTGCCCTCATCGGGTTCGGTCTCTTCCATTAAGATCTGGAAAAGGGTGGTGACGGCGATCTCGTTTTCACCGACGAAGCCCACCTTGTCGCCCCGGTTGATCCGGAAGGAGACGTTGTCCAGTACCTTGACGCCGTCCACGGTTTTGGAGAGGTTTTCCACGGTGAGGATCTCCTTGCCCGGCTCCCGATCCATGGTGAAGCCTACGAAGGGGTAACGGCGGGAGGAAGCGGGCATTTCTTCCACGGAGAGCTTGTCCAAGAGCTTCCGGCGGGAGGTGGCCTGCCGGGATTTGGATTTGTTGGCGGAGAAGCGGGCGATGAAGCTCTGGAGGTCCTTGATCTTGTCCTCCACCTTCCGGTTCTGCTCCTTGATGAGCCGCTGCATCAGCTGGCTGGATTCGTACCAGAAGTCGTAGTTGCCCACATAGATCTTGATCTGGTTGTAGTCCACGTCTACGATGTGAGTGCAGACATTATTTAAGAAGTGGCGGTCGTGGGAGACCACGATGACGGTGCCGGGGTAGTCCATGAGGAAGTCTTCCAGCCAGGTGATAGAGTCGTTGTCCAGATGGTTTGTGGGCTCGTCCAGGAGGATAATGTCCGGTTCACCGAACAGCGCCTGAGCCAGCAGCACCTTGACCTTGTCCCGAACGGGGAGACTTGCCATGTTCTGCTCCAGAAGGTCGAGGGCGAGCCCCAAACCCTGCAGGAGCTTGCCGGCTTCGGTTTCGGCGTCCCAGCCGTTCATCTCGGAGAACTCATACTCCAGCTCGGAGGCGAGGATGCCGTCTTCTTCGGTGAAGTCTTCCTTGGCGTAGAGGGCGTCCTTCTGCTTCATGATGTCGTAGAGCTTGCGGTTGCCCATGATGATGGTGTCAAGGACGGTGTATTCGTCGAAGGCGAAGTGGTCCTGTTTGAGGACCGACATCCGGTTCTTGGCGTCGATGATGACTTCGCCGCCGGTGGGCTCCAGTTCCCCGGAGAGGATCCGCAGGAAGGTGGATTTGCCCGCACCATTGGCTCCGATGACGCCGTAGCAGTTGCCTTCGGTGAACTTCAAGTCCACGTTTTTGAAAAGCGCCTGGCCGCTGAAGCTCAGGCTTAGATTTGAGACGGTAATCATTCCGTGACCCTTTCTGTAACCGTTTTTTGCGGTGATCCGCAGACCTTTTTATTGTACCACAAAGGAGCAGGGAAGGAAAGGCTTTTCGGAAATTTAAGCAGAAAAAGAAAAAAGACTTTTTTGGAAAAAAGTGTTGACAAAGGCGAGGAGTTCTGTTATAATCATAAATGTTCCGCAGAAAACCTCGTTGCGGATGGCAAAAGTTCCAATTGAATATGGTATGCAGATGTGGCGGAATTGGCAGACGCGCTACTTTGAGGTGGTAGTGAGTATTCCTCGTGTGGGTTCAAGTCCCGTCATCTGCACCAAATGCGGATATGGCGGAATTGGCAGACGCGCTAGATTCAGGTTCTAGTGACTT
>USLH01000091.1 GCA_900555435.1 uncultured Oscillospiraceae bacterium | reverse complement strand
TGTCCGTAAAAATCGGGTCTCATCAGGCGAAAAAATTTTCTCCTGCATGGAAACACTTATAGAGTATTATACCACATTCCCGGTGTCTTGACAAATGTTTTTCGAAAACTTCCCGCCCCCTCTCGGAGGTCTTTGAAAAAAGAAACTATCCTAATTTGGTGTAATTTGACAAAATTCGGGAGAGGCCAAAAAAAACCCGCTTTCCCCCTTGACACTGGAAGAAAATTGCGTTATGATATTGGTACAACATACGGAGTGAATCAAAACGCAGAGCACAACATCTTGGGGGTCACAGAATTCGTCTTTTTGAGTCTGTAACCCTATTTTTGCGCCCGATCCGCTGCCGTTTCCGCCCGAAGCATCTCTTTTCCGGGCACACTATATGAGCAGAGGATGGGAAGCATGATTACAAAAATCAGAAAACGCAGCGGCGAAGTCGTTGCCTTCGACTCCAAAAAAATCGAAGATGCGATCCATAAAGCCAACGTGGCGGTCTCCGATGAAAAGATCTCCATGAAAAAGATCAAAGAGCTGACCGCAGAGATCGTCGAAAGCCTGCCGAAAAACCGGATCCCCACCGTGGAACAGATCCAGGATAAGGTGGAGGAAGCCCTCATCGCTGCCGACTACGCCAAAACTGCCAAAGCCTACATCCTCTACCGGGCCGAGCACGCCAAGATCCGCCAGAGCGAAGCCGACCTGATGGACATCTATAAGGAATTGACCTTCTCCTACTCCAAGGATGCGGACATCAAGCGGGAAAATGCCAACATCGACGCTGACACCGCCATGGGCACCATGCTAAAGTACGGCTCCGAAGGCTCCAAATACTTCATGGACAACTACATCCTGCCCAAGGACATCGCCGCCGCCCACATCAACGGCGACATCCACATCCATGACAAAGACTTCTATATGCTCACCGAGACCTGCTGTCAGATTGACCTGTTGAAGCTCTTTCATCACGGCTTCTTCACCGGTCACGGCTGCCTCAGAGAGCCCAACTCCATCATCAGCTACTCCGCTCTCGCCTGCATCGCCATTCAGGCCAACCAAAACGAGATGCACGGCGGCCAGAGCATCCCGAACTTCGATTATTCCATGGCTCCCGGCGTTGCCAAGACCTATAAAAAAGAATACTTCAAGGGTCTGACCCAGTACCTGCAGATCGCCGCCGGCCTGTCCCACAGCGATGCGGAAGCGCTGGCTGCCGCCGTGAAGACGGACATCAAAACCGTCCCCGCCCTCGGTAACAGCGAAGCGTACAAGGCAGAGCTCATCTCCTACCTCCCCGCTCACCAGAAGGAGCACGGGTATCAGGAGATCTCCCCCGAGCTGGCTGCAAAAGCCCACGATTATGCCGCTGAGACCGCTTACAACGAAACGGACAAGGCCACCTATCAGGCCATGGAGGCCTTCGTGCATAACCTGAACACCATGAACTCCCGGGCAGGCGCCCAGGTGCCTTTCTCCTCCGTAAACTACGGCACCGACACCTCCCCCGAAGCCCGGATGGTCATCCGGAACCTCCTTTCTGCCACCAACGCAGGCTTGGGCGACGGCGAGACCCCCATCTTCCCCGTCCAGATCTTCAAGGTCAAGGAAGGCGTCAACTACAACCCCGGCGACCCCAACTACGACCTGTTCCAGCAGGCCATCGCCACCTCCGCCAAACGCCTCTTCCCGAACTTCTCTTTCTTAGATGCCCCCTTCAACTTCCAGTATTATAAGCCCGGCGATTACAACACCGAAGTCGCCTACATGGGCTGCCGCACCCGGGTCATGGGCAACGTCCATGACCGGACCAAAGAGGTCACCTGCGGCAGAGGGAACCTGAGCTTCACCTCCATCAACCTCCCCCGCATCGGCCTGGAGGCCAAGGGCGACATCCAGAAATTCTACGAGATTCTGGACCAGCGGATCGATCTGGTCATCCGCCAGCTCCTCCACCGGTTCCAGATCCAGTGCACCAAAAAAGTCCGGAACTACCCCTTCCTCATGGGACAGGGCATCTGGATTGACTCGGAGAACTTAGGCCCCGACGACAGCGTGGCGGAAGTTTTAAAGCATGGCACCCTGAGTGTCGGCTTCATCGGCCTTGCTGAGACTTTAAAAGCCCTTACCGGCTTCCATCACGGCGAAAGCGAAGAGAGCCAGAAGCTGGGTCTTGAGATCATCACCCATATGCGCAAGCGCATGGATGACGAATCGGAAAAGACCGGCCTCAACTTCACCCTCCTCGCCACCCCCGCCGAAGGACTTTCCGGCCGGTTCGTCCGCATCGACAAGAAGATCTACGGCGAGATCCCCGGTATCACCGACCGGGATTACTACACCAACTCTTTCCATGTGCCGGTGTACTACCCCATCAAGGCGTACCGGAAGATCCAGCTGGAAGCTCCCTACCACGCCCTAACCAACGCCGGCCACATCAGCTATGTGGAGCTGGACGGCGACACCTGCAAGAACCTGAAGGCCTTCGAAACCATCATCCGCTGCATGAAGGAAGCAGGCATCGGCTACGGCTCCGTGAACCACCCGGTGGATCGGGATCCGGTCTGCGGATACACCGGCGTCATCAACGATGTCTGCCCCCGCTGCGGACGGCATGACGGCGAAGCGGTCTCCGTGGAGCGTCTGGACGAACTGCGGAAGAAATACCCTGATGTCCCCTGCCATTACGACTGCACTCACTGACCGATCATCCATACAAAACAAAGGAGCGAGCATCATGAACGAGAAAACCACTGCAAAAGAAGTCAAAACCGTCGGCAAGGACGTTTCCTTTGAGCGGATCCGCCGGATCACCGGCTACCTTGTGGGAACCACCGAGCGCTTCAACAACGCCAAACGTGCCGAAGAGCGGGATCGTGTGAAACATGGCATCTGACCTGCGCTTAAGCGGCATCATCGATGAATCCATCGTGGACGGGCCGGGCATCCGGTATGTGATCTTCACCCAGGGATGCCCCCACCACTGTCCCGGCTGCCACAATCCCCAGACTCACGATTTCTCCGGTGGCTTTAACGCAGACATTCCCGCTATTCTGGAAGCCATCCGGGAGGATCCCCTGCTGGACGGCATCACCCTTTCCGGCGGCGAGCCCTTCTGTCAGGCAGAAGCCCTGATCCCTCTGGTCAAAGAGGTGCGGAAGATGGGCAAGACTGTCTTCGTCTACAGCGGCTATACATTGGAACAGCTCTTAGAGCTTGGAAAGGCCAAACCGGAAGTCGTCGAGCTTTTGAAGCTCTGCGACACCCTCGTGGACGGCCCTTATGTAGAGGCCCTGCGGGATCTGGATCTGGAGTTCCGAGGCAGCAGCAACCAGCGGCTCATCGACCTGCATACGATTTTCCCGGCATAACAAACCGCCGTCCGGAGCACGTTCCGGGCGGCGGTTCTTCTTTGCTTTATGCGGTTTTTAAAATGGGCCGGAGCTTTAAGCTCAGCAGGGAGACCAGCACGATCTTCACCAGATCGAAGGGGATGTACGGGAAAACGCAGGCTAAAAGAGCCGCCCAGAAGGAGGTCTGCTTCATGACGATCACATACCAGACGGTGCCGAACAGGTAGCAGAGCAGCAGCCCCACGACCAGTGCTGCCACCATTTTCCAGAACCGGTACCCGATTTTCGTAAGGATCAGCCCCGCCGCCACGGCGGAAACGATATACCCGATGATATAGCCGCCGGTAGGCCCTACCAGCCGGCTCAGCGATCCCATGCCGGAGAAAACCGGCGCCCCGACGACGCCTAACAGCACCCAGACGACCTGGCTCAGCGCCGCCTCCTCCCAGGTCAGCAGCCCCACTGCCAGGAATCCCGCCAGATTTCCAAGGCTGATGGGGATCTGCCACGGGGTGGGAATGGCAATCTGGGACAGTACCGCCGTTAAGGCGGCAAATAAGGCGATTAACGCCATAGAAAGGATTTTGCTGCGTTTTTTCGTAACGGATGCGGCTTGATTCATTGGGATCTCCTCCGATTGTAAACTTTATTTTTTAAGACGGTTTACATCATACCATGTAAACCGTTATTTGTCAATACGTTTACATTCATTCCTGCCGAAAAAACAAATCTTCCCATACCAAGGGGCTATTTCTTATCTTTTCGGAAAAGGTGTACAATAGAGGAAAATCGTAGAGAATCAAAAAGGAGAGAAAAGGAGAACCCATGACCGAGATCTGTCAAACCCCACTTACCGGCGTGCGTGCCCTCTTTCAGGGCAGCCAGCTTCGTATTATCGATTCCATCTTCTCCGATGGCGAATCCCCGCTGAAAGAAAGCCGGGACATTCAGATGATCGGCAGCATGTTCAAGTGAAAGCACCCCTCTGATACGCCAAAAACATCGAAGCCACCCACTGTACCTGGTTCGAGATGGCAAGAGCCGGCATCTGGTACACCAATCACATCCGGATGGAGGACGCGGCCATTGAAGCGCCCAAAAACTTCCGCCGCTGCAAGGATCTGATCTTAAAAGACGTCACCTTTGCAAACGCCGCCGAGACCCTTTGGAGCTGTTCCGACGTGACGATGGAAAACGTCACCGCCAAAGGCGACTACTTCGCCATGAACAGCGAGAACCTGACTGTTTCCGGTCTGACCCTTTACGGCAATTATTCCTTTAATGACGTGAAAAACATGGAGATTAAAAACTCCCGGCTCCTTACAAGGGTGCTTTCCGGAACAGCGAAAACGTCACCGTCCGGGACTCCTTCATCTCCGGCAATATCTGGGCTGAAGCCTGCAGGGAATGTGCTACATCGAGAAACTGACCATGAAAACTACCGGCTTTTAAACACCACTTTGGTCTTTGAATATTCCACCGAAGACGCTGACATCGAAGGCACCATCAACAGCGTATTAACCCCCTCCGGCGGCGCCATCCGTGCCGACCGCATCGAAAAGCTGATTGTAGAGCCGGACAAGGTAGCCCCCGCAAAAACGAAGATCCTCTGCCGAGAAGGCACTGCCGAATAAAAGGAGGATGACCCATGTCTTACGATTTTGACACCCCATTGACCGCCGGAACACGAATTCCTTAAAATGGGACGTCGGCGAAAACGAGCTGCCCATTCGGGTGACGGATATGGACTTCCCCGCTGCCCCGGAGATCCGCAGCGCCATCGAAAAGCGGACGGCTCACGGCGTGTTCGACTGCTCCATCCTGCCGGACAGCTGGTACGAAGCGTATCAGAACTGGTGGAAGACCCGCCACGGCTTTTCCATAGAAAAAGACTGGCTCATTTTCTGCACCGGCGGGATCCCCGCCATTTCCAGCATCGTCCGGAAGCTGACCACCCCGGCGGAAAAGGTGCTGATCCTGACTCCGTTTACAACATCTTCTTCCATTCGACCCTGAATAACGGCCGGCAGGTTCTGGCGTGCCCCCTTACCTATGACGGGGAGAGCTATTCCGTCAATTTTTCCGCCTTTGAGCGTGCCGTTTCCGACCCCCAAACGTCCCTTTTTATCCTTTGTAATCCCCACAATCCCGTAGAGAAGATCTGGGATAGGGAGACCCTTGCCCGGATGGGTGCACTTTGCCGGAAGCATCGCGTTGTGGTCGTTTCCGACGAGATCCACTGTGTCCTGACTGGCCCCGACTGCGGATATGTGCCCTTTGCCTCCGTTTCCGATGACTGCCGGGAAAACAGCGTCACCTGCATCGCCCCCACTAAAGCCTTCAATCTGGCAGGGCTGCAGACCGCCGCCGTCCAGAATGCGGAACCGGAAGCCCTGACCCTCACCGGAAGCCCTGACCCTCACCGGAAGCCGACTCTAAGAGCCGATAGGAGAGATAGGTCTTTCCGATGGAAAAAGGCGCCAGCTTGGGCTCAGTGCTCAGGAAATTCACCCATCCGTTCCTTGGAGCCCATGCCTTGCCGTAAGCCGAATTTTCACCGGAAATGACCTCTCCGGGCGTTTGGGTGAATCGGCCTTGATAACCGGTTCCGGGACTCAGGATGCTGGAATGGAAGGAGCTTCCTTCAAAATCCGCCTGAACCGGGAACCCGGTAAAGGCGGGACGCCGAATCTGATTCCGCTGCTCCTCGGGAATGGTTGAGGCAGAAACCGCCGTCCCTGCCGTATCCTCCATGAGGATCAGCTGATCGATCTGGAAGCTGCCGCTGCGGTAACAGCCGAATTCCAGATACTGCTCCGATTCCCTTCCGGTCACAAAATGGAAGGCCTTGTTCACCGCACCGAAATCTTCCCGCTCAAACCAATGAGAGAGCTTTTTTATCCCGTCTCCGGAATGCAGGTCCAGAAAATAATAGTTTCCGGCGCTGGTTTTTCCGCCCCAGGTAGAAAAGCTTACATAATAAGCCGTGTTCGGCTTCCATGCGGCAGTCCGAGCCAGAGCGTTCCGGGGTTCTTCACTCCCGGAATGCTTCGCCGGCATGACGTAGCCGCCGGGGGAGTGGAAAAAGTGCATGATTGTGTTGAGCATGACCATTTCTGACATTTTGGTTCCTCCTTTTCCATCCCCTGCTGACACTTGTATTATAGCATAGATGGATATTTTAAAATGGCTGATATTTCCTTGTAAAGATTGTCGTTTTGGTTCCTCTTTTGTTTGAAATTTCAGCGTCTTTTTATCCCTTTATAGATTTTGGACGATCCATGAACATTCAAAATTTGGCTGTTTTCTTTGGCTTTTTCGCTTCTTGATTTGTATTTTTGGCTACGCCCTGCTGATTCGCACCTGAGCTTCCCACATTTTCAAAATCTCTTTTCATCCCCGAACCATACCGTTTGCTCCAAAAAATCGGCGGTATTTACCAAGAAATTCCGGACACAAAAAAGTCCATCGCTGCCCAAAAGCACGATGGACTTTTTATTGTGTACCCGTCTTATGAAACGAGCAAGCGAGCCTTTCGACCCTACTTTCCCAAGATCCGCAGGAATTCCTCTGCCTGCGCACTGGGAATGTTGTGGACTCGGACGTGATGATGGGTCTCCGCAAAGGTGTAGATCCTAAGGTCGACGCACTGAGACATTTTCTGGAAAAGAGACTGCCGCACCTCCACCTTTGCGATTTTATCTTTATGCAGAGCGGTGGTAAAGAAGGCATATCCGAAGGTGGTATAAAAAGTGTAAGTGTCCCCCCGGATGCCGACCCCTACATGAAGATAGGCGGCGATCTTCACAAAAAGCCACCACACCGCCGGGATCTCCGCCATCACGGCAAAGTAGAGGATCAGGCTCCCGAACCTCGGAAACAGCCGCCACAGCACCCAGAATCCCGCCAGCAATCCTAAGATCGTCCAGATAGGCGGGTTCAAAAAACGCATGATGGTCTGGCATTTCGGACGGTATTTCCGGTCGGAGACCCGGATCTCCGGCAAGATCAGCCGCAGCTTCCGCCGCAGATCCCCCTTATCCGCCGCCGGAAGCAGCACGGAAAGCTCGTTCTTCCCCTTTCCGTAGCCGGTGCAGTTGATAAAGGCGGAACAAAAACCGAAGAGCTTCGCAAGAAGGCTCTGCCGCAAGGTGAGAAAATTGATCCGCTCCACGGAAAGGTAATACTCCCTCCGGACAAAGATTCCGGCTTCAATAAAAAGGAGCCGCCCCTTCCGCACCGTCCGGAAACCCAAATGGTTGATCAGATTGATGAGGAAAGCGATCCCCCATCCCCCCAGCAGGATCGCCGCCGCCATAGCGGCTGCCGGCGGGACGTTAAAGGCAAGAAACCGCACCAGTCGGGTCAGGGAGTGGACCAGCATCTGCTCGAACTGCTCCCCTAAAACCTTACCGGTCTGGGAAATGAAGGTGGAAAGAAATAAGACCCCCGTCAGGGAGTTGGAGGTGATCAGCGAGAGAATGGCGATGGAAAGGGTCCGGGGCTGATAGATCCTCGGCTCTTCCGCTGGCTCTTCGATCAGGAGCCTTATACCGGCGTCCACCATTTCCTGAGCCTGTCGGTTTCGCAGGAGAAGACTCACATCCGCCCGGGAGCGGCTGCCGCTGTCGGTCTCCAGCCGCACCCGCACCACCCGGAAGGGCCGCAGGTAAAAGGGGCGCTCCACCACGGCGGAGGAAAGGTTTGCGTAAGGGATGTACCGGACTTCGTTCAAAAGCACGCCGCTTTCCACATAAAGGCCCTTGATCCGAAGGCTGTAGGTCACGCAGAGCCACTGAAGCACACCAAACCCCACGATCAGCAACAGCACCAGAATATCTGCCCATGCGCCCTTTGCCCACGCACGGAAGTCCCCTTTTAAAAGCATCAGGGAACGCAGCAGCGGAAAAAGCAGCAACACAATGTATTTGGAAAAGGCGTAAACTACCGCAAGGGGGTGCTGCCGCTCAAAGTCGTTCATCGTCTCTCCCCCTTTTCCGACGAAAAGATCCGGGAACGAATGGCAGGGTACCGGGGCGTCACGTCCTTTAAGATCTCCTCCGCCGTCTCTCTGGGAAGACCGGGGATCACAAGGTTTCCTCCCATGGAGGAGATGACCAGGCTGCGAGTGCCTAAAAAGGGCGACACCGGGCTGCGGACAAGAGTGACATACATGATCGATCGCCGCAGCATCCGTGTGCGCACACAGACACAGACGCCGCTTTCATACTCCACATATTCCGGTGTGATCCGATAGTGACTGCTTTCATAAAGAAGGGGCAGCCAAAGGAAGCAGCAGGCTACCAGCAAAAAGCCCACCACCCAGAGGGTCAGATACCAGTACCACGTCCGGGTAGGGATCAGCCATGCCGCCAGACCGCCTACGATCCCTCCGATCAGGATCGCTGCAGTCTCCCAGAAAACCAGAATCCGCTTAGACAATCCGCCCTCCATGCCGCACCTCCTTTCAACGAACTCATTAGCCTTTTTATTCTACCATAAATACCCCGTTATTTCAAACCCTATTTGTAAACTTCTGTCGAGATCGCCGTTTTACAAAGCCCCTCTGCCTTTTTACCGTTCATTTACAGAAGCTATACCGCAGATTGCTTTTGAACTGACAGAAAACGCCGTATAATGTGCTTGTAAAAAGCAGAAAGGAAGAATTGAAAATGAAAAAAGTGACTTCGATCGTTACGGCAACTCTCATGGCCGCTCTTATCCTCTCCAGCTGTGGAAACGGCGGGAACACCTCCTCCAGCTCTTCGGAAGCGGCTCCCTCCTCCACCGTCTCCTCCTCCGTTTCTTCGGAAGCAGGCGACCAAGAGAAGATCACCGGAACGGTTTCCATGTCCGGCTCCACTTCCATGGAGAAGGTAGCAAAAGCCCTGGCTGAGAGCTTCAACGAAAAATACCCCGACGTGTCCGTGGACGTCCAGCTGGGCGGCTCCTCCACCGGCATCAAGAACGCACAGGACGGCGTCTCCGACATCGGCAACGTCAGCCGTGACCTGAAAGACACCGAGACCGGCCTTGTAGCCCACAAGATCGCCCTGGACGGCATCGGCGTGGTGGTAAACCTCGCAAACCCCGTCGAAGACCTGACCATGGAGGAGATTGCCAAGATCTACACCGGCGAGATCACCAACTGG
>USLH01000090.1 GCA_900555435.1 uncultured Oscillospiraceae bacterium | reverse complement strand
CAGGCATTTCGATCCCTGCACCCGAAAAAGCAGCACTCGTTGCAGAGAAACTCCACCTTCTCTTTCAGCGCTTCCGGCAGTTCACTCAGCCGATCAAAGGCCTTGTTCAACCGGAAATCCGGCACCACAAAACGGAATTCCTCCCGCTCCAGCTCTTTCTGAAACGCAGAAAAATCCGTCAGAACCTTCGTCGTGGATGAAACAAAAAAAAGCCCCGGATATGTCTTCCTCAAATAGGAAAGCAGCCGTTCCGAATGGACGATGACGCCGTTTTGTGGGCCACCGCTTTCTTCAAACAGCCGGCAAAGCCGGTTGCACTTCGGATCCGAAAGATGCTCCTCCCGCAGAAGGGAATTGCTGAAGGTCAGCCGGGCGGAGATCCCGTACTCGGTTGTCAGCTCCAGGACCTTTTTCGGGTCGCAGCTTCCTTCCCCGACCCGTCCGCCGCCCCAGATGCAGTTTTCCGGGGCTCCATAGATCGAGCCGATCTCGCACCAGTCGTAAAAATATTCCCGATGCTCCCGATAAAGCGGCAAAAATGCGGTGTACAGCTCGTAAAACTCAAAAAGGCCCGGCAAATGATAGAAAGCCGTGCCTTTTTTCAATAGCTCCCGATTCAAACGAACCTTCCTTTCAAAAAAGCCGCCCGAAAAATCCTTCGACCTTCGGGCGGCTTTTCGGCTGCAGATCACCGTTTTATTCGGTGACTTCCCGGAAATAGCAGATGAGGCTCTCAGAATCCTTCCAATACCTGGAAAGGTTCACGCCAACGTTCATCAGGGTATCCCCAGAGTAGATCCGGCCGGTTTCCACATCCTGATACCGTTTTTCCGGATCCAGCCCCCGCAGGCGGATAAAGGTGGTAAAGCCCACCCGGCACTTGGTGACCACAAAGGTCAGAAGCGCTTCGGAGCGATCGGCGGAAACATACTCCCATGCACAGCACACGTCGTTCTCAAAGGGACTGACTAGCCGATAAAGGTCGCCGTTCTGGATGATGTCGTAGTATGCGTGGTATTGAGCCACCTGCTTGCGAACCAGAGCCCGCTCCTCATCAGTGAGCTTCGTCAGATCCAGCTCATAGCCGAAAGCGCCGGCCATTGCCACGTTGCCCCGGGTCTCAAAGGGGGTCAGCCGCCCGGTCTGATGATTGGGTGAAGCGGAAACATGGGCGCTGATGGAGGACGCCGGATAGACCATGGAGGTGCCGTACTGAATGCGGCAGCGCTCGATGGCGTCGGTGTCGTCGCTGGTCCAGATCTGAGGAGAGTAGTAGAGCATGGCAGGGTCAAACCTCCCGCCGCCGCCGGAGCAGCCCTCAAAGAGGATGTGAGGGAAGGCGCTGGTCAGCCGCTCCAAAAGATCATAAAGTCCCAGCACATACCGGTGGAAGAACTCCTGCTGCCGCTCAGGGGGAAGCAGGGCACTGCCGGCTTCGGACAGGTTGCGATTGAAATCCCACTTGAGATAAACGATGTTCGCACTGCTCAGAACGCCGGAAATTACGGTAAAGAGATAATCCCGCACATCCTCTCTCGTCATGTCCAGCACATACTGGAAGCGGGCGATGGAAGGTTTCCGTCCGGGTGCGCAGAGGCACCAATCGGGATGCTTCCGGTAAAGCTCCGAATCCGGAGAGATCATTTCCGGCTCGAACCAGATGCCGAATTTTAATCCCAGAGCATTAACCCGATCCACCAGCGGCTTTAATCCGCCCTTCAGCTTTTCTTCATTGACGAACCAATCGCCCAGCGAGCAGTGGTCGTTGTTCCGCTTGCCGAACCATCCGTCGTCCATGACCAGCATCTCGATACCTAAGTCGGCGGCATCTTTTGCAATGTCCAGGAGCTTTTCGTCATCGAAGCCGAAATAGGTGGCTTCCCAGTTGTTCACCAGGATCGGCCGCTTCTTTTCCTTCCATTCGCCCCGGCAGAGGTTGTACCGATAAAGCTTGTGATAGGTTCGGGACATCTCCCCGATGCCCTCGTTTGAGTAGACCAGCACCGCTTCCGGCGTTGTAAAGCTCTCGCCGGGCTCTAAGTGCCAGCGGAAGTCGGTGGGATGGATCCCCATCAGGATCCGGGCGGAATGGAAGGAGTCGCACTCCGCCTCAATGGCAAAGTTCCCGCTGTAAACCAAGCTGTACCCGTAAGCCTCACCGTGATCCTCGTCCGCCGTTTTGGAAACAAGGGCGGCAAAGGGATTGTGGTTGTGGCTGGAGGAGCCCCGCAGGCTTCCCACCGTCCGGGTATCATGGGTCAGCGGCTCTCTGGAGATCCACCGTTCCTGCGCCCACATCCCATAAAGGTGGATCAGGTCGTAATCCATGGTGGGGAAGTCCATAGCCGCCGAAGCCGCCTTCAGGATGGTCAGCGGGGCTGTCCCGGCATTTTTCACCACCGTCGCCCGGGTGATGACGTTCCGGTCGGCAAAAACGCCGTACAGCAGATGTACCTCCGCCCCGGTCAGCTCATCCGACAGGGTGATGTCCAGCGTATCCACCGCATCCGTCTCGTTTGCATACACGGAAGGGAGCCCCTTGAGTGCATATTTCCCGGAGCGGATCTCATGGGAACGATAACGGAGATCTGTGGAAGCGCAGCCGTTCGCCCCTAAAATGGACACTGCCGCCGTGCGGAAGTCACCGACCCCGTAAGCCGGATACTCCATCGGATAGTAGTCCAGAGAAAAAGGCGTCTCCGGATCTCCGTGGGGTCGGGGGCAGAAGGAAGCGCGAGGCAGAGATGGCTCCATATAGGAAAGATCCAGATCCGAGGTGTGCGCACCATAGTGCAGATGCAGCAGGTACCCGTGGGGACCCACCCGCATCACATAGCTGGATGTCCCGGCATCCAGACGAAAGGTCTGCTTTTCAGCGTCGAAATAGATAGGCATAGCGGACGTCCTTTCAGCATAAAGTCAGGGGAAAATTTCCATTATATTTTAGCATATTTCCCGGAAAACTGCAAGCCGGGCGGACAAAAATCTCCCGGATCTCTAATTATTCTTCCGAAAAACAATCACACCCGTGCAAATCCGGTCGGTCTTTTTTTCAAACGCCGACCTTTTCCCGCAAAAAAAATGCGCTATAATAATCTCGAAAGGGGAGAGACGATGGCTGAAACCTACTACCTGGCCGTGGACATCGGTGCGTCCAGCGGCCGCCACATCTTAGGACACACTGAAAACGGAAAGATTGTCTTGGAGGAGATCTACCGGTTTGAAAACGGATTGATCAAAAAGAACGGGCATCTTTGTTGGGACACCGACCGGCTTTTTTCGGAGATCCTCGCCGGTATGAAACGCTGTAAGGAACTTCAGAAGCTCCCGCTGACCATGGGGATTGACACATGGGGCGTCGATTTTGTCCTTTTGGACGGGGAAGGAAAGCCCTTGGGCGACGCCGTGGCTTATCGGGACCCCCGCACGGAGGGAATGGATGCAGTCGCCGCACAGAAGATCTCTCCGGAAGAGCTTTACGCCCGCACCGGGATCCAGAAGCAGATCTTCAACACCATTTACCAGTTCCTGGCGCTTCAGAAGGAAGCTCCCGACCGCCTTGCCAAGGCGGAACGGATGCTGATGATCCCGGATTACTTCCACTGGCGCCTGACCGGAAAAGCCGTGAACGAATACACCAATGCTACCACCACCCAGCTGGTTTCCGCCGAGAAAAAGGACTGGGATTGGGAGCTCCTGGATCGTCTGGAGCTTCCCCGGAAGATCTTCGGTCCCTTATCCTTTCCTGGAACGGAAGTAGGGGAGCTGACACCTGCGATCGCCGAAGCCGCGGGCTTTTCCTGCAAGGTGGTGCTGCCCGGCACTCATGACACAGCTTCTGCTGTTCTGGCGGTCCCCATGACGGAGGAAAACGCCGTTTACATCAG
The DNA here is from genome assembly GCA_900555435.1 of uncultured Oscillospiraceae bacterium. Lineage (GTDB taxonomy): Bacteria > Bacillota > Clostridia > Oscillospirales > Ruminococcaceae > Merdivicinus. The sequence continues at coordinate 5,782 of USLH01000090.1, read as the reverse complement.
CTCAGGCACCTGGTCGCTGATTGGTCTTGAGCGGATGCACGCCAACTGCTCGGAAGAGAGCCGCCTGAAAAACTTCACCAACGAAGGCGGCTACGAAGGCCGGTTCCGCTATCTGAAAAACATCATGGGTCTCTGGATGATCCAGTCCGTCCGCCGGGAACTGAAAGCAGCGGGACAGACGGTGAGCTTTGACGACCTTTGCGATCTGGCGCAGAAGGCGCTGGATTTCCCTTCCCGAGTGGACGTTTCCGACGCTTGCTTCTTAGCGCCGGAAAGCATGCAGGCGGCAGTGGACGGGTTCTGCGCCCGCACCGGACAGAAGGTTCCTTCCGGCATCGAGGAACGAATGGCGTGCATCTATTTAAGCCTTGCCGACGGCTATAAAAAAGCGGTGGAGGAGCTGGAAGCCCTGATCGGAAAGCCAATTCCCTGTATCCACATCGTCGGCGGCGGCAGCAAGGATTGGTACTTGAACGAGCTGACCGCATCTGCAACGGGAAAGACCGTTTACGCCGGTCCCACGGAAGCAACGGCTCTGGGGAATATTTTGGCTCAGATGCTGGCAAACCGTGCTTTCTCTTCCGTTCCGGAAGCGAGAAAAGCGGTGGCGGGATCCTTTGCCGTTACAAAGATCTGCAAATAATTTTTTCTAAGGAGGAATATCCATGAACCGCTACGAATACGCAAAAGAACTGTACGCAAACTTAGGCGTCAATACGGAGGACGCCCTGCGCCAACTGAGCCGGGTGAAGATCTCCATGCATTGCTGGCAGGGCGACGACGTGGGAGGTTTTGAAAACTCCGGCAGCCTTTCCGGCGGCATCGCCGCTACCGGCAATTATCCCGGAAAAGCCCGGAACTTTGAGGAGCTGACCTCGGACATCGACATGGCCATGAAAATGATCCCCGGCACCCACAAGGTAAACCTTCACGCCATCTACGCCGTCACCGACCATCCGGTGGAGCGGGACGCCTTACAGCCGGAGCACTTCGCCGCATGGGTAGATTTTGCGAAAGATCGGGGACTGGGACTGGACTTCAATCCCACGCTGTTCTCCCATCCTAAAGCCGCCAACAGCCTGACCCTGTCCAATCCTGACGAATCCATCCGCCATTTCTGGGTGGAGCACTGCAAACGCTGCCGGGAGATTACCGAGTATTTCGGAAAAGAGCTGGGACAGCTCTCTCTCGACAACATTTGGATCCCCGACGGCTATAAGGACATCCCCGCCGACCGTTTAGGGCCCCGCCAGCGGCTCAAGGACTCTCTGGATGAGATCTTCTCCGAAAAACTGGATCCCAGATATATCTGCGACTCCGTGGAATCCAAAGTCTTCGGCATCGGTCTGGAATCCTATACCGTTGGCTCTCACGAATTCTACATGAACTATGCGGCGAAAAACGGCGTACTCTGCCTGCTGGACAACGGCCACTATCATCCCACGGAAGTGGTTTCCGACAAGATCCCCTCTATGCTCTTGTTCTCCGACAAGTTGGCACTCCACGTCACCCGTCCCGTCCGCTGGGACTCCGATCATGTGGTCATTTTCGACGATGAGCTGAAAGAGATCGCCAAAGAGATCGTCCGCTGCAACGCCCTGGATCGGGTCCTCATCGGCTTAGACTATTTCGACGCCAGCATCAACCGGGTGGCTGCATGGGTCGTCGGTATGCGGAATATGCAGAAGGCGCTGCTCTACGCCTTGCTGACTCCCCATGCCGCTTTGAAGAAGCTCCAGGACAGCGGAGACTACACCTCTCTCCTCGCCATGCAGGAAGAGCTGAAGACCTATCCCTTCGCCGACGTCTGGGATCACTTCTGCGAAATGAACAACGTCCCCGTCCGCCAGAACTGGCTCTCCGACATCCGCAGGTACGAGACCGACGTTCTCTCCAAACGCTGAACCCATTCCCATGCCCTCCGGTTTCCCGGAGGGCAGCGGTGCATTTTTAAAATCACAGTAAGAAAGGATCAAAAACATGGACATCCTGAACTCCAAATTCTTAGAGGGCTTCGTCCGGGTCACCGACGACGCCTTCAAAAAAGGCTGGCACGAAAGAAACGGCGGAAATTACTCCTACCGCATCAAATGCGAGGAAGCGGAATCCGTCATGGACTCCTTCTCCTTCGATCGGGAATTCACCCCCATTGGCGTGGACGTTCCCAACTTGGCAGGGGAGTACTTCCTCGTCACCGGTTCCGGCAAATTCATGCGCAACGTTATTTTGGATCCCGCCGCCAACATCTGTGTCATCCAGGTGGACGAGACCGGCAAGAACTACCGGATAGTCTGGGGTCTGACCGAAGGCGGCCGTCCCACCAGCGAGCTGCCCACCCATCTGATGAACCACTCCATTAAAAAGGAGCTGACCGGCGGCCGTCACCGTGTCATCCTTCACTCTCATCCCACCAACCTGATCGCCCTGACCTTTATCTTGCCCCTGACCGACGAAGCCTTCACCCGGGAGCTGTGGGAGATGGCTACCGAGTGTCCGGTGGTGTTCCCCGACGGGGTCGGCGTGGTGCCGTGGATGGTCCCCGGCGGCCGGGATATTGCCCTCGCTACTGCTGAGCTGATGAAGAAGTACGATGTGGCCGTCTGGGCTCACCACGGCATCTTCTGCTCCGGTGAGGACTTCGACCAGACCTTCGGCCTGATGGACACCGTGGAGAAATCCGCCGAGATTTTAGTCAAGGTCCTGTCCATGGGAGGAAAACGCCAGACCATCACCGCACAGAACTTCCGGGATCTGGCAAAAGATTTCAAGGTGACTCTTCCGGAGCGGTTCCTTTCCGAGTAAAATCGTGAATTTTGTGTGAATTGCACAAAAACTTTTTTCGTTGAACGTTTAAACCTTAAGAACCGCACTTGAATTTTTTGCGCATTCGGTGTATGATAAAGGTGTAATCAAGTTCTCCTGGAGTATCCGAAGCGGATTGCTCCTGAAAGCCTGAAAAAGAGAAAGGAAAAGGTGATTCCCATGGCAAACAGAATGATTCTCAATGAGACCTCCTACATCGGCCCCGGCGCGATTGCGTCCATCGTTGACGAGGCCAAAGGTCGTGCCTTTAAAAAGGCGCTGGTCGTTACCGATAAGGATCTGGTCAAGTTCGGCGTTGCGACGAAAGTGACCGATCTGCTGGAGAAAAACGGACTTGCCTACGAAGTCTACAGCGACATCAAGGCAAACCCCACCATCAAAAACGTGCAGGACGGCGTTGCCGCTTTCAAGGCAGCCGGTGCTGACTACCTGATCGCCATCGGCGGCGGCTCCTCCATGGATACCGCCAAGGGCATCGGCATCATCATCGCAAACCCCGAATATGCGGATGTTGTGAGCCTGGAAGGCGTTGTGGCTACTCCCCATAAGAGTATGCCTATCTTCGCCGTTCCCACCACCGCCGGTACCGCTGCTGAGGTTACCATCAACTACGTTATCACCGACACGGAAAAGAGCCGCAAATTCGTCTGCGTCGATCCCCATGACATCCCCGTGGTCGCCTTCATTGATGCGGAAATGATGTCCTCCATGCCTAAGGGCCTGACCGCCGCTACCGGTATGGACGCTCTGACCCACGCCATCGAAGGCTACATCACCAAGGCTGCTTGGGAAATGACCGATATGATGCATCTGAAAGCCATCGAGATTATCTCCCGCTCTCTCCGTGGCGCCGTCGCCAACACTCCCGAAGGACGGGAAGGCATGGCTCTGGGTCAGTATATTGCCGGTATGGGCTTTTCGAATGTTGGCCTGGGCATCGTTCACTCCATGGCGCATCCTCTGGGTGCTGTGTATGACACCCCTCATGGTGTCGCCAACGCCATCATTCTTCCGACCGTAATGGAGTACAACGCTCCTGCTACCGGTGAGAAGTACCGGGAGATCGCCCGGGCCATGGGCGTTGCCAACGTGGACTCCATGACTCAGGAAGAGTACCGGAAAGCCGCCGTTGACGCTGTGAAGCAGTTGTCCAAGGACGTGGGAATCCCCGCCACTCTTACCGAAGTAGGCGTAAAAGAAGAGGACATCCCGTTCCTCGCTCAGTCTGCCATGGATGACGCCTGCCGTCCCGGCAACCCCAAGGATCCTACTCTGGAAGACATCGAAGCACTGTACAAATCCATGCTGTAAAAAATCCCGAAAACGTCACGGGAGGTTGTTGTTGGGGCACCTCCCACCCCTTTTTCGGAAAAAAGAAAGACGCCGTGGTCGATTCCATAGCGTCTTTTTCATTTATTCAAAAAACTCAAAAGCAGATGCGCTGTCAAAATGGCCAGCAAGACCGCCGGCAGCATATTTGCTACCTTTATCTTTTTCCCCTCCATACGCTGAAAAGGGTAGGGCACGCTTTTTAGGGTATGCCGCTTTCGAGGGAAATCAAGAGTGACGAAGATCCTCGAATGGATAAAATCTGTCGGAGACATCGCTTGCTTTGGATCGTTATGGGTGTTATGGTGCTGGAGCCGGATGGCTCTTCCGGTTGTTGGGAGATTTGGGAAACATCTGCCCCTTCTGCCTTGGCGCTTTCCGTTTAAACGGTTGAGATTTTTCCTTGAGAAAACTTTTTTCAAAAACGAGACGGACAAAACGTACTGCCTTCCGCTTCGTAAAGCACTTCTCATTGGTTTCCGTAAAAAACTTTTGCTTCAAGCATCAAGCAAAGCGAACTGTTAATAGAAAGAGAGAACCGTCGCTCGTTTACGGACTGTGTGTGGAGCAAGTGATGCAGGCGAAATAAACTTCCGTGCGTCTTGAGACGCTTGCCGGCAATAGGCGCTTATAGAGCCGGCTTAGCCAGTGGCTATGACTTTTTGGAAGCCTCAGCGAATATGTGTTTTCGTCGACCCAGCTATTCGCAAGAATTTTTCGACGAAAAAGGGAGGCCATAACTTCTATCTTAAAGCTGTGCCCTTTTTGGAGGGGAAGCACGAAACAGAAGAATCAAACTCCTTTCAGCGCTCTCAGCAAAGGGAAAAGCTGTCCGGCTCCGTCACCATAACATCTGCGAGCACCGCTTTCGACAGACCTCTCTACCGGCGCCATCTCACCGAAGGCTTTGATCCCTCAAAGGCAACATACCTTAAAGAGTGCCGGCATGAAATCGACCAAACCCGTCTTTGTATCGAATCAAAAAGGCGAAGAAATCCACTGTGAGGGGGCGTGAGGAAGGGAAGCTTTGAAAACAGTAGAAAATGGAAAAAAGGAAAAGGGAAATCCTCTCCGAGTTGACAGGTATTTCAATGGGAACCGGGAACAACACCTCCAAAAAGCCCATCGGACGACTTCTCTTATCCCATTTGTTCCCTTTTCGGCCTTTTGGAGCCGCTGCCGACTGCAAAGGATGCTATCTCGGATTGCAGAGAAGGGGAGTGCTCCCTGCCCTTTCCTCTGCCGCCCTTAAAACGCCTCCTGAATTTTCCGAAGCACATCCGCGTCCGCCGGACAAAAGTCATAAAGCGGGATCTCTTTCGGCGTAATCCATTTCAGATCCTTGTGCTCCAAAAGCTGCGGCGTTCCCTCTGCAATTCGGGCATTATAAACAGACAGTCGAATGGTAATGTCCGGATATTTATGAACCACCTGACAGAAAATTCCTTCCGGCTTCACGCAAATTCCCAGTTCCTCCTGACATTCCCGGATCAGTGCTTCTTCACCGGTTTCTCCCGGCTCCAGTTTTCCGCCGACAAATTCCCAGAGCAGTCCCCGAGCTTTTTGCTCTGGGCGCTGACAGATGAGAAAGGTGTCGTCTTTTCGAATCAATGCAGCCGCTACCTCAACC
>USLH01000089.1 GCA_900555435.1 uncultured Oscillospiraceae bacterium | reverse complement strand
GGGAGCGAGCCGCTTCCTCGTTCCGGATTTCCCAGTGGATGAGGAAGGTCAGGGCCGCCCGCAGCAGGATGATCCCCGCTACGGTAAAGATCTCCGAAAACTCCCGCACCACCACGGTGCGCAGGATCTCGCTTCCCAGCTTGAACTCCAGCCCCATGGCCATCCCCTTTGCCAGATTCAGCCGGGTCAACGGGTTCCCCGTCACATACTCAACGATCCCCTGAATGCCGGAAACCACGATCACCACAACACCCATGGATTCAAAGAGCAGGATTGCCCAATCCACCACTGTGTTCAGGATGGAATGCAGCCATTCCATTGACTCATCTCCTTTGATGTGTTAAAATAAAACCGAATGGGAGGAATGCCTTTTGTCGACCGATTTTGAGATTCCGAGGTTTCACTATTTTCGCTCCGGAAACCCCTACAGCGGAAGTGTAAAGAACTTCCGCTTCCGCATGGTGCCTAAAGAAGAGGAACTGCTCCTCTGGGCGTGGCCGGGCCCCAACTGCCAGGACAAGACCCCGGAAGACCAGATCATCACCGCCAGCTTCCCACTGACCGAAGAGGGCTTAAAGGAAGCCACCGACTGGCTCATAAACGAGGAGCCTGACCTTCGGTACCACCGCTATTTTTAAACGCTTACGCCTCTGCCGACGATTCGGCAGGGGCATTTTTTATTTCCCGGCACTTTTTCGCCATGAAGGTATAGTAAGCCGCTGCCAGCAGGATAGCAGCGCCTGTCCACGCTCCTACCTCTGCGATGCAGACGCCTAAAAATCCCATTCCCAGCATGGTGGGGAAGGTAAGGACGATCACGATCCGCATGACCAGCTCTACCACGCCCGACGCCATGGGCATTAGGGTGTTCCCCATCCCCTGCAGGGCGGAACGATAGAAGAAGAGAAGTCCCAGCACCCACTCAAAAAGCCCCATGACCAGGATGTACTGATGCGCCGTAGCCAGCGCCTCCGCCTCCGCCGAATCCATGAAAAGCAGCACCAGAGGTCGATTCAGCAGGATGATGATTCCTCCGGTGATCACGTTCATAATAAGGGAAATCAGCACGCCCTTCCGCACGCCGTCCTTGATCCGGTCGAGCTTTTTCGCTCCCAGGTTCTGCCCCGCATAGGTGGCGATGGCAAGCCCCAAGGTAAAGCCCGGCTGATCCGCCAGAGCCTGCACCCGGCTGGCGGCGCTGAACCCGGCAACGCAGGCCGAACCGAAGCCGTTGACCACCGACTGCAGAATAATGCCGCCGATGGAAATAACGGAATTCTGCAGCGCCATGGGGATCCCCAGGCCGATGAGCTTCTTCTGCATGGGAAGATAGAGCTTCCAGTCTTCCTTCTCCGTCTTTAAAATGGGATACCGCCGGAGCATCAGCCAGCAGAGCACCGCCGACAAAAGCTGGGACAGAACGGTAGCCAGCGCCGCCCCTCCGACGCCCATTTTCAAGGGGATCACGAACAGCAAATCAAGCCCGATGTTCGCCAGTGCCGAAGCGATCAGAACGTAAAGCGGTCCCTTCGTATTCCCCAACGCCCGAAGGATGGAAGCGTAAAAGTTATACATAACCGTAGGCAGCGTCCCGGCATAGATCACTAAAAGATAGACGTTCGCATCCTCTAAAATATCCGCCGGGGTGCGGAGCAGCTGTAAAAGCGGCTTGCAGGTGGCCATGCTCACCACCGTGACCACCAGCGAAAGCGCAACGGAAAGCAGCGTCCCCTGAGTCAGCGTGTGCCGCAGCCCTTTTGCGTCTCCCGCTCCGAAGCACTGGGCAGTCAGGATGCTGAACCCGCCGGTCAGACCGGTGACAAAGCCTAGGATCAGGAAGCTGACCCACGCTGTGGCGCCCACTGCCGCAAATGCCTCCACACCGATGCCCTTGCCGACAATGATGGAGTCCGCCATGCTGTAAAGCTGCTGGACCATGTATCCTAACGTCAGCGGAAGCGTAAAGCTCAATAGGAGCTTTACCGGGCTTCCCACCGTCATATCCTTTGCGATCATTCGGAAGCCCCCTCCTTTTTGAGCGCCTCTTTCAAAAGCGCCACCATCTCCTCCGGAACCTTTCCCGTGCCGTTCACGGTGATGTCTGCATACTTCTCATAAAGCGGCGCCCGCTCTCGATAGATGTCCTCCAGCGTCTTTCCGGGCGGAAAGGCGATACCCCGGGTCGCAAGGTTAAAAAGTCTCGACCGGATCTCCGGGAGGGTGAGCTCCAGATAGGCCGCCACACCCTGTTCTTTCAGATGCTTCATACCGGGAGCGCTGTAGACTGCACTTCCGCCGGTGGCAATCACAGTATTCCCGCAATGGATGGAAAGAAGTGCTTCTTCCTCCGCCTTTTTAAAGGCATCGAAGCCCCGCTTGTCCAAGATCTCCTGCAAAAGTGCCCCTTCCCGCTTCTGGATCACCAGATCTGCATCCAGAAAATCCATTCTCAGAGCCTTAGCCAGCAAAACGCCGATGGTGCTTTTCCCGCTGCCGGGCATCCCGATCAGTGTGATATTTTTCATAATCGTTCCCTTTTCCTTAAAAGCCTGCCCCATGGAGGCAAAAACATACCGGGAGCCGTTTCCCCAGAATTTTAAAACCACGTTCATCTTATCATATTTTCCACCCCTTGACAAGAGCCGCCAGAAAACCCCGCCTTTCTTTTTCCAGAATTTGGCCCCTTCCGTTTCGACGAAAGCCGCAGTATAATAGCTTCAAGCTCCACACCGGTCGCCCTCCACCCCGTCTTTCCCTTTTCGCCCCTGAAAGCTCCCTGCCATTCCTCCGCACGGCATAGCACACGATCCTAATTCCCTGAAAACGGAGAAATGCGCTTCCTTCTTGCGAGCGGAAGCGACGGGGGCTTCCAAGATCGGCTGCTCCTCTTTTTTTGAAAGCCTAAGAAAGAAAAGACGGAGATCCGTTCGTGTTCCCGTATAGGGGACGCTTTCCTTTCTTTTAACCCCTGCTCTTCTCTTTTCTCATCATTAACCAAAAGCCTTCCCCCCTGTATCCTCCGCCGAATTTCAAAAACATTCCGCCCCTTCCCGGCAGCCATCTGCCCGCTTCAATCAAACCAGTTCCTCCTCAATCCCCGCAGCTCCTCTATCTCTTCCTTTCATCTGACCCCTTCTTTCCTCATACTTTCCACCCGATCGAACATATGAAAACACTTTCCCGTACACTCTTTTTTCTTCGCCATCCGACACCACTCATCCCGCAGCCCTTCGCCCCCTCACCAGCAATAGATTCCCATACCCCACCGAACCCTCAAACACCCACTCCCTCCGTTCCTTTCCGTTTTCCCCCTCTTCTATAAACCACCCTCCCTCTACCCGCCACTCCCCTTTCTCTGTATTCCCCGCCGAATCAAATACTCAAAAGCGTTTCCCTCCTGCACCCCTTCACCCCCCGATGTCACTCATCCCGCAGCCCTCCGTCCATTCCCGACATCAACGGAACGCCTCACCCCTGCCGAAACCCCAACGCCCGCCCTATTTCCCTCTCCCGGAAGCTACCTTTTTACCCCGTCCGCCCGACATAACTCTCCCACAGCCCCAGTCTCCCCCGGCTGCACACCTGCATTCCTCAGTCTCCGCTCAATCAAATGCTTGATGCAGCCGCCCTGCTTCCCATAGGCTGCATCCTAACAAAAATCCGACACCCTCCGCATTTTCGTTCTTTTGAGGTGATTTATGAAAAAGTTTGCATTTACCCTGTCCGCCGCCCTTCTTCTTGCTTTTGGCGGCACTTCCGTCCATGCGGCCTCCGCCGCCACCGTGACCACTGCCTCCACCGGATTAAACGTCCGGAGCGCTCCCTCTGCCTCGGCGTCCGTCGTCTCCTCTCTACCAAAAGGGGGAACGGTCTCTCTTCTCTCTCAACACGGCGATTGGTGGAAGGTAGAATACGCCCCCAACTTCTACGGCTACTGCAGCGGCGCTTACCTTTCTGAGCTTCCATCCAGCTTTACCGCCGTCGTTTCCACTCAGTCCGGCTCCTTAAACGTCCGCAGCGGAGCCGGCATGAGCTTTTCCGTCCTCACCTCCCTCCCCAAAGGGACGGCCGTCACCGTCCTGTCCCGATCGGGCAAATGGAGCCGCATCCTCTGGGGCGGAACAAAGACCGGCTATGTTATGAGCTCCTACCTTTCCAAAACCTCTGCTTTCCTTTCCGTTCCTTCTTATCTGCAAACGGACTCCCGATGGTCTTCCCTGACCCTCGGCTCCTCCGGAAAGACCATCGGGCAGATCGGGTGCGCCGTCACCGCTCTTTCCATGGCCGAATCCTACCGCACTGAAACCGCTGTTACGCCTGCCGAGATGAGCCGCCGCCTTACCTACACCCCCGGCGGCGCCCTTTACTGGCCGGAAAACTACCTTTTGGATACCCCGGACGACCCGCTTTTGACCCTCCGCAGCCTGCTTTTGCAAGGGACTCCGGTGATCTGCGGCGCAAAGACCTCCTCCGGCGGACAACATTGGGTGGTGGTCACCGGCTATAACGGCAAGGGCCTTTCTGCGGAAAACTTTTCCATCAATGACCCCGGCGCCTCCTCACGCACCAACCTGCAGCAGTTTTTTGCGGCCTATCCTGTCTTCCACCGGCTTGTCTGGGCAAAGTGACCTTGTAAAAATATTGTGATTTTTTCTAATTTCTTGCTCTTTTTCGGCTTTCCGTTGCCTTTTTCGTAAAAAACCGCTACAATAAAGGCAAAGATTGAAAGAGGGTATGGGTATGTTGAGTCAAACCGGTCATTTTCCCACAGTCACTCCCGCCGAAGCCGGCGTGGACGCCAACGGGATCCTGCGCTTTCTGGATGCCTGCCAGGAGCGGAAAATAAACCTCCATGGGCTTCTCCTTCTCCGGGAGGGGAAAGCGGTCGCCGAAGGGTACTTCTCCCCCTACTGCCGGGAGGATAAAATGCACCTTTTCTCCATCAGCAAAAGCTGGACGTCCACTGCGGTAGGCTTCGCCGTACAGGAAGGGCTGCTTTCGATCCACGACAAGGTCGCTTCCTTCTTCCCGGACAAGCTCCCCGACCCGGTCCCGGAAAATCTGGCGGCCATGGAAGTCCGTGACCTCCTTCGGATGGGCACCGGAAACGATAAGGACACCCTTCCCGCCATGCGGCTGGAACCGGACGGCGACTGGGTGAAGATCTTCCTTCACTGCCCCGTGGAGCACCGTCCCGGGACCAAGTTCGTCTACAATTCCGGCGCTTCCTATCTGCTCTCCGCCATCGTCCAGAAGGTGTCCGGACAGGATCTGATCGCCTTCCTGACCCCCCGGCTCTTTGAGCCGCTCCGCATCACCGGTGTCACCTGGGATCGTTCCCCTCAAGGCATCTGCTGCGGCGGATGGGGCATCCATGTGTCCACCGAGGATCTGGCGAAGCTGGGGCAGCTTTACTTAAACGGCGGCATTTTCGACGGCAAGCGGCTCCTTTCCGAAGAGTGGGTAAAGGAAGCCACCTCCGCCCAGATCGACAATTCCCCCTCCAATACAGCGCCCGACTGGATCTGCGGCTACGGCTATCAGATCTGGCGGTGTCAGCACGGCTGCTACCGCTTTGACGGCGCTTACGGCCAGTATATGGTCGCTATCCCCAAGTTCCACGCTGTTCTTGCCCTGACCTCTTTTGTAGGCAGCATGCAGGAGGTACTGGATCTGATCTGGGAGAATCTCCTCCCTGCCTTCCACGATGCTCCCCTGCCTGCCTCAGAAGCGGATCAGAAGCTGTCTGAGCGGCTGAAGCATCTTTCCTGCTTCACCCCCGACGGCGTTGGCCGGAGCTTCAGCGCCGCCTATGCCTGCGAGGACAACGAATACGGCTTTACCGGCGTTTCCGTCTCCACTTCGGAGCAAGGCGGCGAGCTGATCTTCACCGCCGAAAACGCCTCCTGGCGGATCCCCTTCGGCGCCCCCGCTTATCGTCTGGGAAATATCGATGGCTTCCCCGTGCCCAACAATATGATCGCCGCCGGCGTCCGGGAGCCTGCCATGAAGGGCGAACCCATCGGCGCATCCGCCGCATGGGATGGGGACACCCTCCATCTGCGGATGGTCTATCGAGCCACTCCCCACTATCTGGACTTCCATCTGGATACCGCCGCTCCTTCCTTAAACTTCTGCTTCCCCTGCCCGAATTTTGTGGGGAACGACCGAAACACCACAATCGCACTGACCCTCCGATAAGAAACCTGCCGGTTCCCGTTTTAACAAGGAACCGGCAGGTTTTTATAACAGCCGAAAACGCCCCCTCTGTCCGGATTTTCTCCGAGAGGGGGCGCCTCTTATTCTTTTTCGGCGGACTCTTCCGCTTTTGCGGTTTCCCCGTGGTGCTTAAGATTTTTGATAAAGCTCACCACGACCATCCCGATGATGATCATAATGGGCAGCGCCGCACAGATGGACAGGGTCTGCAGCATGGTAAGGGTGCTGTCGCTGAAGAGCAGTGCGATAGGCAGCAGGATGAAGACCACACTCCAGAACACTCGCAGCTTCCGGGAAGGCTCCTCCCCTTCCTTGATGTTTTTGACGGAATAGGAGGCGATCACCATGGTCAGTGCGTCAAAGGTGGACGCATAGAAAGCGATCATGGCGAGGATCAGCAGGACAATGGCGATCTTTGCGATGGGAAGCGTCTCAAAAACCGACAGGATCGCTTCCGCAGGGGTCGCCCCCGCCGCCAGCTGGCCCGCCACGTCCACCTTTCCGGTGACCTGCTGGTAAAGGCCGTAGTTCCCGAAGACGATAAAGGCGGTGAAAGTGGCGGAAATGCCACTGATGTAAGCGCCTAAGATCGTTTGGCGGATGGTGCGGCCCTCGGAGATCTTTCCGATGAAGAAGGGGGTCGCCACCGCCCAAGAGATCCAATAAGCCCAGTAGAAGATGGTCCACTTCTGCGGGAAGCCGGTAACGCCGTCGCCGGACAGCCGCAGGGGATCCATCCAGGTGGACATTTCAAGGAAGTTGTTTGCCACGCCGCCGATAGCGGAAACGCCGGTCTCAATGATATACCGTGCCGGCCCTCCGAAGAGAAACACCGCCAGCAACGCAAAGAACAAGAACACGCAGATGTTTGCCACCTTGGAAATGCCCTTGATGCCGAAGATGACCGCCAAGGTGAAGACCACGGCAATGAGCACCAGGATCCCGATGGTCAGGAAGTGGGAAGGGTTCCACCCGGTCAGAGAGCAGATGGCCTGGGAAAGCAGAGGGGTCGCCAGCGAGAAGGTCGTGGCCGTGGCCGCTAAAAGTCCTACCACTGCAAACAGGTCGATGGCTTTTCCCAAAACGCCGTCCACTTTTTTCCCGAGGATGGGCCGGCAGGCTTCACTCATCCGCTGCCGGGGAGACTTCTTTACATACATCATGTAGCCGTATGCCGCCGCCGGAAGGATGTAGAACGCCCACGGGATGGGTCCCCAGTGAAAAAGCGGATACCGGGAAGACCAGTCCTGCTTCTGCGCCAAGGTCATGTTCTCCATGGCGAAGGGGGTCTCATTGAAGTAGTACGCCCACTCGATCAGCGCCCAGTAAAGGATGTCCGCTGCCATGGTGGAGGTAAAGATCATCGTACCCCAGCTGAAATTGCTGTACCGGGGCTTTTCCAAGTTCCCCAGCTTGATCTTCCCCCATTTGGAGCAGGCGATGAAAAGGGACACGATCAGGATCCCCAGCCCGAAGAGAATGTACACAAATCCGATGTCGTTGACCAGAAAATTCCGAAGGCTCTCGATCACCTTCGACGAATTTTCCGGAAACAGAATGAGCAGCAGAGCCATTGCTCCGATAGCAAGCAGCGGGAAAACCGTCAGGCTCCAGTCGATGCGGCTTTCCGTTTTTTTCTTAAGATCCACTTTTTGTCCTCCCTTATTTGCCGTAGGTCTCCCAGTATTCCCCACAAAGACGTTGGGCCCGGCGGAAACGGTCAAGGCCGTAGCTGCCGAAGTCGTCGCCCTTTGCTTCTTTGAGCACCGTCCAGATGCTCCAGAGGAAATCCAGCGAGATCTTGAAGATCAGGAGCTTTTCCCGGATGACCGACAGATCTGCTCCTTCTTTGAAATAATAATGGAAAAAGAGCTCCTCATCCTCAGGTGTGAAGTCGTTTTCCAGAAACAACGCCGCCACGTCGCACATCGGGTCGTTGATGCCCGAATACTCCCAGTCGATGAGGTAAAGACGCCCGTCCTTATCCTTTACCAGATTCGCCGCCACCAAGTCGTTATGACAGGGCAGCTGGTCGTAACCGATGTCCTTCAGCCGCTGATAAAGCGCCATGACCTGCACCTTCAGCTGGTCGTAGCCCTTGTACATTTTGGCGTTTTCGCCCTTTAAAAGCTCCTCGTACCGCAAGGATTCCTCAAAGGGGTCGAACCGGTTTTTGAGGGGCATCTCCGACTGGTGTACCCGCCGGAGGATGTCGGCGGTGCGCCGGATGTTCCCTTCCAGCCGTGCCGTCCGTGGATTCAAGGTTTCGGCTCCGTCGATGTACTCGCTGACCTTGATGCCGGTGGCGGCATTGCTGTAAACCAAGCGACAGTTAAACCCGAGATCGGAAGCAATTTTCGCATTTCGCTCCTCGTTTTCCCGGTTGATCAGGCTTTCCGTCATCCGGCCGGGCAGCCGCAGGATGTATCGTCCCTGTTTCAGCTCCACATAGTAGTTGGTATTGGTCATCCCTCCGGCGAAGGAGATCTCCACAATGTCCTCCGGGGAAATGTTCAGGATCTGCGTCAGCGTGTCTGCCGCCAGCTTTTCCCGCATCTGGGTCTCTTTCCGCTGGATCCGGGGATAGAGGATGTTGACCAGCATCTCGTACTGCCGGGAGGTCTCCACCTTACTCCAGACCAAGTCGTCCACCATGACGCCCCGGAACCGGTAAAGCCGCCCGATGTTTTCCAGGACGTATTCGTAATTGAGGTAAGGGTTCTCATTTTCGGAAAAATAGGAAAGCATCCGCCGGAACACTTCTTCGGAGAGCTTGACCACCCCGGTCATTTCCCCCTGGATCCGGTTGATCTGGTGGATGTCCTTGCTGATCCGGAAAATGTCCCCCTCCTGATCCAGCTCCACGAAGCTCTCGTCCCCGTGGCCGGAAGGCGCCGCCAGAAGGGCGCTGAAGGGGCTTTCCGATTCCAGAAGGGCGGAAACGCCTTTCTGCTCGAACACAAGGTCGCTTTTCAGAAGGAGGAAGCCGCCTTCGACTTTTCCTTCCAGCAGGCTCAAGCCGTACATGGTGCCCGTCCACTTATAGCGTGGGTTTTCCACCACGGTCACATTGCTGCGCCCCGACAGGTGCTCCCGGAGCTTTTCCGCCTGAAAGCCGGCGATGACGAAAAACCGCCGGATGCCGCAGTCCTCGTAGCGTCGAGCCGCGTCGAGCGGGTCTTTGTAATAGGTGGTACGGCGGTCGTAGTCGCCCTGCGTTAGCCGGACGCACTGGCCGCCGATCAGGTCTATTGCCGGGATAATTTCAATCATAGCGTTAAAAAGTTTTGTAGGATGCGTTCGCCGACCGAGGCGCTTTTTTCCGGATGAAACTGCGTCCCGAAGAAGTTGCCGCGGTTGATCGCGCCGCTGAACGTTTCGCCGTAAACGGTCGTGGCGATCGTGTCACCGTTGACGGTCGGAGCGTACGAGTGCACGTAGTAGACGTACGAACCTTCGGCGATGCCGTCCAGCAGCGGCGAACGCAGGTTC